>SHXL01000041.1 GCA_009693345.1 Betaproteobacteria bacterium
CAGGTCGACAACCTCGAGAAGAAGATGAACGAGCGCGGCTACCTCGAAGGCTCGGAGATGTCGACGACGTTCAACCTGCTGCGCGCCAACGACCTGGTGTGGTCCTTCGTCATCAACAACTACCTCATGGGCAAGGACCCGTTTCCGTTCGACCTGCTCTACTGGAACTCGGACGCGACGCGCATGCCGGCGCGCATGCACAGCTACTACCTGCGGAACATGTACCTGAAGAACCTTCTCGGCGTGCCGGGCGGCATCACGCTGGAGGGCGTGCCGATCGATCTTTCGAAAGTGAAACTGCCTTCGTACTTCATATCCACCGTGGAAGATCACATCGCGCCGTGGAAGACGACCTACAGGGGGTCGAAGTACCTCGGGGGCGAGGTGCGCTTCGTGCTCGGCGGCTCGGGCCACATCGCCGGTATCGTCAATCCGCCTGCGGCGAAGAAGTATCACTACTGGACCAACGAGGCCCGGCCCGAGTCCGCGGAGGACTGGTTCAAGACCGCGACCCAGCACCCGGGTTCGTGGTGGGAGGACTGGCAGGCGTGGATCGATGCGCGCAATGGGGGTGAAAAGATTCCCGCACGATCCCCGACCAATGCGCTGGAGGACGCCCCCGGCAGCTACGTCATGCTGCGGCTGGGGGCGAAGCGATAACGTCCTCGTAGCGGTGCCGCCGCTTGATCAGGCCGGCATGCAGAAAAATGTCCACGGCCGCTTCCCAGGCGGGACGCATGATTTCTGCGTGCGGAGTCCAGTTGCCGAGGGTCTGATAGGTGGCGATGGTCGCCGCGAGCACGCCGGGATCGACATCTGGGAAGAACGGCGCCTCGGCTCTGGCAATCTCCGCTGCGGGCGCATTGATCACTCAGGCGCGCGCCTTGCGGTAGGCGCGCATGAAACGCTGCGCCATGTCGGTCGCAATCCAGCCGCGCGTCGCCGCGAGGCTCGAAAACGCGCACGGCCCGATGGCCTGGGCCAACGAGGCGACGATATGGCCGGCGCCCTCGTGTTCGAGCTGTTGCGGGGCGGGCCCCTGCAGGTGGATGTAGTCGCCCTCGCCCTTGCGGAAGGCGTCGATCATGCGCTCGGTGGAACCGGCATCGAGCGCGACGATGCTCTGGAACGGGAGGCCGCGCCTGTGGCAGGCGTACTTGAACATCGCCAGCGGCTGCCCGCCGTGGTCGACGAGCACCTTTCGGCCTTTTAGCCGGTCCCAGGCGAACTGCGGCTCGGCCGCGCGCCCGACGAGGAAGAAACCATCCATCTCGTTGATCTGCGCAAAGTGCAGTGCGGGCGGCGACTTGCCCTGCTCGAGGGGCCCGAAGCCCTGCGAGGGCGCGGACTGGGCGACATGGACCGAGCCATCGACGAGCCCCGTGATCGCCGAGGTGCCCGGTGGCGATACTGTATGCCGCGGGCGCAGGCCTTCCTGCTCGAGAAAGCCGCCCGCCATCGTGGCGATGAGCGGCGAGTAGAACGCCGAGAAACGCGTGAACTGGATGTTGATGTCCTGGCTCAAGATGGCCCTTTTCAGAGGGAGGCGGAGAAGTCGGCAAGATACCGCAATCCCCGGATCGCGCGGCTGCCGTACCAGGAGGCCATCTCGCCGTCGATGAGATAGGCCGGCTTTCGGGTTCGTTCACCGATTTCCCTGCGATGATTTTCACGAAAGAGATACGGTTCGGTCGACAGCAGGATGAGTTCCACGCCCTTCAGGTCCGGATCGTTCAGCGTCGGATAGCGGGCATCCGCGGATTCAGGCAGCGTATGCAGGCCGAAAAGCGCGAGAGTGCGCGAGACATAGGTATCGCGCGACACCGTCATCCAGGGATCCTTCCAGATCAGGTAGAGGACTTTTCTTTCCTTGAATTTTCGTTCGAGGATCTTTCCATGCATTGATTCAAATCTGGAACCAAGGACTTCCGCTTCGCGTTGCCTGCCGAAGGCGCAGCCGATCTGGCGATAGAGCGCGAGGTTGTCCAGCGGGGCGAGCGGATGCGTGACGATGACGTTCGGCACGAATTCAGCAAGCGCGTCAGCGGCTTCCCTGGTGTTTTCGTCCACGTTGACGATCACGTGGGTGGGCGCTAGCGCGCGGATCTTCGCCAGATTGACCGTCTTGGTGCCGCCGACCCTGGGGATCTTCTTCAGCGCTTCCCGCGGATGGATGCAGTAGCCGGTCCGGCCCACGAGCTGATCGGCGAGCCCCAGTTCGCATACCAACTCGGTTATCGAGGGTACGAGAGAAACAATGCGGTTCAGGGCGCTACTTTGTCCCCGCCAGCGTCTTGCGCACCGCAATGATCAGGCGCTCGGCATTGGCGAGCATGCCTTCGCGCGTGCGGCCCTGCTCGGTGCTGATGGTGTAGCGGCCATGCACCATCATCGCGGGCGTGCCGTCGATGCGGGATGCGCCAGTCAACTGCGCCGCACGCCTTGCCTTGCTCTGGACGCCGAACGATTTCATGGTCGCGTCGAATTTCCGCGGATCAAGCCCGTGCTTCGTCAGCCACTCGCCGAGCGCCGCGGGATTGTCGGTTTTCAGCCGTTCCTTGTGAATCGCGTCGAAAAACGGGGGATGCAGCTTGTCCAGCAGTCCGAGCGCCTCGAAGGCATAGTAGATCGTGGCATCCTGCGCCCAGCGCTCGTTGAACACCGCGGGGATGCGGCGAAAGTATGCGTCCGCCGGCAGCTTCGGCAGCCAGGCTTCGAGCACGGGCTCCAGGTTGTAGCAATGGATGCAGCCGTACCAGAAGAATTCGGTGACTTCAATCTTGCCCGGGTTCTCGACCGGCAGCGCGTTCTGCAGCGTGGTGTAGCCCGCGGCCGCGTCCTGCTGCGCGCGCAAGGGGAGAGACACCGGGGTGAATGCGGCGGCGAGGGCGACGATCAATTTGCGGCGAAGTCTGTCCATTCAGTTTTTTTCCTGGTTGTCTTTGGCGGCAACGTCCTTCAGTTTGACAAGATTGGCGTCGATTCCGTTCTGCGCCAGCGTCCGGCGTACCTGGTTGAGTTCTTCCAGCGTTGCATACGGCCCGAGCCGTATGCGATACCAGGTCCCCTTGTCGGGCAGGACAGTGGGCTCGACGTGCGACTCGAAGCCAAGGATCGCGATCTTCGCCTTCTGGTTATCGGCATCGACCGGATTCTGGAACGAGCCTGCCTGTATGAAGAAAACGCCCCTGACGGCTTCCGGTTGACCCTTGGAGGTCTTTGCCGCGTCCTTCAGTTCTTTTTCGGAGACCGGCTCCTCGCTCCCCGGCAGTATCTTGTAGAAGTCGAACTTGGGCCTCTCCCCCTTGGCGATGCCCTGCGGCATGCCGGCGATCGCCGCTGGTTTCGCCGGATCGGCGGGCGAGTCCTTGCCGGCGGCGGGTTTGGACTTGCCGAGAAACGGCAGCGGGGTCTTGTTGAGGTAGAACGCCACCCCTAGCGCGATGCCCAGGCCGATAAACAGGCCGACGAACATTCCGAGCAGGAAGCCGCCGCCGGAGCGGCTCGGAGCAGCGAAACGTTTCACGGGCTTGCGCATTACATTTTCTCCGGCGCGCTCACTCCGAGGAGCGCGAGGCCGTTCGCGATCGTCTGCCGGATCGCCGCGCACAGCGCGAGCCGCGCGTCGCGCAAGGCCTCGTCCTCGACCAGGATGCGCTCGGCATTATAGTAGCTGTGGAAATCGCCCGCGAGCGCGCGCAGGTAGAAGGCGACTGCGTGCGGTGCGAGCTCCCCGGCCGCGGCCGCCAACATATCGGGGAATTCCGCGAGCCGCTGCGCGAGACGGAGTTCTTTTTCCCCTGTCAGGGCGCCCAGCGCCACCTGCGCGAGGCGCGCCGGATCGCCGCCCCATTGCGCGAGCATGCTGCAGATGCGCGCATGGGCATACTGCACGTAATAGACGGGGTTTTCCTCGCTCTTCGCGAGCGCGAGGTCGATATCGAACGTGAACTCGCTGTCGGCCTTGCGCGACACGAGAAAAAATCTTACCGCGTCGCGCCCCACCCATTCGATGAGGTCGCGCACGGTGACATAGGAACCGGCTCGCTTGGAGATCTTCACTTCGGCGCCGCCGCGCATCACCTTGACCAGACTGTGCAGCACGTAGTCCGGATAGCCCTCCGAAATGCCGATGCCGAGAGCCTGCAGGCCGGCGCGCACGCGCGTCACGGCGCTGTGATGATCCGTCCCCTGGACGTTGATCACCTTGGCGAAACCGCGCTGCCATTTATTGACATGGTAGGCGACGTCCGGAACGAAATAGGTGTAGCTGCCGTCGGACTTGCGCACCACGCGGTCCTTGTCGTCGCCGTAGTCGGTCGTACGCAGCCACAGCGCGCCGTCCTTCTCGTAGGTCTTGCCGCTCGCGATCAGCCCCTCAACTGTGCCCTCCACCTTGCCACCGGCGTACAAGCTCGATTCCAGGAAGTAGACGCCGAATTTCACGCCGAACTTCTGCAGGTCCATGTCCTGTTCATCGCGCAGGAACGCGACCGCGAACCGACGCACTGCGTCGAGGTCGTCCAGGTCGCCACGGGGGTTGCCTCCACGGGCCTTGAAATCCTCGGCAATCTCGCGGATATAGTCGCCCGCGTAGGCGTCGGCGGGCCAGCCCGGGCCACCGGGCTCGACGCCCTGCGCGCGCGCCTGCACCGAGAGCGCAAGGTTCTGGATCTGCGCGCCGGCGTCGTTGTAATAGAACTCGCGCGTGACCTCGTGCCCCTGCGATTCCAGCAGCGCGGCGAGTGCATCGCCGAGCGCCGCCTGGCGCCCATGCCCGACGTGCAGCGGCCCGGTCGGATTCGCCGACACGAACTCGACCATCACCTTCTCCGGTCTTGCGGCTGAAACACGGCCATAGTTGGAGCCTTGCTTCAGGATCTCGGCAACGACGGCTTGCTTGGTTGTGCTTCTAAGCCGGATATTGATGAATCCGGCGCCGGCGATCTCCAGCGATGCGCCGTTCTTTTCGATGTCCGCTTTTGCATTGTGAACAATTTCTTCAGCAATCTCTCTCGGTTTTCGTGCGAGCGGCTTTGCGAGCTGCAAAGCGACGCTCGTCGCGTAGTCACCGTGGTCCGGATTGCGGGGAAGTTCCAGGCGGAGGGTTATGTCAATGCCCGGCGCCACTCGGCGTACTGCGCCCGCAAGAATCAGTTCGACAGTGTCCTTGGGGCTAGGCATGAAAAGCGGCGCGAATTATACGTTGGCGAGACTGGGGATCGGGCTCTGACCCCGATTATCACCGACCCTAATCGAATTCGATCGGATCGACGTCGAGATGCCAGCGCACGCCGCTCGAGGTGGAGGCGGGGAGCGCCGCCGACCAGAGGCGCAGAAAGTCCTGCAGCGCGGGGCGCGAAGCCGATTGCAGGATCAACTGTGCTCGCTCCACTCCGGCGCGCCGTGTGATCACGTGAGGCACCGGGTCGTAGATCTGGACGCTGTCGGGCACATCGAGGAGCCGGGCCGCAGCGCGCAGGAACGCCATCGCGGCCTCCAACCTTGTCGCTTCCGCGCGCAACGCAGCTTCGTGGACGTAAGGCGGGAAACCCGCGCTTTCGCGTTCGGCGAGCTGCGACTCGGCGAATCCGGCGTAATCGTGGCGGATGAGCGCCTGGAACATCGGATGCCCGGGATAGCGCGTTTGCACCAGCACTTCGCCAGGCTGCTCGCGGCGGCCGCTCCGGCCGCCGACCTGGGCGAGGGTCGCGAAGAGCCTTTCCGCGGAGCGGTAGTCGGTGGACAGCAGTGCGCTGTCGGCATTCAGCACGCATACCAGCGAAAGGTTCGGAAAGTCATGGCCTTTGGCGAGCAGTTGCGTGCCGACCAGGATGTCGCCCTCGCCGCGGCCGACGCCTTCCAGCGTGCGTGCAAGTTCGTCGCGCTTGCGGGTGCTGTCGCGGTCGATGCGCAGGATGCGCGCCTCCGGATGGAGCGCCGCCAGCGTTTCCTCGATCCGCTGCGTGCCGCGTCCCAGCGGCCGCAGGTCCACGTTGCCGCAGCTCGGGCATTCGCGCGGCACCGGTTCCAGGGCGCCGCAGTGATGGCAGCGCAATTTCCGGTCCGTGGCATGCAACACCAGCCGCGCGCTGCAGCGCGTGCAGCCCGCCGCCCAGCCGCAGGACTCGCAGGAGAGGACCGGTGCGTAGCCGCGGCGGTTGATGAAGACGAGGCTTTGCTCGCCGCGGGCCAGGCGCGTCCGGATGGCATCCAGCACCGGCTTGGCGAGCCCGTGCTCGGCGCTCTCGATGCGAAGGTCCACGGTACGGACCGTTGGCAAGCGCGCGCCCGGTACCGCGCGTTCCGGCAGGCTGATCAACTCGTAGCGGCCGGCGCGGCAGTTGAACCAGGTTTCCAGCGACGGGGTCGCCGTGCCGAGCACCACCGGGCAGCCGGCGAGCTTGGCGCGCAGCACGGCCGCATCGCGCCCCGAGTAACGCAGTCCCTCCTGCTGCTTGAAGGAGGCGTCGTGCTCTTCATCGACCACCACGATGCCGAGCCGCGGCAACGGGGTCAGCACCGCCAGCCGCGTTCCAAGAATGACCGGCGCTTCGCCGCGTGCCGCATCGAGCCACGCGTGGGTGCGCGCGGATTCCTCCAGCGCGCTGTGCAACACCGCGATGCGGGTATCGGGGAACGCCTGGCGGAATCGGGCCTCCAATTGCGGCGTCAGGCCGATCTCGGGAACCAGTACCAGCGCCTGCATGCCTTTGGACAGCACCTGCGCGATCAGCCGCAGGTAGACCTCGGTTTTGCCGCTGCCGGTGATGCCGTGCAGCAGGTAAGGGCGGAAGGACCCGAGCGCGGCGCCGATCCGCTCGATCGCGCCGGCCTGCGCCGGATTGGGGTCGTGCACCGCCGCGAAATGGGGCGCCGCGTCCGACGTACCCCCGGCAGCGGATTTTCTTCGCTTCGGGAGTGGCTTGAGAGAACGCAATCGCGCCGGGAGCGCGCCCGCCACCGTCTCGCCGAACGGCCGTTGGTAGTAGGAAGACAAGAAGCGTATCTGCTCGAGCCAGCTGGCGGAAAGCCTGGGCGCGTCGTCCAGTACGCGCACGACCGACTTGAGCCTGGAAACCGCAACCGAACTGGCGTCGGAGATTTCGACGACGACACCGACGCGCTGCCGCGCCCCGAAGGGCACGACGACCCGGTCGCCGGACGCGGCCGGGCTTGCGTCGTCGATCAGGTAATCAAATAATTTGGCGACCGGTACATCGAGTGCGACGCGCAATACCTTCATCAGTAAAAGTTGAGTTTTCGCATTTTGAATACAACCGTTCTCCTTGCGCCACAACGAGATTTTCCCGATCCACGTCCTGCTGTGGGTAAAACTGTGAATAACATGGAGCCCTTCCGGGCAGTTATCCACAAGCAGGCGGCGCAATCCCCCAAACTGTGAAAAATAACGTCGATTTCTTCCTTGCGATCAAGTGCTTGCATCGATATTCCCGGGCGTACGCCCCGGAGAATGGCACTTTGTCCCTCTGCCTTGCCCGTGTGCATAAGTCAGCGCGCCTGCGGTCTCAGTTGCCTGCTGTAAGCGCATACTTCGTCTACAATGGCTTCGACCGTGTCAACTCGCGCGTGCGGCGAGATGCCATGCCCCAAGTTGAAAACATGGCCAGGTGCGGCTCCGAAGGCATCGAGCACGCGCCGCACTTCTTCGCGTGCACGCGCCGGCGGCGCGCTGAGCACCGCAGGATCGAGATTGCCTTGCAGCGCGACACTCGCGCCGATTCTGCGACGCGCGTCGCCGGGAGCGACGGTCCAGTCCAGTCCTACTGCTTCACAGCCGCTTGCGGCGATGCTCTCCAGCCAGCCGCCACCGCCTTTGGTGAAGACGATGCGCGGGGCATTGCGCACTTGCGACAACACTCTGCGCATATAGGACAGCGAGAATTCCTCATACTGCGCCGCGGTGAGGCTCCCGCCCCAGGTGTCGAACAGCATCACCGCCTGGGCGCCAGCTTCGATCTGCGCATTCAGGTAATCCGTCACCGCTCGCGCGTTCACGTCGAGGATGCGGTGCAGCAGGTCCGGGCGGGCGTACAGCATCTCCTTGACCGTGCGCCAGTCGTCGCTGCCCGATCCCTCGATCATGTAGCAGGCGAGCGTGTAGGGGCTGCCGGAGAAGCCGATCAGGGGGACCCGATTGCCGAGGGCGTTGCGGGTCTCGCGCACCGCTTCCAGCACATAGCGCAGCTCGGCGGTCGGATCGGGCGCGGCGAGACGCATGATCGCCGCTTCGTCGCGCAGCGGCCGCTCGAAGCGCGGGCCTTCGCCCTCGGCGAAGTAGAGCCCCAGGCCCATTGCGTCCGGCACCGTGAGGATGTCGGAAAACAGGATTGCCGCGTCCAGCGGGAAACGCGCGAGCGGCTGCAGCGCCACTTCGGCGGCGAGCGCCGGAGTTTTCGCCAGCTTGAGAAAACTTCCCGCCTTCGCCCGCGTCGCGTTGTATTCGGGCAGGTAGCGGCCGGCTTGCCGCATCAGCCAGACCGGCGTGTGTGCGGTGGGCTCGCGCGCCAGCGCGCGCAGCAGCGTGTCGTTCTTTAGGTCAGTCGATTGCAAATGAGTTTCCATTCCGGCCCGGAGACCGGTGTGATCGAAAGGCGATTCCCCTGGCGCAAGGCCCACATCTTCTTCAGGCTGGCTTGGGCGCGCATTTCGGGCAGTGGCATGAGGCGCGTCTTTTGCAGCGCCCGGACATCGACACAGAGCCAGCGCGGCGCATCGCGGCGGGATTTCGGGTCGTAATAGGGGCTCTTGCGGTCGAATTGGGTCGGGTCGGCGTAGGCCGCGCTCGCGACCTCCGCGAGTCCCGCGATGCCTGGCTCGGCGCAGCTCGAGTGGTAGAACAGAACGCCGTCACCGACGCGCATCGCGTCGCGCATGCAATTGCGCGCCTGGTAGTTGCGCACGCCGGTCCAGGCCGTGATTCTCTTCGGCGCCGCAAGCGCATCGTCGATCGAGCACTCGTCGGGCTCGGATTTCATGAGCCAGGCATTCATAGTGGGAATAGGAAAAGAATAAGGGTGTCCCCCGCTCGTGCCGGTGGGCCCGGCCTCCGAACCCTGCTTAATCAGGGTGGTCGCGTACCGTCCACATCAGGTTCGTCCGGCGGGCCCGAAGGCGAGGGACGATCACAACAGTGGCACTAGAGGCCGCAACCAGGGGAAGCTATCGGTTCGGAAAATATGGGCCCTGTCGAACACTGCAGGGGACAAAGAAGCATGCCGCACAAAACGAATAGCGCGGCCTAGAACAGCTTGTCCTGCTGGGCGAGCACCTCATCGAGCTTCGCCTCGATCAAGGAAATTCTACGCTTGGCCTGCCCGATGTCAAAGCCGTTCCCCAGTTTGGTGGAGAGAAATTCGTGCGCGATGTTGAGCGCCGCCATCACCGCGATGCGGTCGGGGCCGCTCACTTTGCCGGCGTTCTTGATCTCGCTCATCTTGCCGTCGAGGTAAGCGGATGCCTCGAGCAATGTCTCGCGCTCGCCCTCCTTGCACGCAATCTTGTAGCTGCGTCCCAGGATGCTGATTTCGATGGTCTTGGCAGCTTCGGCCATGGCAGCCCCGTTCAGTCGGGCAGACGCGCGAGCAGGCTCTCGAGCTTCACCTTGGCGCCCTCGATACGCTCGTTCAGGCGCTTGGCATCGTTCTTTGCCGTTGCCAGCTGCTGGCACAGATCGTGGTTTTCGGCGCGCAAGCGCTCGCACAGGCCGACGAACTGCGCCACCTTGGCATCGAGGGAGTTGAACTCCGCGTCCACGCCGGAACTATGTTGCAAATTCGCTACAGCGTCAAGAAATAAGGGCCGCTTCTGCAAGTGATATCTGATCATGCTGCGCTGCTCATATAATTGCCCTGTAGTCAGTTGCAAGGTGTCCGCGGCGCTTCCACGCGCCGCGGGTTAAACGGGAATCAGGTGCGTTGCCGCCCCCTGCGGGCGGCGCAAAGCCTGGACTGACCCCGCAACGGTAAGCGAGGGGGTGCACACCCGGCCACTGTGAGGCTTGTCCAGCTCACGGGAAGGCGTGCACCCGGCGGATCACATCCGCCACTCGCGAGTCCGGAGACCGGCCTTGGAGCCTTTTTTCAACTTGTTGAGGCGTCGGGGACGACGCCGAAGGGGTTCCCAATGCGCTTTGCCGTTTTCGTGGCAGTACTCGCTGCTCTAGCTTCGCCTGCCCATTCTCAGAATGAAGATTCGGTCGTAGTCACCGCCACGCGCTTCGCAGACGATGCCCGGCGCATGGCGGCGAGCGTCACGGTCCTCACGCGGGATGACATCGCGAAAAGCGCGGCGCGGAACATTCCGGATCTGCTCTCTGAGCAGGTAGGCCTGTCCGTGAAAGACCTGTTTGGCAGCAACGGCGCCAATGCATCCGTCGACATGCGCGGATTCGGCGCGACCGGCCCGCAGAATACGCTGATCCTCGTGGATGGCCGGCGCTATTCGGACATCGACACCGCGGTAATTGCCTGGTCCTCGATTCCACTCGCGAATGTCGAGCGGATCGAAATCCTCCGCGGAACCGGTGCAGTGCTGTATGGCGATGGCGCAAGCGCGGGGGCCATAAATATCGTGACGCGGTCTCCGCAACAGCTCGCGCCGGCCCTTGGCGTAGCGGCGCGCGTGGCAAGCTTTCGGACGCACGAGGGGCACGTGGCAGCCAATTTTGCAAGCCCCGGCTTTGGCCTCAGCGCGACGGCCCATGGCTATGCCTCGGATGGATACCGCGCAAACAGCCGCAACGAGCAGCGCAATTTCCTCGCCAATGCCAGGTGGATTGTCGGCCCCGGCCACCTCGACCTGCGGCTTGGAACGGACGCCACGGACGCCGGGATCCCGGGATCCCGGCGCGTGCAGCCCTCGTCTGGAACCGACGAGTACGCGACGAACCCAAAAGGAGCACAGACACCTCTTGATTATTCGAGCCGGGATGGACGGCGGGCGGGGATCGCCTGGAACCAGCAATTCCGTGACACCGACCTTTCCATCGGCCTGGATTGGCGTGACCGGGATTCGCGGGCATTTTTCGTGACGCGTGGCGTGTTTCGCGCAGACAGCCTCAAGCTCGTTTCGTTGACGCCCCGCGTCCGGGTGCCGTTCTCCACGGGTGATTTCACACATCGCCTGACCGTCGGCATCGACTCGCACAGCTGGCGCTACGCGTCCCGGCAGGCGAATCGGCCGGAGAACGTCGCGCGACCGATCAACTTCGTGAGAGGTACGCTGCAAGACCGCGCGCTCTACCTCAGCGATTCGATCGCCCTGTCCGCCGCGACCACGGCGACGGTGGGCTGGCGCAGCGAACGGGTCAGGATTGACCTGAACGACACGCTGGATCCGGCCGCGCCAGGTTTTTTCTTCAATACGGGAGCGCAGCCCGCGAGCGCAGTGCTGCGGGCACGCGCCGGGGAGATCGGATTGCGGCATGCGTTCCTCAGGGAGTGGACAGGGTACGCACGCGTGGCGCAGTCGTTTCGATTCGCCAGAATCGACGAAATCTACGAGACGGACCTCGCGTTCAACAATCAATTCCAGATCCTGCGGCCGCAACGGGCACTCACGCACGAAATCGGTGCCGAATGGCGGGAGACAGGGCGCATGTTGCGAACGAGCCTGTTCACGACTCGAGTGATCGATGAGCTGCACCTTGATCCGTTTACTGCCGGCATGGGGAATACGAACCTGCCGCCGTCGCGCCGGCAGGGGCTGGAGCTGGAAGGACGCTGGCAGACGACGCCGAGCGTCCGTGTCTCCGCAGTCTATTCCTACACCAGCGCGCGATTTCTCGAGGGCATCCTTCCCGGCGGCGGCTCTGCGCTGGGCGCCAATCTGCCCATCGGCGGCAAGAACGTGCCGCTGGTCCCGGCGCAGAAGTTCAATCTGGGCATGGTCTGGGAATTCGCGGCCAAGACGCGGCTGACGAGCTCGCTCGCCTATGTCGGCAGCCAGTTCATGGAGAACGACGAGCCGAACTCGCTGGGAACGAAAATTCCCGCGTACACGGTCGCGGACGTCAAGCTGGCGAAGATATTCGGCTGGGGCGCGATCTCCCTGGCGGTCAACAATCTGTTCGACAGGAAGTACTACAACTACGCGGTGCGCAACCAGTTCAACAACGCGCCCGACCGCTACGCGGTGTTTCCGCTGCCGGGGCGCACCGTCGGGGTCAGCGCCGAATTCAGCCTGCAGTAGCCGTGGGCGGGGGCGGGCGGCAATTCTGCTATCTTCCCCCGATGCTGAAGGACGCGGTGCCGCTCAAGGAGATCGCCCGGGCGCTGGTGGTCATGCTGCGCCATCACGGCGACGTGCTGCTCGCGTCGCCGGTGCTGGGCGTACTCCAGGCACACGCGCCGAAGATCGAGATCGATGCGCTGGTCTACGACGATACCGCGCCGATGCTCGAGGGTCACCCTGCGCTTACCCAGATGCATGTCGTCGGGCGGAACTGGAAGAAGGAAAGCCTGCTGTCCAGGTTTGCTTCGGAAAAACGCCTCTACGACGCACTGCGCGCGCGGCGCTACGATCTCCTGGTCCACCTTACGGAGCAGCCGCGCGGCGCCTGGCTCGCGCGCTCCCTTGGTGCGCGCTGCAGCGTCGCTCCGGCGGTGCCCGGACGGGGTGAATTCTGGGCGCGGAGCTTCACGCATCTGTATCCGCTGGCGCGCAACGGCCGCAGGCACAAGGTCGAGGCGAATCTGGACGCGCTGCGCCGCATCGGCATCCAGCCTGGATTGGACGAGCGCCGCATGCAGTTCGTTCCGGGGGCGGCGGCGCAGGCGCGCGTCGCCGCGCTGCTTGCCGCCGAGGGTCTGGTGAAAGGCACCTACATCCATATCCATCCGGCATCGCGCTGGCGCTTCAAGTGCTGGACGCCCGAGCGCAATGCGCAATTGATCGACCGGCTCTCCGCCAGCCACCGCGTGGTGCTCACGGCGGCCCCCGATCCGCAGGAACTGGCGCTGGTGGATGAAATCGTGGCGAAAACCGGAACCAGGCCGCTGGTCCTCGCGGGAAAGCTGCAGATCAAGGAACTGGGAGCCCTGACCGCGGGCGCGCGGCTGTTCGTCGGCGTGGATTCGATGCCTATGCACCTTGCCGCGGCGATGGGAACGCCGGCGGTGGCGCTGTTCGGCCCGAGCGGCGAAGAGGAGTGGCGTCCGTGGCAAGTGAAGCATCGCGTCGTTGCGAGCGACCATCCCTGCCGTCCCTGCGGCAACGACGGTTGCGGCGGCAGCAAGGTGAGCGAGTGCCTGACCACGCTGGGCGTGGACCAGGTTCATGAAGCAGTAGAGCAACTGCTTGCCGTGCAGCGGCAGAACGCCACGGAGCGTTGAGCGGGTGCGCGTTGCCATCGTGCGGCAGCGCTACGACCCCTTTGGCGGCGCCGAGCGCTTCATCGAGCGCGCTCTGCCGGCGCTTGAGCTCGCCGGGGTCGACGTATCGCTGATCGCGCGCAGCTGGCAAAGCGGTGCGACGGGGTGGCAAGCGCGCAAGGTGGTGCTTGCAAATCCTTTCTATGCCGGCAATCTGTGGCGCGACAGGTCATTTGCGCGCGCCGCGAGGAATGCCTGGGAAGCCGGCAACTTCGACCTGGTGCAGTCGCACGAGCGCATCCCCGGCTGCGATCTGTATCGTGCGGGCGACGGCGTGCATGCCGAATGGCTCGACATCCGGCGCGCCGCGGCCGCACCGCTCGAACGCCTCGGCATCGCGCTCAATCCCTACCACCGCCATGCCTGCGCGGCCGAGCGGCGCATGTTCGAGCATCCGCGTTTGCGTGCCGTGATCTGCAACTCGAACATGGTGCTCGATGAGATCCGCCGGCGCTTCGCGCTCGCATCGGGGAAACTGCACGTGATTCATAACGGCGTCGATCTGGAGCACTTTCACCCGCGGCACCGCACGGCGCTGCGCGCCGCAGCCCGCGCCGAACTGGGCATTGCCGCCGGCGAGATCCTGTTTGCCTTCGTCGGCTCCGGATTCGCGCGCAAAGGCCTGGATGCCGCGATCTGCGCGCTTGCGCAGTGCGGCGATGCGCCGTACCGGTTGGCGGTCGCCGGACGCGACCGGGGCGCGGCGCGCTTTGCGGCGCTGGCCGATGCCAGGACCCTCGGCAGCCGGGTGCAGCTGCTGGGGGGCCGCGACGACGTGCGGCCGCTCTACGCGGCGGCGGATTGCTTTATCCTTCCGACACGCTACGACCCGTTCCCGAACACGGTCCTGGAGGCGCTGGCGATGAGCCTGCCGGCCATTGTCGGCCGGCGCAGCGGCGCCGCCGAAGTCGTGCGGCATGGAGAAAACGGCTGGATCTGCGAGCCGGCAGACGTGGCCGGACTGGCGCAACTGATGCACGCGGCGGCGGGCGTCGCATCCGACCAAGTCCGGGACGCGGCCGCGCGCACAGCCGCGCGCAGTACAGCCGAAAATTACGGAGTCGATGACATGGCCCGCAAGCTGACCAAGCTATACGCGACACTTGCATGAGCGCAAAGCGCGACAGCGCGCTGTATTTCAGGCTCTTGTCGTATGTGCGCCCCTATGCCAAGGCGTTCGGCTTCGCCGTTCTCGGCATGGTCGCGGCGGCAGCGACCGAACCGCTTTTTCCGGCCTTGATGAAACCACTGCTGGACGGCGGCTTCGGCCCCGGCAAGCAACCCCTCGTCCCGCCGATCATGTTCGCTGCCGGACTGGTGGGCATCTTCGCAGTTCGCGGGATGCTGAGTTTTACCGCGGCCTATTTTCTCGCCTGGGTTTCGAATCGCGTCGTGCTCGACCTGCGCGCGGCGATGTTCGCGCGGCTGGTGCGCTTTCCGGCAAAGTTCTTCGACGATCACAGTTCCGGCGCCGTGCTCTCCAAGATCGCTTACGACGTGAATGGGGTAGCGTCCGCTTCCACGACGGTTCTGACGGTGGCGGTCAAGGATTCGATCGCGGTGATCGGGCTGTTCGCCTGGCTTATCTATCTGGACTGGAAGCTGACGCTGGTGGCGCTCGCGGTGGGACCGCTGATCGCGCTGTTTGTGCGCCTGCTATCGCGGCGCATGCGGCGCATTGCGCGCGATGCACAGCATTCGATGGGCGACCTGGTGCACGTGCTGGAAGAGACGATCGACTGTCACAAGGTGGTCAAGATCTTTGGCGGACAGGCCTACGAATCGCTGCGTTTCGAGCGCGCCAACCAGCGGCTGCGGGGGTTGGGCATGCGCCAGACCGTCGCCGCAGGGCTCACTACACCGGTGACGCATGTTCTGGCTGCAATGGCGCTCGCGATCATTCTGTACTTGGCAATGGAAGATTCACTGGCGGGGCGCATCACGGTGGGCGAGTTCGCATCGTTCTTCACGGCGATGCTGATGCTGCTCGCGCCGCTCAAGCACCTGACCGAGATCAATGCGCCGCTGCAGCGCGGCCTGGCCGCCGCCGAGAGCGTGTTCGGGCTGATAGACGGTCCGGTGGAGGAAGACACGGGAGTCCAGGTGCTTGCGCGTGCGCGCGGCGAGATCGAATTTCAGAGCGTCAGCCTCACCTACCCGACGCGCACCGAGCCGGCGCTCTCCTCGGTGAGCTTCGCGGTCCGGCCCGGCGAGACGGTGGCGCTGGTCGGCGGCTCGGGCGGCGGCAAGACGACCCTGGTGAACCTGCTGCCACGCTTCTACGCGCCGCAGTCGGGCCGGATCCTGCTCGACGGCCACGACATTCAGGCGCTCAAGCTCGAGAGCCTGCGCGCCAACCTCGCGCTGGTCTCGCAGGATGTGGTGCTGTTCAACGACACGATCCGCGCCAATATCGCCTACGGCGGCATGGGCGCTGCGGCCGAGCCGGAGGTGATTGCGGCGGCGACGGCGGCGCATGCCATGGAATTCATCCGCGAAATGCCGCAGGGACTGGATACGCTGATCGGCGAAAACGGTATGCGCCTCTCCGGCGGCCAGCGCCAGCGCCTCGCCATCGCGCGTGCATTGCTGAAGAATGCGCCGGTACTAATTCTCGACGAAGCGACCTCGGCGCTGGATTCCAAATCCGAGCGGCTGGTGCAGGACGCGCTCGATACGCTGATGCGCGGGCGCACCACGCTGGTGATCGCTCACCGCCTGTCCACCATCGAACGCGCCAATCGTATCGTGGTGCTGGAGCGCGGGCAGATCGTGGAGACGGGCACGCACGCGGAGTTGCTTGCGAAGGAGGGCGTTTACGCCAGGTTGTACCGGATTCAATTCGCTCCAGAAAACAAAAAGGCATGAAGCCTCTCCGGATCGTCCACACCGAGTCCTCGCTCGGCTGGGGCGGGCAGGAAATCCGGATTCTTTCCGAGGCACAGGGACTGATGCGGCGCGGCCACGACGTCACGCTGCTCTGTTCGCCGCAGGCGCGCATCCACGCCGAAGCGCCGAACTGGGGCGTTCCGGCCGTGGCGCTGCCAATAGAGAAGAAACGGCTCCGCGGCGTGCGCGCCCTGGCCGGATGGCTGCGCGCCAATCGCAGCGACGTCGTGAACACTCACAGTTCCACCGACTCCTGGCTCACGGCACTCGCGATGCTGATCCTCGCCCCCCCGGTGCCGATAGTGCGCACGCGCCATATATCGGCGCCGGTGTCGCGTGGGCCGCTCCCGCGCTGGCTCTACATGCGCGCCGCCGCGCGCGTAGTCACCACGGGCGAGGCATTGAAGCGCCAGCTGGTGGAGCGCAACGGATTCAGTGCCTCGCGCATCGAATCGGTGCCCACCGGCATCGATGCCGGCCGTTTCCGGCCCGGCGAGAGAAAGACTTCGCGCGCCAGGTTCGGCCTGCCGCAGGACAGGATCCTGGTCGGCATCGTGGCGACGCTGCGCAGCTGGAAAGGGCACGAATTTCTGATCGAAGCGATGGCCCGGCTGCCGGACCATGTCGAACTCCTGATCGTCGGCGACGGGCCGCAGCGCAAGGTGCTCGAGCAGTGCATTGCGAGGTTTGGCCTGCAGGGGCGGGTGCGCATGCAGGGGCAGCAGGCGGACGTGCTGCCGTGGTTGCGTGCGCTGGACATTTTCGCGCTTCCCTCGTACGCGAATGAAGGC
>SHXL01000042.1 GCA_009693345.1 Betaproteobacteria bacterium
GGGCTACTTCAAGGCGCAGGGCCTGAAGTGCGAATTCCACGGCATCTGGGAGGGGCCGGACCTGGCCAAGGCGCACGCCACGCCCGACAAGGTCGGGGCCTACCAGAGCTTCGAGAAGGGGCGCGACGCCAACGTCAGCTGCGCCTGCCACTGGACGGTGAACGTGGCCGCCTCCGCCGGGCATGGCAAGCTCTACGCCGATTGCTACTCGGTCGCGCCGGCCGCGATCGACCGCTAGCCCCAGACGCGGCGCGCGGTCTCTAGCATCACCTCCAGCTTGCGCCATATTTTTACCAATAGCGACTCGCGAGGCGACATAAACCCCATAGTGCACCGTCACACTAGGGCTAATGGCCTGCTCTTCGCGCTGATCAGGCGATCGAATAGCGGTTCTACGAATGACGGCTCCTGGCCGGAAGCTGTCATTCAGAAATCGCCGGATTCGGCCAATTTCGACAGTTTTTGCCGCACTGCATGATTGAGATTCGATAACTTCCTGCGGCCGCTCTTGGTGGTGCCGATCTAAGACTTTTGCTTTTCAAGCGCTCCGACAGCGACAAACAGGGATTCCACTGATTCGCGCGCGATGTTGCGCGTGATGAAGACGATCCGCGTCGAACGGTCGGCGTCGCGCCAGGCCTCGAGCGTCACCGGCGGGTGGATCACGTGCTGCGCCGCCTGCAGGATCACGGGGCCGGATTCGCCTTCGACGTTGACGATTCCCTTGACGCGCAGCAGGTCGGGTCCGCGCAGGGCCGTCAGCGTCTGCAGCGCCGCGTTCAGGCCGTCCCAGGTAAAGGGGTGCTCGAAGCGCAGGCTGAAAGTGTGAATCGCGGCGTCGTGATTTCCTCTAAGTTTCTTCCCCAGATACGTATTGCCGTCACCGAGCCAGCGACTGAGTTCCGCGGGGAGGGCTTTCTCGCTGCCGGGGCTGAGATTGACCAGCAATGCCGGATCGATCTCGCCTTGAATGGCTTTTGTAATTGAAACGAATGGATTGAGGGTTTTCAATCGTGAAAGCAATTCAGAAACATCGCCTGCAATATCAGTCTTGCTCAGGACAATCCGGTCGGCTACGGCCGCCTGCTTGACCGCTTCGGGCATCGTGTCTAGCTGACCCATGCCGTTCACCGCGTCCACCACGGTGACCACGCCGTCGAGCCGGTACTGCGCGCCGAGCAGGCCGTCGCTCTGGAAGGAATGCAGCACCGGCACCGGGTCGGCGAGGCCGGTGGTCTCGACGAAGACGCGGTCGAAATCGATCACCTCGCCCGCGCGCCGCCGGATGAACATCTCGCGCAGCGTTTCCTGCAGGTCGGTGCGCACGGTGCAGCACAGGCAGCCGTTGCCGAGCAGCGTCATCTGCTCCGAGGACGTGGCGACCAGCAGATGATCGATCGCGACGTCGCCGAGCTCGTTGATGACCACCGCGGCGCGGTCCATGCCCGGGTGGCGCAGCAGCTTGCCGAGCAGAGTCGTCTTCCCGCTTCCCAGAAACCCCGTGATCAGGATTATTGGAATGCGGCCCGCGAGGGGGTCACGTTTCACGCATTCAATTCAAGGACATAAAGCCCACCAGCGTGGCGATCGACGGTGTACACGACGCGCTTTTCGTCCACGTAGACATCGTTGAGCTGGATCGCGCCGGCGCGGGAGAGCTTCGGCGCCTCGGGAACGTAGTAGGCGATTTCCTGCGGCTGGTACGGGTTGGCGATGTCGTAGGCGCGCACGCCGGCGTTGAAGAAGGTGCCGATGATGATCTGCTCCGAGCGGAACGAGGTCGGCCCCGGCTGGTTCTCGTGCAGGTTGTGGGCGCCAAAGCGGCCGCCGCGCTTGATGAATGCCTCGACCGGGGGCGCCGGAAAGGTGCTGATCGGCACCGGATTGCGCTCGTTGCGACCGTCCACCACCCACACCAGCCGCGGCCAGTCGATGCCGTCGTCGCGCACACACTCGTCGCTCACGACGAGCAGTTCGCGGCCGAACAGCGGCAGCACGGTATGCGTAAAGCCGTTGAAGGGCGGCGAATGATTCCACATGCCCACGACCTTCGGCCTGGCCTTGTCGGCGATGTCGAGGATCACCGCGCCGCCATCGATGTAGCCGACGTAGGCGCGGTCGGGACGCTGCGGGAAGACATTGGTGTTGTGGACGCGGTAGCCGGTCGCGATGCGCGGATCGAGCCGCGCGGGCGCGGGCGCGGCGTCGCCTTCGCGCGTGCCGGGCAGCCACCAGCGGCCGGCCTCGACGGGCCTGGCCGGGTCGCGCACGTCGACGATGCGGTAGATCTGGTCGTCTTCGGGATGGCGCGGCTGGAAGTCGTCCGCGCCGCAGGACATGTGGACGAACTCGCCGTCGACGAACCAGACCTGGTGCGCGCCGCGCGAATGCGCGCCCGAGGCATCGAAGTGCGAGATGCGCTTCGGCTGCTCGGGATGCGAAATGTCGAACAGGTCGAAGCCCGCCGGCTTCATTCCCACCGCGCTCGTCTGGTAGGCGACCGCCATGACGTCGCCCGTCACGTCGAGGGAGTTGGAGCGCACCTTCGCGTGCGGCAGGTCGGTCTGCACGATCACGCGCGGCGCGCGCGGGTCGGTGACGTCGACGCCGGTGAAATTCTTCGGCGCTCCTTCGTGGGCGAGCCACAGGATGCGGCGCCCGCCGCGCGTGCTCTGGAGGGCCATGCCCTCGCCGATGCCGCCGAAGCCCTGCAGCTCGTGGTGGGCGAGGAGGCGCATATTGAAAGTCAGTGCTTTAGCCATTGCTTAAGGGTACTGTTCTGGTAAGAATTCGTGCAAGCATTAACGAGGAGGAGTCATGTTGAGAATCCTGATGTGTTGCTTGGCATTGGTTTGCGGCAGTGTATTTTCCCAGTCTTACCCGACTAAACCGGTCAGACTGATCGTCACTTATCCGCCCGGCGGCAGTTCCGACCTGATGGCGCGCGTCTTCGGCCAGAAACTGTCCGAAGTCTGGGGCCAGCAGGTGATCGTCGAAAGCAAGCCGGGCGCTGCCGGGTCCATCGGCATGGAGTACGCCGCGCGCCAGCCCGCCGACGGCTACACCTTCGTGGTCGGCAACATCGGCCCTGCCGCGGTCAATCCGCTGCTCTCGAAAGTCTCCTACAGCATGGAAAAGGATTTCGTGCCGGTGTCGCTGATCTCGACCGGGCCCAACGTCCTCGTCGTGAACACGGCCTGGCAGGTGAAATCGTTCGACGAGGTGCTCGCCTACGCGCGCGCCAACCCCGGCAAGCTCTCCTACGGCACCAGCGGGCCCGGCAGCGTTTCCCACCTGAGCACCGAGCTGCTGAAAAACCTCACCCGGGCGAACATGGTCGAGATCCCCTACAAGGGCGGGGTGCTCGCGGTGCAGGATCTGCTGGGCCAGCAGATACACCTGATCTTTTCGGACGCGCTGCCGGCGATGGCGCACATCCGCGCCGGCAAGCTGCGCGCGCTGTGCACTACCGGGGCGCAGAAATTCGTGCTGCTGCCGGACCTGCCGACCTGCGATGCCACGGTACCGGGCCTCGTGGTGGTGAACTGGTGGGGCGTGCTTTTCCCCGCGGGCGTATCCAGGACGATCGTGGACAAGTTTCACGCCGACATGGTCAAGGTGATGCAGGATCCGGCCGTAACAGGGAAATTCGCCGATCTCGGCGTCGAGGCGGTGAGCAGCACGCCCGCGCAGTTCGGCACCTTCATCAGGACCGAGATGGACAAATTTTCGAAGCTGATCAAGGAAGCCAACATCAAGGTGAATCCATGAAGCTGTATGGATTCTGGCGATCCCTGGCGACGTATCGCGTGCGAGCTGCGCTAGGCCTGAAAGGCATCGCTGCCGAGGAAGTTTCCATCGATATCCTCAAGGGAAAGCAGTTTACCGACGAGTACAAGGCGCTCAACCCGCAGAGCGTGGTGCCGACGGCGCTGCGCATCTACGGCGAATGCATGAAGTTGCCGGCCTTCGAGCGCGCGCATCCGTCGCGGCAGCCCGAGGCCCCCAAATGATTGTGAAGAGCAAGAAGCGCGGCAGTCTGAAGATCGATATCCACTGCCACTACCTGAATCAGGACGTGGCGGCGAAAGTTGCGCACCTGAACCCGGGCCAGTACGAGCCCTCGGTCTGCTTCGCCAACACGATGACGCGCGAGACGAACGCCAAGCAGATGAAGGACCGCGCGCCGAGGCTCTCGGACATCGCGGTCCGGTTGAAGTACATGGACCGCATGGGCATCGACATCCAGGCGGTATCGCCGGCGCCGAACCAGACCTACTACTGGACCGACCCCGGCATGGGCGCGGAACTGGCGCGCGCGGTGAACGAGCGCATCGCGCAAATCGCCGCCCAGTGGCCCGACCGCTTCGTCGGCCTGGGCACGGTGCCGCTGCAGGATCCCGGACTTGCGGTGTCGGAACTGGAATACGCCGTCAAGAAGCTGGGGCTTCGCGGAGTCGAGATCAATCCCAGCGTGAACGGGATGGATTTGACCAATGCTCGCCTTTCCCTGGAGAAATTTTTTGCAAAAGCACAGGAGTTGAACGTAGTGGTCTTCATGCATCCCATCGGCTTCACGCAGGGCGAGCGGCTGATGGACCACTACTTCAACAACGTCATCGGCAATCCGCTCGAGACCACGGTGGCGGCGAGCCACCTGATCTTCGACGGCGTGATGGAGCGCCATCCGAAACTCAAAGTCGTGCTGCCGCACGCCGGCGGCTACCTCGCCCATTACTGGGCGAGGATGGACCATGCCTGGAAGGCGCGCCCCGACTGCCGCACCGTGCTCAAGAAGAAACCTTCCAGTTCGCTGGAAAAGTTCTACTTCGACACCATCACCTTCGATCCCACGATGCTCAAGCAGTTGATCGAGCGTTTCGGCGCCGATCACGTGCTGCTTGGCACCGATTACCCCTACGACATGGGGGTGGAAGATCCTGTTGGGTTCATCAATAAAGTAAAAAAATTAAGCCCAAAGGAAAAAACCCAGATCATGGGCGCGAACGCGGCGCGGCTGCTCGGGATTACTTGAGCATCGCGGCGATCTTCTCGATGCCGGCTTTGACGCAGACTTCGTCCTTCTCGCCGCCCGGGGCGCCGGAGGCGCCGATCGCGCCGATGGTCTCATCGCCGACCTTGACCGGCAGCGCGCCCTGGTTCGCGATCACGTTTGTGAGGTGGATCAGGCCAAGGCTGGGATCGGCCTTGAGGCGCGTGTTCAAGTCACCCGAGGGGATGCGGAAAGTACGCGAGGTATAAGCCTTGCGCATGCTGTTCTCCATGGTGTGCGGTCCCGTGCCGTCGCCGCGCACCTGGACAAGCACTTCGCCGTTGCGGCCGACGACGGTCACCGATACGGCATAGCCGTTCGTCTTGCAGGTGTCCATCGCCGTCTGCGCCATGGATGCCGACAGGCTCTTCGCATTGATCAGTTGCGCGCTCGCGGGCGCCACCAGCGCGCAGGCGAAAGCGGCTACGGCAATGCGGTTCGAAATTGCGGACATGATTGACCTCCCCTGTGGTGGACTGCGATTAACTCATTTATTTCGATACCAGTCCAGAATCTGCTCGCCGTTCCAGTGCAGCACGCCTTTCCTTTTGCCGATTGCCCGGTACACCTGTTCCAGGTACTTGATGCGGAACGGCTGGCCGCTGATATAGGGGTGGATCGCGATCGCCATGATCTTGGCGCGCTGCGCGCCTTCCTCGTAGTAGCGCTCGAAGGTGTCGATGCACTTTTTCGTCCAGTAGGCGGCCTCGTGGTGCTGCACCAGCATCATCGGGATGTCGTTGGTCTCGACTGAATACGGCAGAGTGACGAGTGGCCCCTTGGCGGTGTTGATCCTGGTTGGTTCGTCGTCGTAGACCCAGTCGCCGATGTACTTGATGCCGGCCGCGGCGAGGTTCTCGGGCGTTTCCAGCGTTTGCGTGAGTCCCGGCCCGAGCCAGCCGATGGGCCGCTTGCCGGTGAACTTCTCGATCGTATCCAGGGACCGTTTGATCATTCCGGGCTGGTCTTCCTCGCGGTGGATCGGCCCCTGCTCGTAGCTGTGGCCCATGAATTCCCACCCGGCGTCCTTGCAGGCCCGGGCGACGCGCGGGTAGTCGACGCAGACGCGGGCATTGATCGCCACGGTCGGCCGGATGCCCAGCCGCCGGTACAGCGCCTCGAAGCGCCAGAATCCGACCCGCATGCCGTACTCGTGCCAGCTCCAGTTCGGCACGTCGGGCAGCAGCACCGCGCCGGTCGGCGCCGGGAGAACCTGGCGGGCCATGGCGCGGGCGATGTCCCACACTTCGAGGTTGACGATGGTCCAGACGATCACGCGCGCGCGGCCCGGAAGCTTCAGCGGCGGCCGGTCGACGATCGCCGAATAGGGTGTCCGTTCGCGGGGAATCATGGCCATGCGGTCTCCTGCCGGTGCGTTTTTCTTACTATAATGCCCCTTACACCCTAGAGGAGGGAGTTTCATGAAATTCAGCAGATCGCTGGCCGGCGCCGTTGCGGCGCTCGCGTTTTCCGTGTTTCACGTTGCGGCTTTCGCGCAACAGCCGGTCAAGATCGGCATGAGCATGCCGCAAACCGGCGCCCTGGGCGCGGGGGGCAAGGCGGCCCTGCTGGCGCTGCAGATGTGGGTCGAGGACGTCAACGCCAAGGGCGGGCTGCTCGGGCGCAAGGTCGAGTTCATCGCCTACGACGACCAGACCAATCCGGGCGTCGTCCCGGGGATCTATACCAAGCTGCTCGACATCGACAAGGTGGACCTGCTGATCGCGCCCTACGGCACCAACGTGACCGCGCCAATCATGCCGCTCGTCAAGCAGCGCGACCTGCTGCTGATGGGCAATTTCTCCTTCGACGCGAATGCGCGCATCCAGCACGACAAGTGGTTCAACAACGCGCCCTGGGGCGCGGGCGCGCTGGCCTGGGGCGGCACCTTCCTCGAGGCGGCCAAGAAACTGGGCGCGAAGACGATCGCGGTGATGGCGGCGGACGCCGAATTCGCGCAGAACCTGTGCACCGGCGGGCGCGCGATCGCCAAGGCGATGGGCCTGCAGAGCGTCTACGACCAGAACTATCCGCCCAATTCGGTGGACTTCTCCTCGATCATCCGCGCGGTGCGCGCCGCCAAGCCGGACGCCGTGTTTATCTGCTCGTACCCGGCGGAGTCGGTGGCCATCGTGCGCGCGGTGAACGAAATCGGCGTCGGCCCGACGGTGAAAATCATCGGCGGCGGCATGGTCGGCCTGCAGTTCACGCCGAACATGGAGGCCCTCGGGCCGCTGCTCAACGGATTCGTCAACTACAACAGCTACGTCCCCGAGAAGTCGATGGACAATCCGGCCGTGCGCGAGTTCCTGAAGCGCTATGAAGTGCGCGCGAAGCAGGCGAAGGTGGACGTGCTGGGCTACTACCTGCCGCCGTACAACTACGCCATCGGGCAGATGATCGAGCAGGCGGTGACCGCGACCAAGAGCCTCGACCAGAAAATGCTCGCCGCCTACCTGCACAAGAGCGAAATGAAGACCATCGTCGGCAACATCAGGTACGACGCGATGGGCGAGTGGGCCACGCCCAAACTGGTGATGGCGCAGTTCCGCGGCATCAAGGGCAAGGACGTCGACCAGTTCCGCCAGCAGGGCAAGCAGGTGATCATCGCGCCGGCGGCGATGAAGACGGGTGAAGTCGTGCCCTTCGACAAGGCGCGGAACTAGGTCTGGATCTACAGCTTCTTTTCGAGGCGGTCCTCGCCGGGGTCCTGCTCGGCTGTTTCTACGCCGCGGTAAGCGCCGGGCTCTCGATCTCTTTCGGGCTGCTCGATGTGCCGCAGGTGGCCCACCCGGCGTTCCTCGTGATGGGTGCGTACGCGACCTACGTGCTGGCGGGCTACGGCGTCGACCCGCTGCTCGCCGGGCTGCTGCTGATGCCGGTATTCTTCGTTTTTGGCCTCGGCGTCTACCAGTTCTATTACTCGACGTTCGAGGGGCGCGGTAGCGACCAGGGGCTGCGCGGCATCGCCTTCTTTTTCGGCGTCGCCTTCATCGTGCAGGTGGGCCTGATCCTCGTGTTCGGCGTCGACCAGCAGCTGGTGGACGCCTCCTACATCGGCACCAGTGTGGAGTTCGGCGAAATGCGCATCCCCAAGCGCATGCTGGTCGCATTCGGGGTCGCGCTGGCGCTGACCTCGGCACTGGCGCTCTATTTTTCCCGCACCTTCACCGGCCGGGCGATCAGGGCGGTGGCCCAGGATGAGGGGGCTCTTCGTCTCATGGGCGCCGATCCGGTGCGCATCAAGCGCTGGGCCTTCGGCATCGCCACCGCGACCTGCGCGCTCGCCGGCGCGCTGCTGATCATCGTCGGCCCGGTCGATCCGAACGTCGACCGCCTGTATATCGGCCGCACTTTCTGCGTGGTGGTGCTGGGTGGCCTTGGCAGCATGAGCGGCACGCTGGTCGCCGGCCTGATCCTCGGTATCGCCGAGTCGGTCGTGCTCACCACGGCAGGCACCGCATGGGCGCCGGCAGTGGCCTTTGGCATTCTGCTGGTCGTCCTTGGCGTTCGTCCGGCGGGATTGTTCGGTCGTTGATGCGCGGTCGTTGATGAAACGTTTTCTCATTGGAGCGCTTGCAGTCCTGGCGTTGGCCGCCTCGATGCCGCTCATTTTCCACAACGAATATTTCTTCTTCGCCGGCTACGTGGTGCTGCAGTTCATCGTGCTGGCGACCGCCTGGAACATCCTCGGCGGTTACGCCGGCTACGTGAACTTCGGTTCGGGCGCGTTCTTCGCGGTGGGTGCGTACACCGCGGTGGCGCTGTACAAGGCGTTCGCGCTGCCGCTGGGGCTGCAGATCCTCGCTGGCGCCGCGGCTTCGGGATTGCTCGGTTTCGGCGTCGGCATGCTGACCTTGCGCCTGCGGGGCATTTTCTTTTCCATCGCCACCATCGCGGTGGCGATCGTGCTCGAGACCGTGGTGCTGAACTGGCACTACGTGGGCGGCGCCAAGGGGCTGCCGATCATGCGGCCGGTTGAAACGCCGTTCTTCGCCAGCCACACGGTATGGCTGTTCTTCGTCATGGCGGCGCTCGCGGTGCTGGCGGTGGGCGCCGCGCGCTATATCGAGACCTCGTGGATCGGCAGGGGTTTGCGCGCGATCCGCGACAACGAGGTCGCCGCGGAGTGCTCGGGTGTGCCGACCCTCAAGCTGAAGCTCGGCGCCGCCACGCTGTCGGGGGCGCTGATGGGCGCGGCGGGCGCTCCCTATGCCCAATACCTCTCCTTCATCGAGCCCGCCTCGACCTTCAGCCTCAACTACGCGGTCAACGCGCTCGCCATGCCGATCATCGGCGGCATGGGGCACTGGATCGGGCCGGTGATCGGTGCGGTGCTGCTCGGCTCGGTGCAGCAGATCGTCACCGTCACCATCTCGTCGGAGATCAATGTGCTGGTGGTCGGCGTCATGCTGGTGGTTTTCGTCGTCGCCGCGCCGGAGGGGATCCTCGGCCTTTTCCGGAAATTGTTTCCTTCCAGGAAATCATGACCCCCCTCCTGCAGGTGAAGGACGTATCGAAGAATTTCGGGGGCTTTATGGCGCTCGACGGGGTGAGCGTCGACATCGCGCAGGGAGAACGCTTCGGCCTGATCGGCCCGAACGGTTCGGGCAAGACGACGCTGATCAACTGCGTCTCGGGGGTTCTTGCGAACGACAGCGGCAGCATCCGCTTCGACGGCAGGGAGATTTCCGGGCTCCCCGCATATCAGCGCACCCGGCGCGGCATCGCGCGCAGCTTTCAGATTCCACGGCCCTTCGCCAGCATGTCGGTGCTGGAAAATCTACTGGTTCCGCTGGAGTACGCAGGCACTGGCAAGCTTGATGAAGCCCATGAAATCCTGAAGCAGATGGGTCTCGCGGACAAGGCCGCGACCCAGTCCAATCGCCTGTCGCAGGTCGAGCTGCGCAAGCTCGAACTTGCCCGCGCCATGGCGGCGCGGCCGCGCCTGCTCATTTCGGACGAAGCGATGGCGGGGCTGTCGTCGAACGAAATCAGCGAAGTTCTGGAAATCCTCTTCAAGCTGAACGCCGCCGGCATCACCATCGTCATGATCGAGCACATCATGCAGGCGGTGATGAAGTTTTCGCAGCGCGTCATCTGCCTGGACGCGGGCCGCATCATCTGCGAGGGCACGCCCGCGGCGATCGTCGCCCATCCCGAAGTCCAGAGAGCCTACCTTGGCGCTTGAGTTGACAATCAGCGGCATCGACGCCGCCTACGGCGCCGTCCGGGCGCTGCAGGGCGTCTCCATCTCGGTGAAGGACGGCGAGACAGTGGCGTTGCTCGGCACCAACGGCAACGGAAAAAGCACCCTGATGAAGTGCGTTATGGGGATTGTTCGTCCCTCCACGGGAAAAATAGAACTGAAAATTGAAAATAAAAATCACGATCTCACGCGCCTCTCCACCGAGGAAATCGTCAGCCTGGGCGTGGCCATGGTGCCGGAGGGCCGGCGGCTGTTTCCGAAGCTCACCGTGGAGGAGAACCTGCTGCTGGGCGCGTTCCGGCCGCAGGCGCGGCCCGACATCGCGAAGAACCTCGCGCTGTGCTACGAGACCTTCGACGTGCTGAAGCAGCGCCGCGGCCAGCTGGCCGGCTCGATGTCCGGCGGCCAGCAGCAGATGCTGGCGATCGCGCGCGCGCTCATGTCCTCGCCGAAACTCCTCCTGGTGGACGAGCCCTCCGTCGGCCTGTCGCCGCTCCTCGTCTCCAACACGATCACCATGATCAAGCAGCTGAAGGAGCGCCACGGCCTCACGGTGCTGATGGCGGAACAGAATTTCCACCAGGCGATCCGCATCGCGGACCGCGGCTACCTCATCGTGCACGGCGAGATCGTGTTCGAGGGCGAGTCGGTCGCCGACCTCGAAGCCAACGATCTGGTGAAGAATTACTATCTGGGTACCGCGGGCTGATTGATTCGGATCAAGGCGCGCTCCGGCGCCTGGCGCAGCATGACGGGATCCAGTCCGCCCGCGGGAGGTGAACCATGGAACCTTCGCATCCGCTTCTCCACGTGACGCACGAGGTGCTCAACCAGGCGCCGGCCTATGTGCCCGATGGCACCGTGCCGCAATGGGGCGCAGACGGCGGCGGGCTGCGGGCGGAACTCAAGAGCAGGGGGGCGACGCTGCACTGTAGCAAGCCGACCAGCGCAGTGGTGCACTACGACGTCTACCGCGCCGACGACGGCGGGAAGGTGAAGATCGTCGACGGCGTGAAGGCGAACCAGTGGACCGATAGCAGTATTCTCGGCGGCATGCATTACCGCTATTACATCCGGGCCTGCGATGCCTCCGGCGTCACCAGCGCGCCGTCGAACAGCGTGCTGGTCTTGCCGCCGGTTCCGACGGCTTGAGCGCCGAACGCAAGACGCCCGCCGCCGCCGCCGTGTCGGTGATGGTGCTGCTGTGCTTCATCTGGGGGGTGGGCCACGTCGCCGCGAAATTCGCCGCGCAGGGCATTTCGCTCGTATTCCAGTCCGGCATCCGCTCGGTGGTCGCCACCGGCCTGCTGCTCGCCTGGGTGCATTACAGGAATATTCCGCTGTGGCAGCGCGACCGGACCTTCTTGCCGGGCATTTTCGCGGGGCTGCTGTTCGCGGGCGAATTCGTATTCATCTTCGCCGGCCTCGCGACGACCGATGCGGCGCGCATGGTCGTGTTCGTGTACCTCGCACCGTGCATGACCGCCTTCGGGCTGCATTTCCTCATTCCGCAGGAGCGCCTGAATGCGCGCCAGTGGGCCGGGGTCCTGCTTGCGTTCGCGGGCGTGGCGGTGGCTTTCGGCGACGGCTTCGCCGGCGGCCGCGGCACGCTGCTCGGGGATTTCTTCGGCCTGATGGGCGCGGTGTTCTGGGCCGCGACCACGGTGGTGATCCGTACCACGCGCCTCGCGTCGGTGAGCGCCCCCAAGACGCTCTTCTACCAGCTCGCGGTCTCGGGGCCGGTGCTGCTCGCGGTTTCCTGGATGATGGGCGAGCCGGGCGTGATCCGGCTCACGCCGCTCATCGTCGCGGCCTTCGTCTACCAGTGCGCAGTGGTGGCCTTCGCCAGCTTCCTCACGTGGTTCTGGCTGCTGCGCCATTACCTCGCGTCCCGCCTCGGGGTGCTCACCTTTCTCACGCCGCTGTTCGGCGTGATGGCCGGCGTGCTGCTGCTGGGCGAGCCGTTGACGCCGTCGTTCGCGATTGCCGCATTGCTCGTGGGCGGGGGTATATTTCTCGTAAATCTGAAAGGCTGACATGAAATCATTCTTGATCGTCCACGCAAGAGGCCTATCTCGAACTGGTGGCGCAGTTCGAGAAGGATACGGGGCACAAGGTCACGACGGTTTTTCGGGCACGCTCAACGTTTAGAAGCGCCTTGTGGATGGCGAGCCCTGCGACCTCATCATCATGGCGGGCCCGGCGATCGACGATCAGATCAGGCTGGGCAAGGCGGTCGCCGGCAGCCGCGTCGATTTCGCCAAGTCCGGCACCGGGCTCGCGGTGTGCGAGGGTGCGGCGAAACTGAAATCGGCTTCCAGCAGATTAGCGAGCTGGTGCATTTCGCCGGCATCGATTATGTCGGCCCGCTGCCGGGGGATCTGCAGCGCATGACGATGTTCTTCGCCGGCGTCCATGCGGGCGCAACGCAGGCGGACGCGGCAAAGGCGCCGGTTAAATTCATTACCGCGCCGGCCGTGGCAGCGGTCATCAGGAAGCGCGGTCTGGAACCCGGCTGACAGCCGGAACCGGCGGGGGTGCGGGCACGGTGAACCAGAAGGTCGCGCCGCGGTCGGTCGCCGCCTCCGCCCAGATCGTGCCGCCATGGCGCGCGACGATCCGCTGCACGATGGCAAGCCCGATGCCACTGCCCTCGAACTGCGCGTCGCTGTGGGGACGTTCGAAGGCGCCAAAGAGCTTGCCGGCATACTGCATGTCGAATCCAACGCCGTTGTCGCGCACGAAGTAGGCCTGCTTGCCTGCGTCCCAGCCGATTTCGATCCGGGCAAGCTCGCGCGTCCTTGAATACTTGAGCGCATTGCCGATGAGATTGGCCCACACCTGGTGAAGCAGCACGGGGTCGCCTTCGCATTCCGGAAGGTTCCCGATCCGGACTTCAGCCCGCGTCGCGTCCGCAAGTTCGCGCAACGCATCGCGCGCAAGGGCGTCCATCGATTGCGGCAGGCGCTGGATCTTGGCGCGCCCGAGGCGCGCGAACCCTAGCAGGCCTTCGATCAGATTGACCATGCGCTCGGCATTTTGCTCAATCACGTCGAGCAGGTGTTTGCCGTCATCGCTCAGGCGCGGCGACTCGCTGGTGCGCAGCAGGTGTGCGAAGCCGCTGACCGCGCCGACCGGTGCGCGCAGGTCGTGCGACACGGAATAGGTAAAGGCGTCGAGTTCCTTGATCACGTCGCGCAGTTCGGCGGTGCGCTCCTCGACACGTCCCTCGAGTTCGACGTTGAACTTCTCGATCCGTTCGCGCGACTCGCGGGCCTCCGTGATGTCGATCACCACGAAGACGAGGTAGCCCAGCACCGAGCCGAGGCCCAGGCGCTTGAACAAAGGCACGACGATCACGCCCGCGGCGAGATAGACGAGCGCCTGGTGGAGAAATCCGTGATCCTGCATCGCGATGCTCCGTTCGGGAAAGTGGCGATGAATCTAGCGCGGTAGAATCCGGCCCATGGCAAAGCCGATCGACAGGGCGCAGTTCGCCGCGGAATTCAAGCTCGGCATGCGCAGCCTGGCCGGCACGGTGAACATCATCACCTGCCGCCATGAAGGCCATCTCTACGGCATGACCGCGACCGCGGTGTGCTCGGCCACCGCGGAGCCGCCGACGGTGCTCGTCTGCATCAACCGCGGCAGCACCACCCACGAGGCCGTCGCCAGGGCGGAAATTTTCTGCGTCAACGTGCTGCGCCACGAGGATCGCGAGCTCTCGAGCCTGTTTAGCGGCGCTCATGGCAGCAACATGCGGGGCGAGGCGAGGTTCCGCGCGGAGCAGTGGGAGAAGTTGGCCACCGGCGCGCCGGTGCTGAAGAATGCGCTGGTGGCGTTCGATTGCCGGGTGGTCAACCGGATGGCGCATGGCACGCATACGGTCTACCTGGGCGAAGTGCAGCAACTCCTCATCGGCAGGAAGGGCAAGCCGCTGCTTTATGCCGACGGCCAGTACGCCAAGTTCGCCTCGCTGGCGAATGGCGAGCCGCTCCCCGAAGGCTTGGACTACTGGGGCGAATAGGAATTGGAAAACGCGTCGCCCGCGCCTCCGAAGTCATTGCTCGAGCTGTATCTGGGTTTTCTTTCCATAGGAGCGCGCTCATTCGGCGGCGTGTTGCCCTGGGCGCACCTGACGATGGTCGAGGAGCGGCGCTGGATTGCGCCGGGTGACTTCGCCGAGGTGCTGGCGCTCTGCCAGTTCCTGCCCGGCCCCAATGTGGGCAACGTGTCGGTGGTCCTGGGGCGGCGCTGGTTCGGGCCAATCGGCTCGGTCGTGGCTTTTGCCGGTCTGATGGCATTGCCTCTGGTCTGGGTTTTCGGACTCGCTCTCCTTTATGCGGATTTCTCTTCCGTTCCGGGGGTAAAGGCGGTTGTTACGGGCGTCGGCATCGCCGGCGGCGGCCTGTTCATCGGCACCGCGCTCAAGCTCGCCAAGCCGCTGGTGCATAAGCCCTGGGGCATCGCGCTCGCCGCATCGTGTTTCGGCGTCATCGCGATCGGCCGCGTGTCGCTGTTCGCGGTACTTCCGGCCGCGGCCCTGCTCGGGTGGTTTGCCGCGCGTAGAGGGTTGATCTGATGCGCCTCGTCTGATGCTGCAGATCGCCCTCTATTTCGCGCTGCTGTCGCTCGTTTCCGTCGGCGGCATTCCTTCGGTGATGCCGGAGATGCAACGCCTGGTGGTGGATGTGGAGGGATGGATGAGCGCGGCCGAGTACACGCAGCTGTTCGCCATCGCGCAGGCGGCGCCCGGGCCCAACGTGCTGGTGACCGCGCTGATCGGATGGAAGGTCGCGGGGATCGCGGGCGGGCTGGTCGCGCTCGGCGCGTTCTGCGCGCCCGCCGCCGCGCTCGCCTATACGATCGGCGGATTCTGGGACCGGATGCGCGACGCGCCCTGGCGAAAGCAAGTCCAGCGCGCGCTCGTGCCGATCACCGTCGGCTTTGTCGTCTCGGGCGGCTACGTCCTCGCCACGCCGCAGGGCCTCGCCTGGCAGAGCGCGCTCATCGCCGGCGCGGGCGCGGCGGCGCTCTACGCCACCAGGCTCAATCCGCTGTGGATCCTCGCGTCGGGCGGCGCGCTCGGCTACTTCCTCTTCTGACCAGGAGACAGCGATGTCCGGTCCGGTTTATGCACTCAATCTTTTCAACGTGGCGGATAGGGGCGAATATCTCGCCTATTCGCGCAGGTCCGCGAAGGAAGTCCAGGCCCACGACGGCAAGGTCGTTGCCCTCGGCAAGTTCCGCGAGGCGGCCGCCGGCGAAATCAAGCCGCGCGGCGTCCTGATCCTCGTCGAATGGAAATCGAAAGCGGCCTTCGACGGCTACTGCAGCGACCCGAAGATCGCCGACCTGCACCCGCACCGTGAAAAAGGCGCAAGCGATTACATCTGGCACCTGTTCGACAAGCTCGAGGACCTGCGCCCGATCCTCAAATAGTCTGCGTCGCCCCCGCGAAAGCGGGGGCCCAGCCGTTACAACGCCTTGTTCCAGAAATGCCGCTCGCGCGAGGCGAGCAGCGGAACCGCTTCCGCCACGTACTTCTTGAACGCGGCGCCTTGCTGATGCAGCTCGAACGCCTTCTGGTCGTCGTAGACCTCGAACAGCATGATTGAAGTCTTGTCTTCCGGGTCCACCAGAACCTCGAACTGGCGGCACCCCGGCTCGCTGCGCGCGGCCTTGCCGTTCTCCAGCACCTTCTGCATGAAGCTGCTCACGTTCTCCGGCTTGATCTTGATATTCACCTGCAGGACTAAGCTCATATCATCTCCCTAAGTGTTTGATATAATTCGTCCCCTCCGCGCCCGTAGCTCAGATGGATAGAGTACTTGGCTACGAACCAAGGGGTCGGGCGTTCGAATCGCTCCGGGCGCGCCAAACAAATCAGGTAGTTAGTGAAAGGGGCCACCGGCCCCTTTTTCATTTTCCGCCGCCCGGATGGAAATGGCCCCCACAATGGCCCCCACAGTTTCAAAGGCTGCCAGCGACAGCTTATATTTACCAGACATGAATAACCCACCTTTCGGTGGGTAGGTAACGAGTTTCCAGTCCCTCAGTGCCGCTTTACACGGCGCCACGGGCATGGACGCATGCTACTCGCCGACCGCCGCCGCGATAAACCTCTCGGTGTTGAACCTGGCGTTAGCTGCCCGTAGGGCGGGCACCAGTGCCCTTGCGATCGCTTCCCGTTCTGCTCTGCCGGTGATGCTGGTGCGGATCGCCTGGGCTATAGCAATGAAGTGCTTCCGGGTCATGTGCGCTCTCCAAGTTAAGTACGCACTTGTGGCGCATCGTCGACCCCCCCAGACCCATCCCCCCAGGTGGGGCCAAGGCGACCCCTCCCGCCCCCCGGGTTCAGGTGTTGCTCATATAACTTCCGAAAAATTTCGAACCTGTAACGCTTGGCTGTAAAGCTAAGCTATACACGCGCTCGCGGCGGCAGACTGTTGACGCCGGCGCTGAATTGACCAGGAGTGCCGGTTTCGGTTTGACCAGGGTGCGCCCAATGAATGCGCTGGTCAGTCGCTGATCGGCACTACCCCTCTAAACTGGTCAATTTTCGGTCGGCGTCAACAACATGGACGACCTGGCCGAGCGGATGAAGCTGTAGGCGCGAACCCACG
>SHXL01000043.1 GCA_009693345.1 Betaproteobacteria bacterium
GTCGAAAAAAGTGCCCGGCATGCAGGCGACGGCCGAAGTGACCGGCGGCTCGGTCGCCAACATGCAGTTGATCGGCACCGGCAAGCCCTACATCGCGTTCACGCAGGCCGATGCGGCGATCGATGCCGTCAAGGGGCAGGACAAATTCGTCGGCAAGCCTATTCCCGTGCGTACGCTTGCAGTGCTGTACCCGAATCGCATGCACGTGGTGTCAATCGATGGCACCGGCATCGCCAAGATGACGGACATGAAGGGCAAGCGCGTTTCCACCGGCTCGGGCGGCAGCGCGACCGAGGTATTCGCGTTCCGCGTCATCGAGGCGGCGGGCCTGGACAAGGACAAGGACATGAAGCGCGAGCGGCTCGGCGTCGCCGAATCGGTGAGCGCGCTGAAAGACCGCAAGATCGACGCCTTTTTCTGGGTCGGCGGCCTGCCGACCGCGGCGGTGACCGATCTGGCCAATTCGCCCGGCGTGAAGATCAAGATGATCGACATCGCCCACCTGGTGCCGGAGATGGCCAAGAAGCACGGCAACATCTACATCAAGGACGTCATCCCGAAGAGGATGTACAAGGGGATGGAGGCCGACAATCCCCAGGCCACGGTGACCAACCTGCTCGCCGTGCACCAGAACATGGACGACAAGACGGCCTACGCGATCACCAAGGCGCTTTTCGAGAACGTCGTCGATCTGGTCCGGGTGCACGCCGAAGCGGTGAACATCAAGCTGGAGAACCAGAAGGCCGAGAATTCGTCGATTCCCTGGCATCCGGGTGCGATCAAGTATCTGGCGGAGCGGGGCGTCAAGATCAAGTGAGGCCTGCGGGCACCGGAGCCCCGCCCAGAGTACTGGCGGGGCTTTTCATTTTGGGGAGTCGATGAGCGAAGACGTCACGCTGCTGCACAAGCCCGCAGCCGAAGTCAGCGCCGAGGCGCTCGAGCGCGCCGAGGAGATGATCGAGCGCGAAGAGGGCGTGCAAAACAAGCACTCGGGCTGGCTTGCCGCCTTCGTCACCGCGGTGGCGGTGGTGATGTCGCTGTTCCACCTCTACACCGCCTACGCCATCGTCCGCCCGGAGCACCTGCGCGCGATCCATCTCGCCTTCGTGCTGTTTCTCTCGTTCCTGATCTTTCCGGTCGCCAGGCGCTTCCGGCACCGCGTCATGTGGTGGGATTGGCTGCTGGCGTTGGCGGGCGTGGCTACCACCGTCTACCTGATCGCGGGCGGCGACGAATTCTTCGACCGCTCGATCCTGCCCAACGACTGGGACATCGTTTTCGGTGTCGCGCTGGCGCTGCTGATCCTGGAGGCGATGCGGCGCACCACCGGCTGGATCCTGCCGTTCGTCACCTCGTGTTTCCTGCTCTACGCTTTCTTCGGTGAAATCCTGCCGGCGCCCTGGACGCACAAGGACTACGAGATTCCGCGCCTCATCGGCCACATGTACATGACGCTGGAGGGCATCTACGGCACCGCGATCAGCGTCTCCTCCACGCTCATCATCCTGTTCACGATCTACGGCGCCTTCCTGCAGTTCTCGGGCGCCGGCAAGTTCTACATCGATTTCTCGTTTTCGGCGATGGGCGGCAAGCCGACCAGCGCGGGGCGCACGGTGACGCTCGCCTCGTTCCTGCTGGGCGGTCCGTCGGGATCCGGCGTGGCGACCACGGTCACGCTGGGCGCCGTGGCCGCGCCGATGCTCGCCAAGGTCGGCTACAGCAAGGACGAAGCCGGGGGATTGCTCGCCGCCGGGGGACTCGGCGCCATCATCTCGCCGCCGGTGCTGGGTGCCGCCGCCTTCCTGATCGCCGAGTTCCTCAAGATCTCGTACCTGGACGTCGTGCTGATGGCGACGATCCCGACCTGCCTGTATTACCTGGCGCTGTTCATCATGGTCGAGATCGACGTGCGCAAGTTCGGCATGAAGGACGTGCGCTTCGAGCAGGTCGAGTCGGCCTGGAGCCTGACCAGGAAGTACTGGTTCCATTTCCTGTCGCTGGTCTCGATCGTCGCCTTCATGTTGATGGGTTTTTCCCCCGAGCTGTCCGTGTTCTGGGCGACTGTGGTGGCCCTGGTCACCAGCTTCCTGCACCGGGATTGCGCGCTCATTTCATATGATCTGTTCCAGGGGAAGAGCGTCATTTGGCGCGGCGTCGCGGGGTCCGGGCTGATCAAGGCGCTGGATGGCGGCTCGCGCGCGGTGCTGAACGTGGCGGCGACCTGCGCCGGCGCCGGACTGATCGTCGGCGTAGTGACGCTCACCGGCTTGGGGTTGAAATTCAGCTCTATCGTGCTCGCCTACGCCGGCAACTCGCTGCTGCTCACGGCCGTCTACACCTCGCTCATTGTCTGGATCGTGGGTCTCGCGGTGCCGGTGACCGCGAGCTACATCATCTGTGCGGTGATCGCCGCGCCGGCGCTGATCGCGCTAAATGTTCCGGAATACGCCGCTCACATGTTTATCTTCTATTACGCGGTGCTGTCGGAAGTCTCACCGCCGACGGCGCTGTCGCCGTTCGCCGCCGCCGCGATCACCGGCGGCGACCCGTACAAGACCACGCTGCAGTGCTGGAAATACACCGCGCCCGCGTTCCTCGTGCCGTTCATGTTCGTGCTCGATCCGAGCGGCACCGGGCTGCTGCTGACGGGCTCGATGAAGACGCTCGGCGACGCCGACTGGGGCGCAATTGCACTGGTGACGTTCACCGCCGCGATCGGCATCGCGGCGCTCGCCGGCGGGCTGCAGGGCTGGCTGTTCAAGCGCACCAGCCTCGCCGAGCGGATCATGCTGGTGGTCGCCGGCTTCCTGCTGGTGTATCCGAATGCGCTGTTCGATGTCATCGGCTTCGTGCTGGTGGCGCTGGTGGTGGCGATGCAGTGGCTGCGGCGCGAGACGGCGCGGGCCTGAGCGTCAAGCGCCGGTTGCTCCCGAAATGGGAGCATGCTAGAGTGCCGCATGCGGATCATTGCGTTGAGCGCATTGCGCGAATGCTGGCGCAAGCACCCTGACGCGGAAATTCCGCTGCGCGCCTGGTACGCGATCGCGCGCAGGGCGATTTGGCGCCGGCCCGGCGAGGTCAAGGCGGTTTACAGCAATGCGAGCGTAATCGCGGACAACCGCGTCATCTTCAACATCAAGGGCAATGACTATCGCCTCGTGGTGGCGGTGCATTATAACCGCGGCATGATGTTCATCCGTTTCGTCGGAACGCACCACGAGTACGACCGCATCGACGCGGATTCGATTTAGGAGAATGGACATGGAACTGCGCCCGATCCGCGGCAAGCGCGAGCATGCCGCGGTCCTCAAGGAGATCGAGGCACTCTGGAACGCCCGTGAGGGTACTCCGGAGGCCGACCGGCTCACGGTGCTCGTTCTGCTCGTCGAGAGCTATGAAAGCGAGCATTTCCCAATTACCGCACCCGATCCGATCGACCTGCTGCAGCACGTGATGGAAGCCCGGGGCCTGAACCGCAGGGATCTTGAGCCCTACATCGGGTCGCGCGCCCGGGTGGCCGAGGTTCTCAACCGGGTGCGCCCCCTGACGATCGAGATGATTCGTCGGCTTTGTTCCGGGTTGAAGCTGCCTGCGGACGTACTGATCCGGGACTACAAGCTGCGCAGGGCGGCATAGGCGCCGCATGCGTGAGATATCAACCGACATTCTGATCCTTGGCTCAGGCGGCGCGGGCCTGTTCGCAGCGCTGCATGCGCACAAGGCCGATCCGTCGCTCTCGATCACGGTCGCGGTGAAGGGCCTGCTCGGCAAGTGCGGCTGCACGCGCATGGTGCAGGGCGGCTACAACGTCGCGCTCGCGAAGGAGGACTCGATCGAGCGACACTTCATGGACACCATCGAGGGCGGCAAGTGGCTGCCCGACCAGGACCTTGCCTGGAAGCTGGTGACGCTGGCGGTGGAAAGAATCCGGGAGCTGGAGAACGAGCTCGGCTGCTTCTTCGACCGCAACCCCGACGGCACGGTGCACCAGAAAGCCTTTGCCGGGCAGACTTTCGACCGCACCGTGCACAAGGGCGACCTCACCGGCATCGAGATCATCAACCGGCTTGCCGAGCAGGTCTGGGCGCGCGACATCGGAAGGCTGGAAGAACACCGTGCCGTTGAATTGATCAAAGACAGGAATAATTCGGCAATCGCGGGCGTCCTTTTCATCGACATGAGATCGGGCGAGTATGTCTTCGTCCGTGCGAAGGCGGTGCTGCTCGGCACCGGCGGCGGTCCCACCATGTACAAGTACCACACGCCTTCGGGCGACAAGAGCTGCGACGGCCTGGCGATGGCGCTGCGCGCTGGGCTTCCGCTGCGCGACATGGAGATGGTGCAATTCCACCCGACCGGCCTCTACGCGGGCGCGCACACGCGCATGACGGGGACCGTGCTCGAAGAGGGGTTGCGCGGCTCGGGCGGCTACCTGCTGAACGGCGCTATGGAACGCTTCATGCCGCGCTACGACCCGCTCGCCGAGCGCGCGACGCGCGATTTCGTTTCGCGGGCGATGTTTGCGGAGATGAGGAATGGAAATACCAGCCCCAATGGGGGCCTTTTTATTTCCATGGGCCATTTGGATCAGGATCTTGTAAGAAAACAATTTCGCGGCATGGTCGAGCGCTGCGCCGATTGCGGCTTCGATCTTGCCGGCGGCCTGGTCGAAGTGGTGCCGACGGCGCACTACATGATGGGCGGCGTCGAATTCAATCCCGACTGCAGTACGGCGCTCAGGGGCCTCTTTGTCGCGGGCGAAGACGCGGGCGGCGTGCATGGCGCCAACCGCCTGGGTGGCAACGGCGTCGCGAATTCCACCGTGTTCGGCGCCGTCGCCGGGGACACGATGGCGCAATGGGTTCCGAAGGAAGGCTCATTCAGGGATCCGGACCGAAGCGCCCTGGACCAGGCGATTCAAGGATGTGAGCCCAAAGGAACAAGAAGCCACGGACCGATCGAAGCGCTGCGTGAGCGCCTTTACGATGTGATGTGGGACAAGGTCGGCATCATCCGCGGCGAAACGGGCCTGCGCGCGGCACTCTCGGAATTGCAGTCGATCGAAAACGCCTTGAACGAAACCGGCAATGCCGACGCCAACCCCGCCTTCAACCTCGGCTGGCACGACTGGCTGAACCTGAAGAACCTCACCCAGACCAGCCGCGTGATCGCCGAAGCGGCGCTCGCGCGCACCGATTCGCGCGGCGCGCACTACCGCGAGGACTTTCCGGACGCCGGACCTCTCGAACAGTCGGCCTTTACCAGTGCGCGCCTGAAGGACGGCGCGCTCACTATCGGCATGAAGCCGGTCGCCTTTACCAGGGTGAGACCCGGAGAATCTCTTCTTTAAATGAAGGTGCGGTGCTAGAGTCTGCCGGGGAAGAAAAGATGTTGCGTCGAGCCGCCTGCGTTTTGCTGGTCATTGGAGTCGCACTCTTTCCTCTGCGCGCTGCGCTCGCGCAGAGTTATCCGTCGAAGGTGATTCGCCTGGTCTCGCCGTTTCCGCCGGGCGGAAGCGTGGATGTCGTCGGCCGGCTACTGGCGGCCAGGCTCTCCGAGGCCCTGGGCCAGCAGATAGTCGTGGACAACCGCTCGGGGGCGTCCGGCGTCATCGGTACGGAGATCGTGATGAACTCGCCGCCGGACGGCTATACGCTCCTCATCAACACGATTCCCTTCGTCTCCAACCAGTTCCTGATGCCGCGCGCGCCCTACGACCCGCTGCGCGACTTCGTTTCCATTTCAATTGTGGCTTCAGCGCCCTCCTTCGTTACCGTGCATCCTTCCGTTCCGGCGCGCTCGGTCCAGGAGCTGGTCGCCCTCGCCAAGGCGAAATCCGGCGCGCTCAACTACGCCGCCGCGGGCGTGGGCACCAATCCGCACATTGCAGGCGAGCTTTTCAACCTGCTTGCGGACGTCAATATCGTGGCCGTGCAGTACAAGGGCGGTGGGCCAGCCGACATGGCGGTGATCGCAGGCGAGGTCGGGATCACCTTCGACAACATCTCGCAGGAGCTCGGTTTCGTGAAAGCAGGCCGGATGCGGGCGTTGGCCGTGATGAGCGCGAAGCGCAATCCCGCCATACCCGAACTGCCGACGGTCGCCGAGGCGGTCGGGGAAAAACTGCGCGCCGCCGCCGCTCCATCGGGCCCCGGCGGCATCCTCACGCTGGCGCTCGCCGCGCTGGACATCGCGATGTGGGACATCAAGGGCAAGGCGCTCGGCGTGCCGGTCGCCACGCTCTCGGGGGGATACAGGCGCGAGGCGCCCACGTATGCGAGCGACGCGCTGATGCGCCAATTTGCGCTGGAGCACGTGGTGCGCGCCGGGCCGCGCCTGGTGGAAAAGGGCTTCCGGCAGATGAAGATGCAGCTCGCCCTGCCGGGGGATACCTCGCCCGGGTGCGAAGTGGAGCGCACGCGCCTGATTCGCGAGAGCATCGGCGAGGGCATCGACCTGATGTGCGACATCAACCAGCGCTAGGACGTGCGCCAGGCTATCGCCATCGGCCGCCGCATCGAGCAGTACCACCTCTTCTGGCTGGAAGACGTCGTCGCGCACGACGACTACGCAGGCATGGCTCGCGTCGCCGACGCGCTGGATACCCCCGTCGCCGGCGGTGAATACGTCTACGGCACGGTGCCGTTCCATCACATGCTCGAGGCGCGCTCGGTGGATATCGTCATGATCGACGTGCTGCGCGCCGGAGGCATCACGCCGTGGCTGAAGATCGCCGGCATGGCGCAGGCGTTCAATCTTCCGGTGGTGAGCCACCTGCTGCCCGAAATCCACGTGCACCTCATCGCCGCGATCCCGAACGGCTTGACGGTCGAATACATGCCTTGGTCGGGGAAGCTCTTCGAAGAGGTTCCCGAACCTCAAAAAGGCATGCTTGCCGTGCCGGAGAGGCCCGGTCTGGGCTTGAAATTCAACCGCGAGACGCTGAAGCGATTCGGATAAATCAACCTAGGTGCTTGCGGAAGAATTCGATCGTCCGGCTGCGCGCGAGCTTGGCCGCCTCGGCGTTCCAGGAGCCGCGCTGGTCGCAGTTGAAGCCGTGGCCGGCGCCGGCGTAGAAGTGCGCCGAGATCTCCGGGTGTGCGGCGACGATTTCCTTCGCCTGCGCGAGCGTCGGTGACTGGTCCAGCTCGCCGAAATTGCACATCACCGGCACTTTCGGCTTCTCGCCGATGAGGCCGTGCATGCCGCCGCCGTAGTAGGGCACCGAGCAGGCGAGGCCGCTTGCCCGGGCTGCCGCCATCCATGCGATGGTGCCGCCGAAGCAATAGCCGACGATGCCGACCTTGCCGCCCTTCGATGCCTCCGCGATCGCGGCCTGCACGTCCATCATGCTTTGCTTCGGGTCGAGTTTTTGCATGATGGCGACGCCGGCCTGGATCTCGGGCTGCGAGTAGCCGGTGTCGTAGTTGCGCTGCGCGCGGTCGAACATCGCGGGCGACACCGCGAGGTAGCCATCGGCCGCGAAGCCGTCGGTGGTCTGCTGGATGTGGCTGTTGACGCCGAAGATCTCGGGGATCACAACGACGCCGCCGCGAGGCTTGCCCGCATTTTGCCCGCCCGGTTGCGCGACGAAGGCCGCGAATTTATGGCCGTCGGCGGCCGTCAGTTCGATGAACTTGCCCATGGTGTTTCTCCTTGATGAATAGGGCTGCTTTAGAATCCACCATTATGAAGAAAAAACTCGGCGAACTGTTGGCAAAAATCGAGAAGCTGGCGGCGTGAGTTCCGGCGACGCGGCCAATCTGGACGCGTTCGCCGACGCCCTGTGGCTGGAGGACGGGCTGTCGAAGAACACGCTCGCCTCGTACCGGCGCGACCTGGAGCAGTTCGCATCGTTCCTGAAGAAAACCCCGCTCGAAGAAGCGCGTGAAGAAGATCTTTTCGGTTTTCTGGCATCAAGAAAGGGAAGGGCATCGAGCGCCGCGCGCATGCTCTCCAGCCTCAAGCGCTTTTACGGCTGGTGCCTGCGCGAGCGCAAGATCAAGGCCGACCCGACGCTCAAGCTCGATCCGCCCAAACGCGTGCCGCGTTTTGCGAAAGTTCTGTCGGAAGCCGACGTCGAAGCGTTGCTCGCCGCGCCGGACGTCAATACGACGCTCGGTATGCGGGACAGAACGATGCTGGAGGTGCTCTATGCAGCTGGTTTGCGGGTTTCTGAATTGATATCTTTGAAAGTCTTCGAAATCGATGTCGGTGCAGGTGTTGTGCGCGTTCTTGGAAAAGGATCAAAAGTCCGCCTGGTGCCGCTGGGCGAGGAGGCGGTCGAATGGGTGCGCCGTTACAACAAAGATTTCAGGTCTTCCTTGCTGAAGAAAAAATCCTCCGATCATCTGTTCGTCACCGCGCGCGGTGCCGCCATGACCCGGCAGGCGTTCTGGCAGAACATCAAGCGCCACGGCGCGCGCGCGGTTCCCGGCAAGCACTTCTCTCCGCACGTGCTGCGCCACGCTTTCGCCACGCACCTGATCAACCATGGCGCGGACCTGCGCGTGGTGCAGATGCTGCTCGGGCACGCTGATATCTCGACGACGCAGATTTACACGCACGTCGCCCGCGAGCGGATGAAGCTGCTGCACGCGAAGCATCATCCACGGAGTTGATCGCCATTTCCGCTCTCAGCGGCGTTGTCTTTCTTTTGTACGGGTTCGTCTGCGTGGCGCGGCCGCGGGGGCAACGGCCTTGCCCGCGGCGATCGCGCGCAAGTCTTTCTCCAGTGCCGGAAGATCGCGCTGCACGACCTGCCACACGGTTTCGAGGTTGACCGTCAGGTAGCCGTGAATCAGGCGGTGCCGCATGCCGGCGATGTCGCGCCAGGGGATCGCGGCGTGGCGAGGAACGCGGCGCGGCCCTTGCGCCCGACGTAACGCCGGATTCGGGTGATCGCTTCCAGCATGTGCCCGGCGTAGGCCGGGTCGCGCGAGCCAGGCTCCGTCACTGCGGTCCCGTCACAGCGGCACCGCCTCGGCGAGCGCCGCCCGGCGCCAACCCTCCGGCAGGTCGCCGATCGTGACCAGATCAACTCTTGCGCCCAGCGCCTCTTCGACCGCGCGCTGCGCCTTGGCCAGGTCGAGCAGCGAGGTGCGGGGAGCCGCGCTCACCAGCAGATCGAGGTCGCTCGCCGCCGTGTCGCTGCCGCGCGCCACGGAGCCGAAGACGCGCGGCCTGGAAAGCCCGTGCCGCGCGAGGGCCTTCAGCACGGCACCGCGACGCGCGATGAGCGCCGCGGAGGGACGCACCGGATTGCGCCGCGGCATCGGTTGCGCCGAGGTCCCGGCAAGTGCCTGGAGCGCCGCGTAGCAGGGACTGGATTCGTCCGCGGCGATCAGCCGCTGGTTGCCGGCGCGCCGCTCGCGCACAAGGCCCGCCCTAAGGAGGCAGTCAACCTCGCGCCGGATGGCGCCCGAGCCGCCGCCCGAGCGGCGCACCAGCGCGCCCACGCTGTGCTCTTCCGGCGCGGCGAACAGCAGCGCCAGCAGACGCCGCTGCGTCCTGGTGAAAAGCGCGTCCAACGGGGCGAGGGCGGTGAGCATGGAGGCATTATATGCCCAAAATGGGACGGTTTAAGCCCAATAAGGGATAATAAATGAATAGGGTCAGAGTCAATTCAGCATTCGGGCGCGACAAATGGCTGATACGCCGGCAACTGTTTATCTGAAAGCTCAGCAGGTTGTTTTTACCGAGCATGAGTATGAATACGTAGAACGCGGTGGCACGGGCGTCTCCGCCGAATCGCTCGGCGTGCCGGAACACGCGGTGGTGAAAACGCTGGTGATGCAGGACGAGGCGGCGAAGCCGCTCATCGTCCTGATGCACGGCGACCGGAAAGTCTCGACCAAGAACCTTGCGCGGCAGGCGGGCCGCAAACGCATTGAGCCCTGCAAGCCCGAAGTAGCCCAGCGCCACACGGCCTATCAGGTGGGCGGCACGTCGCCTTTCGGCACGAAGAAGCGCATGCCGATATACATGGAGCGTTCGATAATCGAACTGCCGAAGATCTACATCAACGGCGGGAGGCGGGGGTTTCTCGTCGGACTCGCGCCCGGGGAGATTGTGCGCACCCTGGTGCCCGTGCTGGTGACGGTGGCGCTGGACGGCTGAGCGCGATTATTTCCCCATCACCTTGCGAATGGCGTCGATCAGTTCGGCACGATTTTCTGTTTTCCGGCCGGCGAGCCGTTCCTTCACGCCGAGATCGGCGACCCATTGCTGGCGCGCGGCGGTGGCGGCGGCCATGAGGGGCTCCATGCCTATGCCTTTCAGCGTCTCGGCAACTTCGCGCATTTCGGAAGCCCGGCGCTTGCCGTGGCTGACGACGCGCTCGATCATGTAGCCGGAGAGCTTTTCCCAGTCCAGCGACGGAAAGGTTTCTTGCAGCGAGGCAAGCACGCGCTCCTCCACCCTGTATTCGCTCGCCGCGACCATGGATTCGACCACCAGCGCCTCCATGCCCTTGATCATGATCGAGCGGAACATCTTGATCGCGGAGGCCTGGCCGACTTCAGCGGAGACGAACTCCATCTTCATGCCGAGCGCGCGCGCCCTCGGCAGCAGCGCCTCGGCGCCCGGCCCGCCGACCAGGCAGGGCACTTTGTGGTCGTAGGGCGCCACCGGCGCCATCACCGCGATGTCCACGTAGGCCGCGCCCGTAGGCGCCACCAGCGACGCGGCCTCGATCTTGCGTTGCGGCGACACCGAATTGATATCGAGGAACAACTGTCCCATGCGCAGGCCGGTCAGGCACGATTTCGCAGCCGCCAGGCTCGAACTGGCCGTCACCGCGAGAAAAACGATGTCCGCCTCCGCGACGGCGTCGACGTGGTCTCGCGCAACGGCGATACCCAGAGATTCGGCAGCCTTCCTCAGCCGGCCCTGGTTGGCGGAATCATCGAACAGGATGTCGTAGGCGCGGAGCTGCGCGCCCTGCGCGAGCAGGCCGCGGCCGATGGTCTGGCCGGCTTCGCCCAGGCCGATGAACGCGATGCGTTCCATGATGTGCGCAATTCTATTTGATGCCGCGGGCGAGTTTGCGTAGAGTGCACGGGATGAAAAATCCCGAACGTCGTTGCCTGTTGCAGGCGCTGGGCTCGGCCCTGGCGCTGTCCCCGTTTGCCGTGTTCGCGGCGTTTCCCGAGCGCGCGATCCGCCTGATCGTGCCCTTTGCGCCCGGCGGCAATGCCGACATCGTGGCGCGCCTGGTCGGCGCCGGCATGGCCGAGGAGCTCGGCCAGCCGGTGGTGGTGGAGAACCGCGCCGGCGCGGGCGGCAGCATCGGAGCGGAGCAGGTCGCGCACGCCGCGGCCGACGGCTACACCCTGCTGTCGGGATCCAATGGCCCGCTGACGGTCAACCCCTTCGTGCAGGCGAAGCTCGGCTACAACCCGCTCAAGGATTTCGCGCCGGTCGGATTGACGAGCATCGTGCCGCATGCGCTCGTCGTGAACGCCGCGCTGCCCGCGAAGACGTTGCCGGAGTTGATCGCGCTATCAAAACAACAGCAGGTCGGCGTCGGCACTTCCGGCATCGGTAGCGCGACGCACCTGACGCTGGAGCGCTTCAACGCGCAGACCGGCGCGAAGCTGCTGCACGTTCCCTATAAGGGCGGCGGTTCGTTGCTGCCCGACTTGCTCGCTGGCACCATCCAGGGTGCGATGACGGAATTCTCCAGCGCCCTGCCGCACCATCGCGGCGGCAAGGCGCGCTTCGTCGCGATTGCTGCCGCGAAGCGTTCCGCGCTGGCGGGCGAGGTGCCGACGATGATCGAGGGCGGCGTCAAGGACTTCACCGCGGGAAGCTACATCGGCGTGCTCGCACCGGCAGGCGTGCCCGCCGAGGTGATGGCGCGGCTGCAGGCAGCACTGGCCACGGCGCTCAATTCGTCCAAGACGCTCGAGCGATTCCGCGAATTGGGCGTGGAAGTGGCGTCGCCGGAGCAGATGACCCCGGCAGGCTTCGGCGCCTTCATCCGCCAGGATTTCGAGCGCTCGCGCGAGGCGGCGCAGCTCGCCGGGCTGAAGAAGGAATGAGATTCGTGTTCTAGGTACAGGGGAACCCACGTTCCCCCGTGACCTCCTCCTAGCGCCGCCGCTCGATCGACACGCCGACGAACTTGGCGTTCGGCAGGATGCCGATCTTGGCGGCGCTGACCTTCACCCACGGGGCCCTGAAGTCGTCGATCAGCAACCTGGCGATGCGGTCGGCGAAGGTCTCCACCAGGCGGAAGTGGCCGGTTCCGGCGAGCGCCTTGATCCTGAGGGCGACCTGTTCGTAGTCGATGGTGTCGGCAATCTTGTCGGTGGCGAAGACGGTGGTGCCCGGCAGGCCGATATCGAGATCGATGGAAACAACCTGGGCGACGTGCCGCTCGCGCTTGTGGATGCCGATCAGCACTTCGACCCTCAGGTCGCGAATTAGGATGGTGTCCATGACGGCAGATTATAGAATCCAAGGCTTATGCAGACGGTCCTGATTGAAACGGTTGCAATTGCGCTGGCCGCGTACGTGCTCGGCTCGGTGTCCTTCGCCGTCTTCATCAGCAGGGCCATGGGATTGCCCGATCCGCGCAGCTACGGCTCGAGCAACCCCGGCGCCACCAATGTGCTGCGCACCGGCAACAAGCTCGCTGCCGCCCTGACGCTCATCGGCGATGCGGGAAAGGGGGCGCTGGCCGTGGGCCTGACGGTGCTCTACACCGGCGAGAGCCCGATAGCGGGATTCGACGCGCCGCTCGCCGGCGCGATGGCGTTCCTCGGCCATCTCTATCCAGTGTTTCACGGCTTCAGGGGCGGCAAGGGGGTCGCGACCGCCGCCGGAGTCCTGCTTGCGCTGAATTCGTATCTGGGACTGGGTACGCTGGCCACCTTTGGCATCATCGTGCTTTTCTTTCGCATGATTTCCCTTGCCTCCATCCTGGCGGCGGTTTTCGCCATATTCTGGGCCTGGTCCCTGTTCGGCTTGGCGCCAATCACCCCGATGGTCGCCGCGATCGCGCTGCTGCTCGTCTGGCGCCACCGCGAAAATGTCCTGCGCATCGCGCGCGGGACCGAACCGCGCCTCGGACAGAAAAAACATGAAGCCTGCGCGGCGCGCAGAAAGCGCGAGAAAGCTAGCTGAGAGTCGCAAGATCCCAGCGCGGCCGCACACTGAACGCGTGCCCTGTCGCTGGAATCGTATTTCCGGCTTGCAGACGAAGCGCGCCGGCAAAGGCGATCATGGCGCCGTTGTCGGTGCACAGCTCCGGCTCGGGGTAGAAGACGTCGAAGCCGGTTGCGGCTGCCTTGGCATCCAGCGCGGCGCGCAACTGCTTGTTGGCGCCGACGCCGCCGGCGACGACGAGCTGCGTCAGCCCGGTCTTCTCCATCGCGAGGCTGCATTTCGCCACCAGCACTTCCACCACTGCATCGACGAACTCGCGCGCCAGGTCCTTCTTTTCCGGTTGAATTTCTTTCTTCATTAACGTCAAGACAGCGGTCTTCAGGCCGGAAAAACTGAATTCCAGATCTCCGCTCGTGATCATCGGTCGTGGCAGGCGGTAGCGTTTGGGCTTGCCGGATTCCGCGAGCCTGGAAAGCGCGGGACCGCCCGGATAGCCCAGGCCGAGCAGCTGCGCCGTCTTGTCGAAGGCCTCGCCCGCCGCGTCGTCCTGGGTTTCGCCCAGCAGTTCGTAGCGGCCCACCTGCTGCACGCGCATTAGCTGCGTGTGGCCGCCGGACACCAGCAGCGCGACGAACGGAAATTGCGGCGCGCGGGTCGAGAGCAACGGCGACAGGAGATGGCCTTCCAGGTGGTGAATGCCGATCGCGGGAACCGCAAGCGCCTGGGCAAGGCTGCGCGCAAACGCCGCGCCGGCGAGCAGCGCGCCGGCCAGGCCCGGACCTTCGGTATAGGCGACGGCGCCGATGTCCGCGATCCTGCGCCCGCCGCGCTCGAGGACCTGCCGGCTGAGGGGCACGAGGCGCCGCAAATGGTCGCGGGAGGCAAGTTCGGGCACGACGCCGCCGTAAGCCTCGTGCATCGCGGTTTGGGAGTACACCGCGTGGGCGAGCAACTGCCTGGCATCGGCGTCGTAGAGCGCCAGCCCGGTTTCGTCGCACGAGGTTTCAATGCCAAGGATCAGCATGGGTGGCCGATTGTCGCCTGGATTCTGATACAATTTCGCCCTTTCCGAATTCCGGGATACAGGATCTGCATGCCGACCGTACGCATCAAGGAAAACGAGCCCTTCGAAGTGGCGATGCGCCGCTTCAAGCGCACCGTTGAGAAGACCGGCCTCCTCACCGAACTGCGCGCGCGCGAGTTCTACGAGAAGCCGACCACGGAAAGAAAGCGCAAGCTGGCCGCTGCCGTGAAGCGCCACCACAAACGCCTGCGCAGCCAGTTGCTGCCGAAGAAGATGTATTAAGGAAGAACCGGGCGGGCCCTTTTCCCGAATCCTTTCGGCGCCTCGGCCTTAAGCCGGGGCGTTTTTATTTTATGGAATTGAAAAACAAAATAACAGAAGACATGAAGGCCGCCATGCGGGCCAAGGACACGGCCCGGCTCGGGACGGTGCGCCTGCTGCTGGCCGCGATGAAGCAGAAGGAAGTGGACGAGCGCGTCGTCCTGACCGATGCCGACATCCTCGCCATCATCGACAAAATGATGAAGCAGCGGCGCGAATCCATCGCGCAGTTCGAGAAGGCCGGCCGCAACGACCTGGCCGATGGCGAGAAGGCCGAGATCGTGGTGCTTTCGGCTTACCTGCCGCAGCAGCTGTCCGAGGCCGAAGTGGCGAAGGAAATCGAGGCCGCGATCGCGGAGACCGGGGCCGGCGGCGCGAAAGAAATGGGCAAAGTCATGGGCTTGTTGAAATCCCGGCTGGCCGGACGCACCGATATGGGCAAGGTTTCAGGTCTGGTGAAGGCCAAATTGGTTGGTTGACCTCTAGAATTGGGGGTCATCCGTGATCCCCGAATCATTCAAGCAGGACCTGCTCAACCGCGTCGACATCGTCGAGGTGGTTTCGCGCTACGTGCGCCTGAAAAAGGGCGGCGCGAATTTCCAGGGCCTGTGCCCCTTCCACAACGAAAAGTCCCCCTCGTTCACCGTCAGTCCCGCGAAGCAGTTCTATCACTGCTTCGGCTGCGGCGCACACGGCAACGCGATCGGTTTCCTGATGTCCTACGGCGGCCTGGGCTACGTCGATTCGGTGAAGGACCTCGCATCGTCGGTGGGCATGCAGGTGCCGGAGATGCAGCCGCGCATCGGCGAGGACGCGCGGCGCGAGGCCGAGCGCAAGGAGCAGGAAACCAGTCTCGGCGCGGTGATGGAAACCGCGATGGAGTTCTACCGCGCAGAACTGAAAAAAACGACGCGCGCGATCGACTACCTGAAAGGGCGCGGGCTCACCGGCGAGATTGCCGCCCGCTTCAGGATCGGCTACGCGCCGGACGACTGGCAGGGCTTGAAGAACGCGTTTCCCGACTACGAGCACAAGTCGCTGGTCGAGGCGGGGCTGGTGATCGCCGGCGAGGGCAAACGCTACGACCGCTTCCGCGACCGGATCATGTTCCCGATCCTCAACGCGCGCGGCGCGGTGATCGGCTTCGGTGGCAGAGTCCTCGGGGATGGCGAGCCCAAGTATCTGAACTCGCCCGAGACGCCGCTGTTCGAGAAGGGACGCGAGGTCTACGGCCTGGTGCAGGCGCGCGACGCCATGCGGGCCGCCGGCCGCGTGCTGGTGGTGGAGGGCTACATGGACGTGGTCGCGCTGGCGCAGTTCGGCGTCGGCTATTCGGTCGCGACGCTGGGCACCGCGACCACGCCGGTGCACGTTTCGAAGCTCCTGCGCCTGACCGATGAGCTGGTGTTCTCGTTCGACGGCGACAAGGCGGGCCGCAAGGCGGCCTGGCGCGCGCTCGAAGTCAGCCTGCCGCTCGCCGTGGACGCGAAGCCGATCCGCTTCCTCTTCCTGCCCGAGGAAGACGATCCGGACAGCTACATCCGCAAGCACGGCAAGGAGGCCTTCGAGCAACTGGTGCGCGAAGCGCCCACCCTGTCCGAATTTCTCATCGCCGAGCTCAGGTCCGGGCACGAGCTGAACAATGCCGAAGGCCGCGCCGGCTTCCTCACGGCGGCCAAGCCGTACTTCGAGAAGCTTGCCGCACCCGCGCTGCGAATGCAGCTCCTGAGGGAGTTTGCGTCTCTTGCCCGCGTGAGCGTTGAAGACGTGGAGCAGCTCATCCAGCCGCAGTCAAAAAGCCCCCCGATTTACCGGAATCCCGGCCGCGCGAGGGAAGCAGCGCCGATCGCCAGCAGCCAGGAACGCAACCTGCTGCGCTGCGTACTGGCGCAGCCCGGATTGGCCGCCGACCTGGATGATGCACTGCTCGATCCGGAGCTGCCGGAAACCGGCGCCCTGCGCGCGATCGTGGAATTCCAGCTTGACAACGACGTGAGCGGGGCGATGCTGGTGGAACGTTTCCAGGGCACGGCGTTCGAACAATTGGTGTTCGACGCGCAGGCTTCGTCGCTCTCGATGGATCCGGCCGGGGAGGCGGCGGGCGAGGAATTCCGGCAGATCCAGCTCGCGCTGCGAATCAGGCGGGTGCACCAGGAGGTCGATCTGCTGAACCAGAAAGCGGCGCTCAACCCGGCGCTGCGCCCAGAATTGAGCCGTCTGCTGATCGAACTGAGGCAACTGAAAGAGCAGCGCTCCTAGCGCTGCACCCGCGGTAAGGGTAGAATCGCGCCCTTTTTCCGCTTCCGCGATTGCGGGGCGTTCACGAGGCAAGAATGGCCAAACTCAAGCGCAAATCGAAGTCCTCCCGAGTTCCCAAG
>SHXL01000044.1 GCA_009693345.1 Betaproteobacteria bacterium
GTGCAAGCTGACCGGCGGCAAGATCAACCCGCTCATCGGCGCGGCCGGCATCTCCGCCTACCCCATGGCCGCGCACGTGGTGCAGACCGAGGGGCTGCGCTACGACAAGAAGAACCACCTCCTGATGCACGCCGCTGGCGCCAACACCGGCGGCCAGATCGGCTCCGTCGTCGCCGCGGCGGTGATGCTCTCAGTCCTGAAGGGAATGGGGTTGATTTAAAAGGTTCAGCCCTTGATGAGCCGCGGCAGCAGCATCTGGTGCCGCGGGCAGATGGATTGCGGGTTCTGGTACACCGCGCCGGCGAAGGCCTTGAGGTAGCCGCGCAGGGCCTTGAGGTCCACGATCTCGTCGACGAAACCGTAGCGCGCGCAGTAGGCCGGGCGTGAGGTGTCGTAGTACTTCTGCGCCATCTCGTTCATTTTCTGCGCGATCGGCTCCAGGGGCTTGCCGGAATCCTTTTCCTTGATGGCGCGGCGCGAATAGGTCGCGACCGCGGCGGTTTCGCCGTGCATGACGTAGATCTCGGTGGCGGCGGTGCCGAGCGTGAAGGCGTTGTGGCGGTTCGCGGTCGGGCCGCCCATGATGTAGTGCGCCGCGGCGCTGCCCTTCCTCAGCACGACCAGCATCATGGGCACGTCGGTTTGCTGGATCGAGTAGATGAGCGATTGGCCGAGGCCCAGCAGCTCCGCTTTTTCCGCGGCGTCGCCGACGTCGATGCCGGTGGTGTCCTGGAACCAGATCACCGGCACGCGGTCGCGCCCGCACTGGGTGACAAACTCGTTCATCTTGATCAGGCCCTGGCGGTAGAGCTTGCCGCCGATGCCCGGATAGTTGCCGTAGTCCGGATAGCCCTTGGGCAGCAATCCCTGCCGGTTGCCGATGACCCCGAGCAACATGCCATCCATCTTGACCAGGCCCGTGTACACCTCGGGGCCGTAGCCGGGTCTGAATTCCATGTGCTCGCTCGCATCCACCAGCCGCGCGAGGATGTCGTCGAAGACGTAGCCCTCCTTCTGGTTGAACGGCAGCAGGTGGTAAAGGTCCCTCGCCGGCAGCCGCGGCTCGGCGGGCTCGGCGACGCGGAAGAACATCGGGTCGTAGGCGGGAATCGCGCGCATGTATTCGCGGATGCCGTCGAGGACGCCTTTTTCGTCGTCGTACAGGCGCGTGAGGAATCCGGTCTCGTCGAAGTGCGTCGTCGCGCTGCCCGGCGGGCGTTCCTTGATGTCGCGCGTCTTCGCGATCAGTTCTTCCAGCCCGGCGACATCGAAGCCACCGCGCGGCGACATGCCCGAGACGATGCCCGCGCCGCCGACCGCCATGTTGGCGTCCTTCTGCGCGAGCAGGATGGTGGGACTAATGGCCTGGTAGCCGCCGCCTGCCGGATTGGTGCCGTAGATGCCGGCGATAATTGGAACCCCCTCCTGCTCCAGCTCGGCATGGCGGTAGAACGGCGTGCCGCCGCCGCGCCGGTCGGCGTAGAACTTCTCCTGGTCAGGCAGTTTCACGCCGCTGCAATTGACCAGCCACACGAGCGGGATGTGCAGCCGCCTGGCGAGGTTGGTGACGCGCAGGATGTTTTCCGATTGCCCCGCGATCCAGGCGCCGGCGAGCACCTTGTTGTCGAAACCGATGATCACCGCCCAGCGCCCTGAAATTTTCCCGAGGCCGTCCACCACGTTGGTGGTGCCCTCCTCGTTGTCCTGCGGGTTGTAGAGGCTGTGCAGCGGCTGCCAGGTGCCGGGCTCGACCAGCGCCTCCAGGCGCTGCCAGACGGTGAACGAGCCACGCTTGTTGATCGCGTCCGCGGGCTGCCCGACGCCCTCCTTCGCCTTGCGCGCCGCCGCGATCTGCGCCTCGAGCGCTTCGAGCTTGGCGCGGCTCTCCTGCGTGCGCGCGATGCGGTTTTCCTTCAGTTCCTTGCCGAACCCCGGCATTTTCTCGAAGTACGGTCTCATGGTTACTCTCGATTGGGCGTGTGGCCGCAGGCCATGCCGGAAATGATGATTTTCTGGATGTTGGACGTGCCTTCCACCACCTGCAGCGATTTCGCGTCGCGGTAGAAGCGCTCGGCGGGAAATTCGGTCGAAAAACCGTACGAGCCATAGATCTTCATGCAATCGTTGGCCGCGTGCACCGCGGCTTCGGACGCGGCGAACTTCGCCACCGAGGTCTCGTACTGGTTCGGCTTGCCCTGGTCCTTGAGCCACGCGGCGCGGTACACCAGCATCTGCGCCGCCTGGTGCTCTACCGCCATCTCGGCGATCTGCGCCTGGATCATCTGGTGCTGCGAGATCGGCTTGCCGAACTGGATGCGCTCGTTGGCGTACTTGATCGCTAGATCCAACACGCCGCCGGCCACGCCGAGAGCGCCCGCGGCGCAACCGAGGCGCGTCTGGTTGAGTTGCCACATGCAGATGCGGAAACCGTCCCCGGGCTTGCCGAGCACGTTCTCCTTCGGCACCGGCATCCCCTCGAACACGAACTCGCCTGTGGGCGCGCAGTACAGCCCCAGCTTGGTTTCGATCGCGCGCGCGCTGCAGCCTTTCATTTTCTTCGGCTCGATGAGGAACGCGGTGATGCCCTTGTTGCCCTTGGTCCTGTCGGTGTAGGCGTACAGCAGCCCGGCGTCGCCGACGTGCGCCTGCGAGATCCACATCTTGCTGCCGTGTACTTCCCAGTGATCGCCCTTGTCGATGGCATGGGTCTTCATGCTGGCCACGTCCGAGCCGGTGTTCGGCTCGGTCATGGCGAAAAATCCGAGCTGCGTGCCCGCCACCCAGCCGGGCACGTACTTCTTCTTTTGCGCCTCGGTGCCGAACTTGCTCACGGTGAGCGCTGGCCCGAGATTCTGCATGTTGAACGGCAACCGCCACGAGGCCGACACCTTGCCGATCTGCTCGGCCATCAGCACCGATTCCATGAACCCCATGCCGCTGCCGCCCAGCTCCTCGGGCACGGCACAGGAGAAGAACCCCAGGCCGCCCATCTTCGCCACCCGGTCGGCGCGGAATTCGTGCTTGCGCTCCTCTTCGTTGAGCGTCGGCGCGATCTGCTCGGCGGCGAAACGCCGCGCGGTATCCTGGATCAGCCGCTGGTCCTCGGTCAGATCGAAGTCCATATCACTCGATCACAAGGAGGACCGCGTCCTCGTCGACCTTGTCGCCCTTCTTCACGCGGATTTCCTTGACCGTGCCGCTGTAGGGCGAATACACCAGGTTCTCCATCTTCAGCGCCTCGATCACGAGGAGCTCGTCATCCTCCTGAACCTTCGCGCCCGGCTCGACCAGCACGTTGAGGATGTTGCCCGCAAGCGGGGCGAGGACTTCTTGCGCCATGAAATTCCCCTTTCTTTTATGTGTATCTAAGGCAGGATACGATAGTGGCTGCGCGCCTGCGAGCGTTCTTTGACCTATCTCAAACCCGCGCGCTAAACGGTCATCATGGGAACGCCAGAGTGTTCGGCTTTCGTGAAGGAGCATCACCATGACGCTTTGCCCGATCGCAATCGTAGCCGGCTGCAAGAAATGCCCCGCATTCAGTGCCTGTCCGCTGAAGGGCGTGATCGGCGATTACAAGCCCGACGACGCCGCAGCCAAGCCGCCGCCAGCGGACGGGCCCGGGAAACCCAAGTAGCACCATGCTGCGCGCGGTTGCCCTCCTGTTCGCCCTGGGAGTTGGCGCGCCGGTACTAGCGCAGCAGGGCCTGCCCGCCAACGGCCTGTTCCTGATCGCCAAGCCGGCGCTGCTCGACCCGAATTTCGCCAAAACGGTGGTGCTCGTCACGCAGACCGAGGATGCGAGCACGGTGGGGGTGATCATCAACCGGCCGAGTACGCTCAAGCTGTGGCAATTTCTTTCGCAGGAATTCGAGACGCAGAATTACCGCGATGCGATCTACTTCGGCGGCCCGGTGATGCGCCAGGCGATCGTCGCGCTGTACCGCTCCGAAACAGTGCCCGCGGCGGCGGCATTCCATGTCCTGAAGAATATTTACATTACGATGCACGCGGACAACCTCAAACTGCTGCTCGCCACCCCCGGCGCGCAATACCGGATTTACGCCGGCTTCTCGGGCTGGGCGCCGCGCCAGCTCGAGCGCGAATTCCTGCGCGACGGCTGGTACGTGCTGCCGGCGGACGAGGCGATGCTGTTTCGCAAGGACGCCGACGGGCTGTGGGATGAACTGGTGGAACGGGCAGCGCGGCGCTCCCCCCGGACCCGCAATTCAGGCGCTACAATACCGACGGAATGGTCCGCGCCGTGCGACTGTTGATTGCCCTCGCCGCTCTTCTCTGCGCAACGCCGTGGTCCGCGACCGCGCTCACGCAGGATGACGAAGGGGCGATTCTGCTGGTGGCGCACCCCGCCTTCCGCGATCTCGATTACCGCCAGACCGTGCTGCTGGCAGCGCCCGGGCCGACCGGCGGCCACGTCGGCGTGATCCTCAATCGTCCCACCCGGCGATCCCTCAGCAGCCTGTTTCCCGAGCACGAGCCGTCGAAGAAAGTGATGGAACCGGTGCGCTACGGCGGGCCGTTCTCGCGCGGCGCCCTGGTGGCGCTGATAAAGACGGACGCGGCGCCCGGCGCCGGATCGGTCCAGGTAATGAAGAACCTCTACATGGCGTTTCGCGTCAACACCATCGACCAGGTGATCGAGACGAATCCAAACGACGTGCGTTATTACGTCGGCTACGTCGGCTGGCGGCCGGGCGAGTTGAAGGCCGAGATCGATCGCGGCATCTGGTCGGTACTGAGCGCCGACGTGGATGTGGTCTTCCGCAAGGACACGGAAGGCCTGTGGGAGGAAATGCTGCAGCAAACCCGGCGCATACGCGCCGGGTTTGAAATTCCTTATGCTGCTGCTTTTATCGGCCCCTTTTCGAAGGCCATTTTCGACCCTCGATAGTCGACCCGGATCCTATCCCTGGGCGCGAAGCGCCCTTCTAGGATCGCCTTCGCCAGCGGATTCTCGATCTGCGACTGGATGGCACGCTTGAGCGGCCGCGCGCCGTAAACCGGGTCGAAGCCCGCTTTGGCGATCTCCGCAACCGCGGCGTCCGTGACGTCGAAGCCGTAGCCCATGCCCGACAGGCGCGCCGCAAGGTACTTCAGCTGGATCCTCGCGATCGAACGGATGTTGTCGTCGGCAAGGCTGTGGAACACCACCACTTCGTCGATGCGGTTGACGAACTCGGGCCGGAAATGGGTTTTCACCTCGCCCATCACCGCGAGCTTCACCACTTCGTAGTCGCTGTCCGCCATCTGCTGGATCATGTGCGAACCGAGGTTCGAAGTCATGACGATCACCGTATTCTTGAAATCCACGGTACGGCCCTGCCCGTCGGTCATGCGGCCTTCGTCCAGCACCTGCAATAGCGCGTTGAATACGTCGGGATGCGCCTTTTCGATCTCGTCGAACAGGATCACGGCATACGGCTTTCGGCGCACGAGCTCGGTCAGCTGGCCGCCCTCGTCGTAGCCGACGTAGCCCGGCGGCGCGCCGATCAGGCGCGACACGGAATGCTTCTCCATGTACTCGGACATGTCGATGCGGATCAGGTGGTCCTCCGCATCGAACAGGAACGCGGCCAGCGCCTTGCACAGCTCGGTCTTGCCGACGCCTGTCGGTCCCAAGAATAAAAAGCTACCATAAGGCCGGCTCGGATCCGACAGCCCCGAGCGCGAGCGGCGGATCGCGTCCGCGACGAGCCGCACGGCCTCGTCCTGCCCGACCACGCGCTCGTGCAGCCGATCTTCCATCTTTAGCAGCTTGTCGCGCTCGTCCTGCATCATCTTGGACACGGGAATGCCGGTCGCGCGCGACACCACCTCGGCAATTTCGTCGACGCCGACCTGCGTGCGCAGGAGTTTCGCTTTGAGGGGTTTGGCTTGATTTTTCAATTGAGATTCAAGTGGAGGAATCTTGCCGTACTGGATCTCGGACATTTTCTGCCAATCGCCCTTGCGCTTAGCGTCTTCCATCTGCAGGCGCAGCTTCTCCAGCTCTTCCTTGACGTGCTGGCTGCCGGCGACCTGCGATTTCTCCGCCTTCCAGATCTCCTCAAGGTCGGAATACTCCTTTTCAAGCTTCTTTATCTCGTTTTCAATCAATGAAAATCTCTTTATGGACGATTCATCTTTTTCCTTGCGAACGGCCTCACGCTCGATGCGCAGCTGGATCAGGCGCCGGTCGAGCTTGTCCATCGACTCGGGCTTGGAGTCGATCTCCATCCTGATGCGCGCTGCCGCCTCGTCAATCAGGTCGATCGCCTTGTCGGGCAGGAACCGGTCGGTGATGTAGCGGTTGGAGAGCTCGGCCGCGGCGACGATCGCCGGGTCGGTGATGTCGACGCCGTGGTGCACTTCGTAGCGCTCCTGCAGGCCGCGCAGAATGGCGATGGTCGCCTCCACGGTCGGCTCGCCGACCAGCACTTTCTGGAAACGGCGTTCCAGGGCCGCGTCCTTTTCCACGTACTTGCGGTATTCGTCGAGGGTGGTGGCGCCGATGCAGTGCAGCTCGCCGCGCGCGAGCGCGGGCTTGAGCATGTTGCCGGCGTCGATCGCGCCTTCGGCCTTGCCGGCGCCGACCATGGTGTGCAGCTCGTCGATGAAGACGATGGTGCTGCCCTCGTCCTGCGCCAGCTCCTTCAACACCGACTTGAGACGTTCCTCGAATTCGCCGCGGTATTTCGCGCCAGCGAGCAGGGAGGCCATGTCGAGAACAAGGACGCGCTTGTTCTTGAGTGACTCGGGCACCTCGCCGTTGATGATACGTTGCGCGAGGCCTTCGACGATCGCGGTCTTGCCAACGCCCGGTTCGCCGATCAGCACCGGGTTGTTCTTGGTACGCCGCTGCAGGATCTGGATGCAGCGTCGGATTTCATCGTCGCGGCCGATCACCGGGTCGAGCTTGCCCAGCCGGGCGCGTTCGGTCAGGTCGAGGGTGTACTTCGCCAGCGCCTGCCTCTGGCTTTCATCCGTTTGTGATGAAATTTTCTCTCCCCCCCGAACTTGCTCGACGGCCTTTTCGAGGGATGATTTCGTGATTCCGGAAGACTTCAGGAGCTTCCCGATTTCCCCCTTGTCCGCGGCGCAGGCGAGCAGGAACAGTTCCGAGGCGATGTACTGGTCGCCGCGCTTCTGCGCGTCCTTGTCGGCGACGTTCAGCAGGTTGCCGAGGTCACGCGAGACATGCACCTCGCCCGGCGTGCCCTGCACTTTGGAAAATTGTTTTAATGATTGAAGCAGATTTTGCTTCAGGAAATTGGTATTTCCACCCGCTTTGCCTACAAGCCCCGCCATCCCCCCGTCTTCCTGATTGAGGAGTGCAAGCAGCAGGTGCTGCGGCTCGATCTGCTGGTGATCCTGGCCCAGCGCGAGGCTCTGCGCCTCCGCAAAGGCTTCCTGCAGCTTGGTGGTGAATTTGTCGTAGCGCATCGGACCGATCCCAATAGTGTTCTACCCGATCGCAGATGGGGACTTTTTGAGGAAAATCAAGCGCCCTTCAGGTGATTGCCCGGTAGGACAGGAAGCCAATAAAGGTCGCCGCAAGGGAACCGAAGAGATGCGCCCCGGAATGTATCGCGGCAGCGCCATAGCGGCCGGCGATCAGCAGTTCCATCGATTCGGCGGAGAACGTGGAGAAAGTGGTGAGGGCGCCGAGAAAACCGGTAATGCAGGCGAGCCGCCACTCGGGCGCGAGCGAAGCATTGGCGGAAAAGTATGCAACTCCGATGCCGATCAGGCAGCCCCCGCCGAGGTTTGCGGCAAGCGTGCCGAACGGCAGGTTCGGGTTCGCAGGATTGAGCCAGGTCGACAGGCCCCAGCGCAGCCAGGCGCCGAGGACCGCGCCAACCGCCACCGCGATGAACCCGGCCGCATTCATCGAAGTATGACCGTCGCGGTCATCGCCAGCGCTCCGTCGCCTTGTCGTCGGCGGCCTTTGCCTCTACCCAGCGCGCCCCTTCGCCGGTCTGCTCCTTCTTCCAGAACGGCGCCTGCGTCTTCAGGTAGTCCATAATGAATTCGCAGGCGGCGAAGGCGTCGCCGCGGTGGCCGCTCGCCACCGCCACGAGCACGATCTGGTCATTCGGCTTCAGGGCGCCATAGCGGTGAATCACGGTGCAGTCCATCACCTGCCAGCGCGCCTTCGCCTCTTCGACGATCCTGCCGATCGCGCGTTCGGTCATGCCGGGGTAGTGCTCGAGCGTCATTTCGACATCCCGCACCAGGCCGACGAAGCTCGCGACCGCGCCGATCTTGCTGTCTTTCGAAATCTTCCCTATTTCGGAACCGGCATCGAAATCGCCTGCTTGAATCGCGATCTTCATGTCATCCGCCCGTGACCGGCGGAAAGAACGCGACCTCGTCGCCCGCCTTGATCGCCGCCGCCGGCTGCGCCATGTCCTGGTTGAGCGCAGTGCGCAGGAGCCTGCTCTCGACGAGCGTGTCAGCCCAGGCCCCGCCCCGGGCGCGCAGGTGCGAGCGCAGGCCGGCAATGGTCGAGACGTCCGCCGGGAGCTCGATCTCCTCGGCATCCCTGCCGAGCCTCTCCCTGACGCTCGCAAAATAAAGGACTCGTACTTTCAACCGCATCTCACTTGATTAGCTCCGAATACGGCAGGAAGCGGACGCGGTCCCCATGGCGAATCGCGTGTCCCGCCGGGTTGTCCAGAAGACCATCCGCCCAGGCGGCAGAGGTAAGCACCGCTGAATCCTGTGTCGGGTACGGCTCCAGCCCGCCATGCGAATTCCATTTTACGCGCAGGAATTCGCGCCTCGCGTCGGGCGCGAGCAAGTCGAAATCGGCACGCGCGTCGATGGCGCGCGGCGCGGTTTCGGTTTGGCCTTGCGTCTTTAGCAAAAAGGGCCTCACAAAAACGAGAAAGGTCACGAAGCTGGAAACCGGATTTCCGGGCAAACCGATGAACGATGCCCTTCCCACTTTTCCGAACGCCAGGGGCCGGCCCGGTTTCATCGCGATCTTCCACATGAGGAGCGAACCCTCGGCCTCCACTGCCGGCTTGACATGGTCCTCGTCACCCACCGATACGCCTCCGGAGGTCACGATGATGTCGTTGTCGCCCGCGGCGCGCCGCAATACCTCGCGCGTCGCGTCCAGCTTGTCGGGCACGATGCCGTAATCGCGCACTTCGCAGCCGAAGGCGCTCGCGAGACCGTTCAGCGTGAACCGGTTGGAGTTGTAGATCCTTCCCGGCGGCAGCGGGTCGCCCGGCATCACCAGTTCGTCGCCGGTAAAAAACAGCCCGAGCCGGACCTTGCGGAAAACCGGCAGCGCCTTGATGCCGACGGAGGCGGCGAGCCCGATGTCCTGCGGCAGCAGGCGCTTGCCGGCGACCAGCACCGTACCGCCCTTGCGAATGTCGCTCGCGGTGAGGCGAATCCATTCGCCCCTCCCGGGAACTTTGTTTACCAGAACAAAATCACCAGAAACGGAGCAATGCTCCTGCATCACAATCGCATCCGCGCCCGCCGGAACCGGTGCGCCGGTGAAAATCCGCGCCGCCGTGCCCGGTTCGAGCGGCTTGCCGACGGATCCCGCGGGAATGCGCTGCGCGACTTTCAGTTTCTTTTCAACGGAATTCAGATCCGACAGGCGAACGGCATACCCATCCATGGCGCTGTTGTCCATCGGCGGGACGTCCATGGTGGAGGTCTGCGCCTGCGCGAGAACCCGGTTTGCCGCCGCCATCGTCGGCACCTGCTCGACCTCGCTCACCGGCCTTACGCCGGCGAGCAGCGTCTCGAGCGCCTCGTCCACGGACACGAGCCCCTTGTTCATGCGAGATTCAGGTGGCCGAGAATGAAGGCGGCGACGGTTTCGTGCGCGTTCAGGTCCAGCAGCGGCAGCCGGGTATCCACCTTCACATCGCTCGCCACGGCGACGATGTGCGGATCGTTCGGGTGCAGCAGCCCCTCGCCGGTCTGTGCGCGCCATACTTCGATCTTCGGGATGGGCGCGAACTTGAAACCCTCGACGATCAACAGGTCGCAGGGCGAAATGTGCCGGATCTGCTCCTCGAACGAGGGTTCCTGTGCGCCGCGCAACTCGTGCATCAGCACCCATCGCCGCGACGATGTGATCAGCACCTCGCTCGCGCCCGCATGGCGGTGGCGGTAGGAGTCCTTGCCCGGATGGTCGACGTCGAAGGTGTGGTGCGCGTGCTTGATCAGCGACACGCGCAATCCCCGCTTCACGAACAGCGGCATCAGCTTTTCGATCAGCGTCGTCTTGCCGCTTCCCGACCAGCCTGCAAAACCGAAGGTTTTCATCGGGCCGAAAATGTCTTTATGCGGTCGCCCCGCCGCATGAGCTTCCCGCCCCCGCGGTGCAGCCCAGGCAATGGTCGTCGAAGCGGATGCGCCGCCCAAGCACCCGTTCGAAATCGAAGTCGAAAATGCTGAGCGCCTTGCCGCGCGCATCCGTCGCATCCATCTCCAGCATCTGGTTGAAGTCGCAGTCGTAGATCCTGCCGTCGTGGCCGACGCTTATCAGGCTGCGGCACATCACGCCGCCGGCCGTCGCCGGGTTGAATGCCGCGAGCAGTTTTTCCATGTACGCCTCGAACTGCCCGGACTTGTCCAGGTGCAGCCTGAAGCGGTTGATCGGCATATTGGTGATGGTGTACAGGCTGTTGAACACGAGGCCGAACTTGTCCCTGAGCTCGCGCTTGTAGCCGGCTTCGAGGCCCGCCTGCGTCGCGGGCAGGTACGGACCGACCGGGTTGTAGACCAGGTTCAGCAGGAGCCCGCTGCCCACGACCCCGTAGCCTTCCTTGTTGAGCCGCTGCATCGCCTCCATGCTCTTGCCGAACACGCCGGAGCCGCGCTGCGCGTCGGTGAAGTGCTCCTGGTAGTACGGCAACGAGGAAATCACCTCGACGCGGTGCCTGGCGAAGAATTGCGGCAGGTATTCCTTGCTCTCGCCGGTCCACGGATGGCCGTCCAGCTGCACCGTCAGGTTGTGCCGCACCATCACGTGCTTGCCCAGCGCCACCGCGCGCGCCACGAATGCGTCGAAGCCGGGATGCAACTCGGGCGCGCCGCCCGTGAGGTCGAGCTTGCCGATCTGCGGATGCCGCTCCAGGATCTCCAGGCATCTGGCGATGCCTTCGGGCAAAAGCATCTCCGTGCGCTGGGGCGAGGCATCGACGTGGCAGTGGCGGCACACCTGGTTGCACAACCTGGTGAGGTTGACCTGCAGCGTGTCTATGGACAGCGGCGGGAGCTCGATGCCCCGCGCGCGCAGCAGTGCCTCGAAATCGAATTTCGATTTTTCTCTAACAGCCTTTATTTGCAAGACCGCGCTCAAAGCACCAGCTTCTTGAGGTGGTTCTGCATCTGCACCGAGTGCACCAGCGTGATCCCCGCCTGCATGACGGCGGCGACGTGCACCGCCTCCATCATCTGCTCCGGATTGGAGCCGGCTTCAAGGCACTGCGTCGTATAGGCGTCGATGCAGTAAGGGCACTTCTGCGCGTGCGATACCGCGAGCGCGATCAGCGCCTTTTCGCGCTTCGACAGCGCCCCGTCGGTGCCGGTCACGTTGCCGTAATAGCGGAAGAAATCATCCGCCAGCGCCTTCGCGTGCTGGCCGATGTCGCCGAACCTCTTGAGATCATCAGACTCGTAGTAATTGCTCATCTTCGTCCCATGAAAGAGGAAGGCGGAATCTACACCAGAACCATCTTGCCGCCGGTGACTGCGAGCACCACCGCCAGCATTCGACGGATGAGCGGATTTGCGAAACGCCGGCTGCCATATTCAGCGCCCGCCCAGCCCCCCAGCAGTACCGCCGCCATCAACCACCAGGCATAGTCGGGCGGCAGGGTGGGATTCCTTACAAATCCGGCCGCAAGCGCGGCCATCGAATTGACCAGGATGAAGGGGGCAGCGACCGCCGAGGTCTGCTTGGTCCCCGCCCAACCGGATAGCAGCAGGATCGGGCTCAGGAAGATGCCGCCGCCGACTCCGGTCAATCCGGAGAGCACGCCCAGCACCGCGCCGATCGCCATCGCCAGCGATACGGGCAACCGGCGCGCAGGCCGCGGTTCCTCGCCCGCCCGCGCGCTCCACCAGAGCTGCCAGCCGGCATACAGCAGCACCATTCCGACGAGGATCTTGTACGCGGTGCCTGGCAAAGTGATCGCCCCGCCCAGGTACGCCGACGGTATCGAGAATACCGCGAACGGCCAAAACAACGGCCAGCGGAAATGACCCGCGCGGTAGAACTTGAAGGTGGCGAGCGCAGCGACCAGTACGTTCAGTTGCAGCGCGATGGGACGCATCTCTGCCGGTGCAATACCGGTAATTGCCATCGCCGCGATGTAGGCGGATGCGCCCCCGTGGCCGACCGACGCATAGAGGAATGCGGCCGCCAGCATGCCCGCTGCGAGCAGCAGGAACAATGAGGATTCCGGGGCTCCCATCATCTCTTGGCGTTGGGGAAGAAGAGCTGCTCGCCGCCGATCTTGAAATCGGCGATGGCGTTTTGTCCTTCGGGCGAAATGATCCAGCCGATGAACACCTGGCCCATGTCCTTCTTCACGTGCGGGTGTTTCGCAGGATTGACCAGCATGACGCCGTACTGGTTGAACAGGCGTTGATCGCCTTCCACCGCGATCACCAGATCGCCGCGGTTCCTGAAGGAAAACCAGGTGCCGCGATCGGTCAATGCATAGGCGTTCATTCCAGACGCGGTATTCAGTGTCGGGCCCATGCCGGAGCCAGTGTCGCGGTACCAGGGCCCCTTGTCCTTGGCGATGTCCACACCGGCGAGCGCCCACAGCTCGAGTTCGGCGAAATGCGTGCCGCTCTTGTCGCCGCGCGAAGCGAACGGCGCCTGCACAGCCTTGACTTTCTGCAGCGCCGCAACGATGTCCTTGGTGTCGCCGACCCTTGCACGGTCGGACTTCGGCCCGACCAGCACGAAATCGTTGTACATCACCTCGAATTGCTTCACGCCGTAGCCTTCGGCGACAAATTTCTCCTCCAACAGCTTGGCGTGCACGAAGACGACGTCGGCGTCGCCGCGCCTGCCCATGTCGAGCGCCTGCCCGGTGCCGAGCGCCACGACCCGGACCTGAATGCCGGTTTTCTTGTCGAACAGTGGCAGCAGGTGCTTGAACAGGCCAGACTGCTCGATCGATGTCGTAGACGCCACGGTGATGAAGCGTTGCTGTGCCTCTATCGGAAAAGACAGAAGCGAGGAAAGCGCCAGCAGCAATCTCATCAGACCCACGGCAACTCGCCGTTGATGAACGCCGCCGCTTCCGCGGAGGCCGGCTGCCGGAAAAACGTGTCCACCGGCGCGCGCTCGACCAGGCGGCCCTGATGGAGGAACAGCACCTCGTCGCCGAGGCGGCGCGCCTGGCCGAGATTGTGCGTCGACATCACGATCTTGGTGCCGGAGGCGTCGAACGCCTTGATCACATTCTCGATCTCGCGCGTCGCGCCCGGGTCGAGGTTCGCGGTCGGCTCATCCAGAAAAAGAACCTCGGGATGCAACGCCCAGGCGCGCGCCAGCGCGAGGCGCTGCTGCTCGCCGCCGGAAAGCACCCGCGCCGGCCGCCCGGCCACGTCGGCGAGGCCCACTTCACGCAGCGCATCCATGGCCTGCCGCTCCCGCCTGCCGGCGGGAACACGCGCGAGTTCCAGCGCATAGACGATATTGGCAAGCGCCGAACGGCGCAGCATGACGGGCCGCTGGAACACCATCGCCTGCCCGCGCTGGACTCGCTCGGCGTCCTGTGCGCGCCAGACAATCGCTCCCGAGGTCGGTCGCAGCAGCCCGTGCATCAGGCGCATGAGCACGCTCTTGCCCGCGCCGTTGGCTCCAAGGATGATGGTCGCCGGCCCGGCGTCGATCGTGGCCGAAATACCATCGATGATTGACTGGCCGCCCGCGGCGAAGCGAAGGTCGCGCAATTCCATCGGCAGGACGCTTCCCGACGCCGCCATCAGCCGTAGCGCCGCTGCGCGGCTTCCTTGATGAGGTGGGCCACCGCGTTCAGCAGGATCACCAGCGCGATCAGGATGAAGCCGAGCGACAGGGCCAGCGGCAGGTCGCCTTTCGAGGTTTCCAGCGCGATGGTCGTGGTCATCACGCGCGTGACGCCGTCGATATTGCCGCCGACGATGATCACGGCACCCACCTCCGCGAGCGCCCGCCCCAGGCCCGCGAGCACCGCTGTGACCAGGGAAAAGCGGATGTCCCAGAGCAGGGTCAGCGCTGCCCGCAGGCCGTGCGCCCCGAGCGAGCGAAGCTGCTCCTCGTACTCGACCCAGGCGTCTTCCACCGCCTGGCGGCAAAGCGCGGCGATGATCGGCAGCACCAGAATGGTCTGGGCGACCACCATGGCCGGCGGCGTAAACAGCAGTCCGAATTCACCGAGCGGGCCCGCGCGCGAGAGCAGGAGGTAAACCAGGAGGCCCACCACCACCGGCGGCAGCCCCATGAGCGCGTTCAACAATACGATCAGCGCGCGGCGCCCCGGAAAGCGCCCGACCGCGAGCGCCGCGCCCAGCGGCAAACCGAGCAGCGTCGCCAGCAGCACCGCCGACAGGCTCACCGCCAGGCTGAGTACGACGATCTCCCACAAGCGCAGGTCGAGCGTTGCGACCAGGCGCAGGCCTTCACTTGTTGCCGCGAGCAATCGATTTCCTCCTGCAGGGCGAGTGCGGGATCATACAAGGCGACGCTTGACAGGCCGCCGTCCGCTGGCGCATCCTTCGCGCCTCGGGGACCGCAGGCTCCCCGAATCCAGAAGACGCCGGTGCGTCCAAGCTCTGCAGGACTCTTCAGGAGAGAGCCATGGATGCACCCGCAATCTCAGCCGCCACCCTTCGCCAGTCCCTTGCGTCCGCTCGGCCGCCGCTCGTCATCGAGGCGCAAGGGCCCGACGTTTCTCGGCGCCTCCGACCTTATACGCGGCGCGCTGCGGCGCGATCCGCTGCGCGTCGCCGACTGGGGCAAGAGCCTGCCCCGGGAAGCTGAAGTCGCGTGTATTGCGTCCACGGCCACGAAGTCAGCCAGGGCGCTGCGAAGGCATTGGGCGCGAGTTACCTGGAGGGCGGCATCGAGGCGTGGCGCGAGACCGGCGGAGAGTTGTTTGGCAAACCCAAAGGGGCAAGCTCACGCTGGGTGACGCGCGAACGGCCCAAGATCGACCGCATCGCCTGCCCGTGGCTAGTGAAGCGGTTCATCGATCCGGATGCCGAATTCCTCTACGTCCCGACACCTGATGTGAAGAAGACGGCAAGCGAGCGAGAGGCCGTGCCCTACGACATTCCAGACGTGGAGTTCACGCACGAAGGCGAATTGTGCAGCTTTGACGCCTTCATCAAACGATTCAGGCTGCACGACCCGGCGCTGGACGCGCTTGCCGTCATCGTGCGCGGCGCCGACACGGGGCGGCTCGACCTTGCGCCGCAGGCTGCGGGACTCGCGGCCATCTCCCTTGGTTTATCTCTTAACTATGAAAATGATCATGAAATGCTGGAGCGAGGCATGATCATGTACGAAGCGCTGTACGCGTGGTGCAGGAAAGGCAAGGACGAGGTCCATACGTGAAATCCAGACCTTTACCGGTAGGCTTTGCGGAGGCGTTTCGTTTCTGGCTGAAGCTGGGCTTCATCAGCTTCGGCGGGCCGACCGGCCAGATCGCGATCATGCACCAGGAGCTGGTCGAGCGCCGGCGTTGGATTTCAGAGAAGCGCTTTCTGCACGCACTCAACTACTGCATGGTGCTGCCGGGCCCCGAGGCGCAGCAACTCGCGACCTACATTGGCTGGCTGATGCACCGCACCTGGGGCGGCATCGCGGCAGGCGGCCTTTTCGTCCTGCCGTCGGTCTTCATCCTGATCACGCTATCGTGGATCTACGTCACCTACGGCAATTTTCCGGTGGTTGCCGGCATTTTCTACGGCATCAAGCCGGCGGTGGTGGCGATCGTGCTCGCCGCGGCATGGCGCATCGCCCAGCGCGCGCTCAAACATCCTGCGCTGTGGGCAGTCTCCGCCGCAGCCTTCGTCACGATCTTTGCCTTCGATGCACCCTTCCCCGCCATCGTCCTCGCTGCCGGATTCCTTGGCTACCTCGGCGGACGCTTTTATCCGGAGATTTTTTTATCCCAGAATGCAAATCACAAGAACCGGGGAACTTATGGGCCTGCACTGATCGATGACAACACGCCCACGCCCGCACACGCGTTCTTCTCCTGGACGAAGCTGGCCGCCTATGTCGGCGTGGGGCTCGCGCTGTGGGCCCTAGTCATCGGCGCATTGGCCGCCGCCGGCGGCTGGGACGGAACGCTGGCGCAGATGGGCCTGTTCTTCAGTCAGGCGGCCTTGCTCACCTTCGGCGGCGCCTACGCGGTGCTGCCCTACGTCTATCAGGGGGCGGTGAAGCACTACGGCTGGCTGACCGGCCCGCAGATGATCGACGGCCTCGCGCTGGGCGAAACCACGCCAGGACCACTGATCATGGTGGTGGCATTTGTCGGCTACCTCGGTGCCGGGACTGCAGGGGCGCTGGTCGCAACGTTCTTCACTTTCCTGCCTTCCTTCATATTCATTTTCGCCGGCGCGCCGTTCGTCGAGACCACGCACGGCAATCTGAAATTCAGCGCGCCGCTCACGGGGATCACCGCGGCGGTCGTTGGCGTGATCGTCAACCTCG
>SHXL01000045.1 GCA_009693345.1 Betaproteobacteria bacterium
TCAATCCAACCTGCCGCCGCTGCGCACCGGCGTGGACGGCACCTTCGCGCCGCACGCCATGCCCAAGCTGGGGGGCGGCACCGAAGGCTTTCAGATCGACCTCTTCACCGAGGCGGCGCGGCGCATGAAGCGCGAGATCACCATTGACAGCGTGAGCTTTTCCACGCTGATCCCGGGGATGCTCTCGGGCCGCTACGACTTCATCGCGGCGCCCACCACGGTGACCAAGGAGCGCTCGGAAAGCATGCTCTTCACCGCCGGCTACCTGTGGACGTCGTACCAGTTCGGCATCAAGAAGGGTTCCGCGCCGATCAAGGACTGGGCCGATCTCAAGGGCAAGGTCGTTTCCGTCAACAAGGGCACGCCCTACGAGCAACTGAGCAAGGCCGAGGGCGCGAAGCACGGCTTCACGGTGCAGGCCTACGACACGCAGCCCGATGCGACGCAGGCGGTGATCTCGGGCCGCGCCTACGCGACGCTCGGCGGCAACACCACCATCGTCTACGCCGCGAGCAAGAACCCGCAGTTCGTGGCCGACCTGGAGCTGACCGCCACGCGCGCCCACTGGGGGGCGCCGTTCCCCAAGGGCAGTGTGGCGCTGCGCAACCAGATGCAGGACGTGCTCAACTGCATGAAGAAGGACGGCACCATCGCCAAGCTGTCGGAGAAATGGTTCAACCACGTGCCGCCCGCCGACGCGCTCGAGCGGGTGATCACGCCGGGCTACGGCGTGCCCGGCATGCCGGGCTACGATCCGACGCCGCATGAGTTGAAGTGCGGCTAAGCAAGTAGCGGCAGGGGATGGCCGCCAAGCCCATTGCCGGGTCTATCGTCCAGGCGCGCGGCATCCACAAGCATTTCGGCGCCCTGCATGTCCTGAAGGGCGTCGATCTGCTGCTGGCCGAGCGCGAGCTGGTGTTCGTCATCGGGCCCTCGGGTTCGGGCAAGTCCACCTTGCTGCGCTGCCTCAACCGGCTGGAAGAGCCGTCCTCCGGCAGCGTGATGGTGGACGGCGTGGACATGCTCGATGCGCGCACCGACATCAACCATGCGCGCCAGCGCATCGGCATGGTGTTCCAGTCGTTCAACCTCTATCCGCACATGACGGCGCTGGGCAACGTCACGCTCGCGCTGCGCAAGGTGGCGGGGAAAACGAGAAATGAAGCGGATACGCTCGGCCACGCGGCGCTGGCGCGGGTGGGGCTCGCCGATCGCGCCGGCCACACGCCGGGCCAGCTCTCGGGCGGCCAGCAGCAGCGCGTGGCGATCGCGCGCGCGATCGCGCTCGAGCCGCGCGTGATGCTGTTCGACGAGCCGACCAGCTCGCTCGATCCCGAACTGGTGGGCTCGGTGCTGGGCGTGATGCGCGACCTGCGCGAAAGCGGCATGGCGATGATCGTGGTGAGCCACGAGATGGGCTTCGCGCGCAACGCCGCCGACCGCGTGGTGTTCATGGACGAGGGCGCCATCGTCGAAGAGGGCACGCCGGCGGAAATCTTCGAGCGGCCGGTGCAGGAACGCACCCGCGCGTTCATCGGCCAGATCCAGCGGCACTGAAGGCGCGCGCGATGAACAGCTGGGAGCGCTTCGTCGACGCCTTCTTCAACGTGAAGGTGATGGCGAAGTACCTGCCGGACATCGCCTACGGCATGCTGGTCACGGTCGAACTGGCCGCGCTCGTGATCGCCGCCGGCCTCGTCACGGGCCTCGCGTTGGCGCTTGTGCGCAGCCTGGGCTTTAGGCCGCTCAACCTGCTGATCATCTTCGTCGTCGATCTCTTTCGCGCGCTGCCGCCGCTGGTGATCATCGTCTTCATTTATTTCGGCCTGCCGGCGGTGGACATCGCGCCCTCGGGTTTCGTCTCGACCTGGCTGTCGCTGACCCTGGTGCTGATGGCCTTCTCGGAGGAAATCTACTGGGCCGGCATCACCTCGATCGCCAAGGGGCAGTGGGAGGCGGCGCGCTCGACGGGCCTGTCGTACGGCCAGACGCTGATGCACGTGGTGCTGCCGCAGGCATTGAGACTTACGATCCCGCCGCTCACCAACCGCACCATCGCCATCACCAAGGGCACGGCGCTGGGCACCGTGGTGGCGGTGAGCGAGATCCTCGGCATGGCCTCCTCCGCGGTGTCGAACAGCTACAACCCCTCGCCGCTCACCATGGGCGCGATCGCCTACCTGATCCTGTTTTTCCCGATGGTGATTTTCGGCCGCTGGCTGGAGACGAAGATGGCCTGGAAGCGCTGAAGCGTGCTGCAGACTTTCTTCAACCTCGAGATCGTCGGCGCCGCCTGGCGGATCATCCTCGCCGGCCTCGGCAACACCGTGCTGCTCTCGCTGGTGGTGGTGCCGCTTGGATTGCTCGGCGGGCTGGCGTTAGCCACGCTGGCGAGCGTGCGCAATCCCTGGGTGCGCTGGCCGCTGATGGCCTGGGTGGATTTCTTCCGCGCCTTTCCGCCGCTGGTGCTCCTGATCTTCCTCTTCGCCGGGCTGCCGTTCGCCGGGGTGGAACTGGGCGGCTTCGCCTGCGTCTGCATCGCCTTTTTCCTCAACACCGGCGCCTACTACGGCGAGATCCTGCGCGCCGGCGTCGAATCGGTGCCCACGGGCCAGAGCGAGGCCGCGCGCAGCACGGGCCTCGGCCGCCTGCAGACGATGCTTTTCGTCGTCCTGCCACAGGCGGTGCGCAACGTGCTGCCCGACCTGCTCTCCAACACGCTCGAAGTGGTGAAGCTCACGTCGCTCGGCAGCGTCGTCGCCATGCCCGAGCTCCTTTTCCAGGCGCGCCAGGCGCAGAGCCTGACCTACAACCCGACGCCGATCGTGCTCGCCGCCGCGATCTACTTCCTCATGCTCTGGCCGCTGGTGCGGCTGCTGAGCCGGCTCGAGAACCGGGCGCTGGCGGGACGAGGGTAGGGGCGGGGGTAGCGATACCGCGCCGCGCCGGAGCTCGCTATTTCGCCAGCGGATCGGGCCGCATCTGGATATGCACGGCGCGCGGCTTCGAGCCCTTGCCGCCTTCCATCAGCCACGGCGTGCGATCGCCGCTGGTGCTCCACAGGCCGCGGCCCTTCCAGCCGGCGCTCGCGTCGTCGATCCGCCCGTCCAGCCCCTTGGCGAAGAATCCGAGCGGGTAGGGGATGCGCAGCATCACCATCTTGCCGTCCTTGAGCGCGATGAAGCTGCCGTTCAGGTTGCCGGTGGCGATCGGCACGTTCTCGCCGAGGCCGAGGGTGTTGTGGTGGTCGACCCAGGAGTAGTAGCTCGCCTCGGCGCTGTTCTTCTCGAAGCCCGCGTGGCCCGGCCCCGGGAAGCGGTGGTACGCGAAGCCCTCGGGGCAGTGGTTGCCGGTGGCGTTCGGCCCGTTGAGGGGGGCCTTGCACTTCCTGCGGTCGAAGCTGATGAAGCCGCCGTTCGAGCCCGAGCCCCACGCCACGCCGTTCTTGTCGATGTCGCCGCCGCGCAGGCCGACGTAGCCCGCCGGCAGCGTGTACAGCTCGGACAGCCGGGTCTTCGGGTCGAAGCGCGCGAAGCCGGCCGGGCCGGCGAACACGTTGAACGTGTACCAGACGGAGCCGTCGGTCGGATGCGGCATCACGGCGTAGGGCCCGGAGCCCGCGATGCGCATGTCCTTGCCGGCCTCGGCGGGCTTGCCGGGATCGGTGTACTCGTCCAGCTTGCCGTTGCCGTTGGTGTCGAGCACCCACGGCGCCCAGCCCTGCGCCTTGACCGCGTCGCCGGTCTCGTCGTAAAGCCTGCTGTTGAACCACCCCGCCACGGGGCCGCTGCCGGAGAACCACACCGTATCGTCGGCGTCGTAGCCGAACTGCGGGTGGTGGGTGCCGAAGCAGGTGTCGATGAGCGTGTACTTCATCGTCTTGGGATCCAGCATCGTCACCTGGCGCTGCGACATGTCCATCGGGAAGGCCTGCGCCGACGGATGGTCCGAGCCCTTCTTGCAGAACGCTGGGTTGTGGTCGCCGCGCACGTTCGCGGCAAACCACACGCGCCCCTTGCGGTCGAACATGCCGTTGTGGTTGTTGCCCTTCTGCGACCAGATCTTTTCCGACCCCCAGTACGGCGACGGCGCGAACGGCTTGTCCTGGGCCGAGGCGTGGAACGGCGCCCCGAACGACTCGGGAACGCTGTCGCTCTGCACCGACATCTTGAAGTACGACACCGTGTGCGTCTTCGGGTCGAGGATCGGGATGTTGTCGCTCGAGTATTCGGACGAGCCGTAGAGCGGCCCGTAGGCGTTGACCGTGGGATTGCGCCGGTCCGAGGAGATCAGGTCGTGGAGGAAAGTCTTCTCCGTGCCCCACTCCCACGAGGAGATGACGACGTTGCGCTCGACGCCGGCGGGCCGCGGCGGCTTGTCCTTCGGCAGCTCGCCGCCGGCGATGCGGTCGGTCCATTCGCCGTAGTACTTCAGCGGCACGCCGCCGAGCTGCTTGGCGATGCGGTCGATCATGAACGCGCCGGTTTGCCCGGAGGCGACGCGGCGCCCCCAGGCTTCCGCGCCCGACTTGAATTCGCCGAGCGCGGCCGGGATCGTGCGCGTGGATTCCTGGCCCAGCTGGTGGCAGCCGATGCAATCGGTGTTGCTCATGCGCCGGCGCCACAGGTCCTGGGTGACTTCCTTGGGGATGCCGGTGCTGCCGCCGAAATCCTTCGCCGGCGGAATCTTCAGCATCGAGTACCAGTAGATCGCCGGATAGTATTGGGCCGCCGAGCGCGCATCCGGCGCCGGCACGGCCGTGAGATTGACGATCTGCCCCGGTTTGGCGTGCTGCCTGGGCGAATCCACGAGGCCGTAGCCGCGGACCCAGACTTGGTAGTTCACGTTCAGCGGCAGGTCGGGGATCACGTAGCGGCCCTGGTCGTCGGTGACGACGATCTTGGTGAATTTCGTGGGCAGCTCGGTCGTTTCCGCGATAACCCAGACGCCGGCTTCGGGCCCGCGCGGGCCGCGCACCACGCCGCCGATGTCGTCGTTGTCGATGGCGACCGCCGCCTTCTGGGCGTACGACGGCGACGCAAAACCAATCACGGCCAAAGCGATATACAAGGCCCGTTTGAGATTCATTTTCGTTCCCCCCTAGGGATCCCGGGCCAGCCGCCCGCGGTTGTGGTAATCGTATCATCGCCTGCGGCGATCCGCGGAGGACTTGGAAGTAGACTAACGCCCATGAAAAGACTCCTGCTCGCCTTTGCCGCATCCCTGCTCTCGAGCGCCGCGCCGGCGCAGTACCCGTCCAAGCCGGTGCGCATCGTGATCCACTTCCCCGCGGGCGGCTCGACCGACCTCGTCGCCCGCGTGCTCGCCCAGGCCCTGACCGAATCGATGGGACAGCCCTTCGTGGTGGAGAACCGCACCGGTGCGGACGGCGCCATCGCCGCCGCGGCGGTGATGCAGGCGCCGCCGGACGGCCATACGCTCTTCATCGCGACGAACACCGCGATGCTGCAGGTGCCGCTGCTGCAGAAGAATCCGCCCTACGACCCGGTGAGCGTGTTCACGCCGGTCTCGCTCGTCGGCCGCTATACCTTCCTGCTCGTCGTCACGCCCAACCTGCGGGTGAACAACTTCCAGGAGTTCGTCCAGTACGCCCGCGCCAATCCGGGCAAGCTCAATTTCGCCACCTACAGCGGCGCGAGCCAGCTCGCCTATGCGCAGATCGTGAAGACGGCGAACGTCGACATGCTGCGCGTGCCGTACAAGGGCGAAGTGCCCTCGGTGGCCGACATCCTCGGCGGAACCGTGCACGCCGTGTTCGCGACGCCGACCAGCAGCCTCGGGCACATCAAGGACGGGCGCCTGAAAGTGCTGGCGACGACGCTGCCGCAGCGCTGGCCCCTCCTGCCGGAGGTCCCCACGACCATCGAAGCCGGGATGCCGCCGATCAACGTCGAGTTCTTCGCCGGCCTGTGGGGGCCCGCGAAGATGCCGGCCGACATCGCGCAACGGCTCTCGAAGGAACTGAACGCGATCATCGCCCGCCCCCAGATCCGCGAGCAGATCGACCGCCACGGCTTCGCGCTCGCCGGCTCGACGCCGGCGGAGCTCGATGCGTTCATCAAGCGCCAGCTCGATGCCTGGGGGCGCGGTTTCCGCGAAGCCGGCATCAATCCGGAGTGATGCGCGCCCTGCTGCAAACCCGGGAAACCGCTTAACACAGAGGAGTTTCCGCGATGGCGATCATCGATTCCCAAGTCCACGTCTATGAGGCGAACACGCCGCAACGGCCCTGGGACAGCGTGCCGAATTGGCCTGCCCACGTCACGGGCGACGAGATGGCGGTGGCGATGGACAAGGTCGGCGTCGACGGCGCGATCTTCATCTCCTCCTTCTCCATGTACCAGTACGACGCCAGCTATGCGGTGGAAGTGCAGCGCGCCCATCCCGGCCGGTTCGGCCTCGTCAAGCCGGTCGACCCGGAGAATGCGGCGGTGGCCGACGTCATCGCCGACTGGAAGAAGACGCCGGGCGCGGTCGGCATCCGCATCATGATGACGAAGGAGCGCAAGAACGACCCGAACCACCCGGGCATCGACCGCATCCTGCGCGAAGCCGTGCGGCACGACTTTCCGGTCAACATGCTGTGCTGGGGCAACCTCGAGGCGGGCACGGCGCTGATCGACCGCCACCCCGACACGCGATTTATCCTCGACCACCTGGGCATCATGCAGCCCCGCACGCCGGACGCCCTGTCGCCGCAGCCCTGGGCCGACTTGCCGAAGGTGTTGGACCTCGCCAAGCGCAAGAACGTGGTGATCAAGGTGAGCGGCGCGTGCACGCTGTCGCAGAAACCTTATCCTTTCCCGGATATCTGGGAGCCGCTCGCCCGCGTCTTCGACGCCTGGGGTTTTCAACGTTGCCTGTGGGGCACCGACTGGACGCGCGCCTTCGCGGTGGTCAACTACGAACAGGCCGTCGAGCCCTTCCGCCTCACCGACCGCCTGGGCAACGATGAAAAGGCGATGCTGATGGGCGGCGCCTGCGCCAAGGCGTATGGCTGGTCGCCGAAGAAAACCTGAGATGCCCGAACTCAAGTCGACCTACCTTGGCGAGCTCAGGATCGAGGTCACCGGCAGCCACATGCTGGGCGGCTCGCCGCTGGGCCAGCGCCGGCTTGACCGCCTCGACAAGGGCCACTTCAAGGGACCCAAGGTCGAGGCCGAGGTCGTGGCCGGCGGCATGGATCTGCTGCTGGGCGGCGCAGACGGCGCGCTTCGGCCCGACGTGCGCCTCGTGCTGAAGCTGGACGACGGTGAGACGCTCCTGATCGTCTATCGCGGCGTCAGGCACGGGCCACCGGAAGTCATGCAGCGCATCGCCAGCGGCGAGCAGGTGCCGCCGCACGAGTACTACCTGCGAACCGGGCTCGTGTTCGAGACCGCGTCGCGGAAATACGACTGGATAAACCGGATCGTGGGCGTCGGCGTCGGCCGCCGCGCGCCGGGCGCCGTGATCTACGACGTTTTCGAGATCCTCTGAGGCCGGCTGCGCCGAATATTGGGGGTACATTCGGGGGGGCAAATCCCCAACCCCAAGGAGAGGACCATGAAGAAAGCGATTTTTCTCGCGGCGCTGATGCTGGCTGCCGCACCCGCGCTCGCGCAGAGCGGCGACAACCTCGAGATCATCCACCACCCGAACTACGACAAGTCGGTGTTCATGCCGTTCTCGCCCGCGATCAAGGTCAAGAGCGGGAAGATGCTATGGCTCGCGGGCGGCACGGCGCTGCCCGTGTACCACGACCATCCGCACAAGCGCGAGCAGGTGCTGCAGTACCTGAGCAACGACCTCGAGGCGCAGGTGCGCCGCACGATGGACGGCATCATGGAGACATTGAAAGCGGCGGGCGCCTCGCCCAAAGACGTGGTGCACGTGTTCATCTTCCGCACGCGCCCGCGCATGGGCGACATCGGCAGGTCGAGCGCGGCGGTGAACTCCTACTTTGCCCCGTACAAGCACAAGCCCGCAACCACCAACATGGCCGTGCTCGAACTGGGCGAGCCTGAGCAGCTGGTCGAGATCCAGGTGGTCGCGATGGTAGACAACTAGGTCAACCGCAGCAGCCGTGCGGCGGTGCCGCCCTTGATGAGATTTTTTTCTTCAACAGAAAGAAAATTCAGGCGCTCAACTGTGGCGACCGGGTCGGTGAGGCCCATGTCGAAGCAGTAGTCGGTGCCGAGCAGCACGCGGTCGGCGCCGACCAGGCGCACGAGGTTCGAGTTGATGCGGTCGTCGTGCCCGATGGTGTCGTAGCTGAAGCGACGCAGGTAATCGCTCGGCATGCGCTTCATGTGCTTCAGTTCCGGGCGAATCTTCGTGCCGTGGTCGAGGCGCCCGATCAGCCAGGGGAAGGTGCCGCCGGCGTGCGGCAGGTTGACTTCGAGTTTCGGAAACGCGTCCATGACGCCGCCGAAGATGAGGCTCGCGGCGGCGACGCCGGTGTCGTAGGGATTGCCGAGGAGGTTTTTCAGGTAGTAGCGCGTGGTGCGCTCGCGGCCGATGGTATCCACCGGATGCAGGTACATCGTCCAGCCCAGCTCCTCCGCCTTCGCGTAGACGTCCCAGAAGCGCTTTTCGTCCAGGTCGGCGCCGTTGATGTTGGTGGCGATGTAGAGGCCGCGCATGCCGGGCAGTTTCGCGCAGCGCTCCAGTTCCTTCAGCGCAAGTTCCGGCGCCTGCATGGGCAGGATGGCGAGGCCGACAAATTTATCGGGATGGCGTAGGTGCGCCGCGCTCGCCGCATCGTTGTAGGCCTGCGACAGCGCGAGGCCCAGGCCGGCGGACGCCCAGTTCACCATCGGCGCGGTGAGCGACAGCGCCTGCAGGTCCACGCCCTGGCGGCGCATGCCTTGCAGGCGCAGATCGAGGCTGACGAACTCGTCGGTGAACGAGTTCACAATCCGCTCGGTGCGGACCGTGTAGCCCTTCGCGGTGCGCTCCAGCGTCGCGCCTTCCTTCGGGCCGTCCTTCTCGAAGAGGTTCAGCCATTCTTCGGGATACCAGTGGGCGTGGATGTCTATCGTTTGCATGCGGGCTCGCGTATTATTGTCGTTTGGAGGAAGGCGAATATTATGAAGCAGGTCGGCGTGGCCATCGTCGGCACGGGCTGGTGCGGCGGAATCCGCGCCGAAACCTGCGCCGCGCATCCGTTGGTGAAGAGTTTGCATCTCGCAGAAGTCCGCGCGGAGCGGCTTGAGGAAATTGCGCGCAAGATCGGGGCGTCGAGCGCCGTTGCGGATTACAGGAAGCTTCTTGAAAAGAAGGACATCGAAGCGGTCTTCATCTCCGCCACGCCCGAAGACACCCATTTCCCGATGGCGCGCGATTTTCTCGCCGCTGGCAAGCACGTGTTTCTCGAGAAACCGATCGCGCTGGAGCTTGCGGAAGCGGATCAGTTGATCGGTTTATCCCAAAAAAATAAACTTAAATTCACGATCGGGTACTCGCAGCGCTTCAACCCGAAGTTCGCCTACGTGCGCAAGTCGATCCGCGACGGCACCATCGGCAAGCCGGTGAGCGCCCTGGTCAGCCGCCACATCACGCGCAGCCTGGGCAAGAAGATCAGCGGGCGCATCAAGCTTTCGCCCGCGGCGATGGAATCGACGCATGACCTGGATTTCGTGCTCTGGTGCCTGGAGCCGGCCAGGCCGGCGCGCGTGTATTCGCAGACCAATTACGGCGTGATGCAGGCGAGCACCGGGGCGCCGATCGCCGATACGCAGTGGATCATGGTCACCATGGATTCCGGCCTGTCCTTCGTGGTCGGCGGCGGCTGGACGCTGCCGCCCGGCTACCCGAATTTCTCCACCACCTGGATCGAGATGGTGGGCACGGAGGGTGCCCTTCTCGTGGACGATTCCCACAAGGATGTCGTCCTGAATACGATGAAGACCGGCATGCAATTGCCGATGTCGACCATGCCGGGCGAGTTCGTCGAGCACACCTATGCCGGGCCGATGGCGGCCGAGACCGTGCATTTCCTGGAAGCCGTGGCCTATGACAGGCCGGTGATGGTGGCGCCCGAACATGCGCGCATGGTGATGGAGGTCTACATCGCCGCCGACCTGTCGGCGGAGAGGAACCTGCCTGTCGATTTGCCTTTGAAATCTGCCAAAGGGAAATCGCTTGAAAAAGCAGCCTAAGCGCATCGGCCTCGCGATCATCGGGGCGGGCCGCGTCGGGTTGTTCCGCGGCGAGGTCGCCGCGCGGCATCCCATGGTGGATTTCATCGGGGTTGCGGACCTCAAGCCCGAAAGGCTTTCTCTTTTGAAGGAAAAGACCCAGGCCGATTTCGTAACCGCCGATTTCAACGAGCTGCTGAAAAGGCCGGAAGTCACCGCCGCGATCATTGCCACCGACGAGCATCTGCACGTCGAGCCGATTCTTGCGGCGGTGGAGCGAAACCTGAGCTTGATGATTGAAAAGCCTCTTGCTACGGAATTGAAAGACTCCGAACGTGTACTGAAAGCAATTCAGAAATCAAAGGTCGACGCCGTGGTCGGCTACACGCAGCGTTTCCGCCGCCGCTGGCTCACGGCCAAGGAGAAGGTGCGCACCGGCCAGCTGGGCGACGTCACCCTGGTGACCTCGCGCGCCTTCATGAACCGCCTGGTGGCGCTGGATAACTACCGCCGCACCAGCGATCCGTCGAAAATCTCGCCGATGGTGATTTCCGGCACGCACGCGCTCGACATCGTGATGTGGATGATGGAAGCGAAGCGCCCGGTGGAGATCTACGCCCGCTCGATCGACAAGGCGCTGGGCCCCATCTGCAAGGGCATCGACGCGACCGCGGGAATGATCACCTTCGAGGACGGCAGCATCTACCACGCGTCCATCTCCTGGGCGCTGCCGGTGGTGTGGCCGGGAGCGGTCTACAGCTTGGAAGTCGGCATCAACGGCACCGAGGGCGTGCTCACGATCGACGACACGCACCGCGACATCGTGCTCGCGACCGATAAATCGCAGAGCGAAGGCTATGCGCCCGACGCCGGGCGGCGCGTGGATTTCCTCGGCAGCTACCCGCCGGGCGACATGGCGCTGGGCGAGCTGCGCGGCCCGATGCGCGACGAGACCGAGCAATGGCTGAACCGGGTATCCATGGGGCACGCGACCCAGCATGCAACCGCGGCGGAAGCGCACAACCGGTTGATGCTGACCAAGGCTTTTGATTTGTCCGCGAAACTGAAGCGGGCGGTGCCGCTGCCCATCACTTCGGAGGAAGTATGAAACTGCTTGCCGTTCTGCTCGCTCTGATTCCAAGCCTCGTGTTTTCGCAAGGCTACCCCAGCAAGCCCGTGAAAATGATCATCCCGTTCGCGCCGGGCGGCGCTTCCGATACCGTCGGCCGCATCTTTCAAAACCGGCTGGGCGAATTGCTCGGCCAGACGATCGTGATCGAGAACCGCGCCGGTGCCTCGGGCAACGTCGGACTGGAAGCGGCGGCGCGCGCGGCGCCGGACGGCTACACAATTTACCTTGGCAACGTGGGTACCGTGGCGATCAACCCCGGCATCTTCCGCAGCCTCGCGGTGAATCCGATGAAGGATTTCATTGCCGTGACGCAGGTGGTGGACGTGCCGGGCGCGCTCGTCGCGCATCCGACGTTTGCGCCGAATACGGTCAAGGAAATGATCGCCTACGCCAAGGCCAACCCGGGCAAGCTCAACTTCGCCTCTCCGGGCAGCGGCAGCCAGAATCGCCTGGAGATGGAGCTCGTCAAGAAGGCCGAGGGGCTGGACATGGTGCACGTGCCCTACAAGGGCGGCGCGGGTCCGGCGGCAACCGGACTTATCGCGGGCGAAACCCACATGATGTTCAGCACGGTGTCCTCGGTGCTGGGCCACGTCAAGGGCGGCCGGCTGAAGGCGCTCGCCGTGGTCAGCGGCAAGCGCCTGGAGCAGTTGCCGAACGTGCCGACAATGGTGGAGTCGGGATATCCCGACTCCACCTCCGGCTCCTGGCAGGGCATCTTCGTTCCCGCCGGCACGCCCAGGGACATCGTGGACCGCCTGTACGCAGTGATGCTGCAGACGATGAAGACTCCCGACGTGGCCGAGCGCCTGTCGAAGAGCGGCATCGATGTCGTGATCAGCGCGTCGCCGGCCGCATTCGCGGAATATGTCGCCGCCGAGACCGTGCGCTGGGGCAAGGCGGCGAAGGAGTCGGGGGCGACGGTCGACTGATGCTGAAGGCAGCGATCATCGGCCTGGGCTGGTGGGGCCGGACCATTGCCGGCCTATTGAAGGGGAATTCGAAACTTTCCCTGGTGAAATGCGTCGATCTCAGTCCCGCAGCCGGACAGGTTGCGGCGGAACTCGGGACCACTTTCACAACTGACTTCAGCGCGGCGATCAATGACCCCGCAGTGCAGGCGGTAATCCTTTGCACGCCTCACTCCCAGCACTGCGAACAGATCGTGCAAGCGGCGAACGCGAAGAAGCACGTGTTCTGCGAGAAGCCGCTCTCGCTTAGCCGCGCCGACGTGCTGAAGGCAGTGGCGGCTTGCAACGCGAACGGAGTGGCGCTCGCCGTCGGCCATGAAAAGCGCTTCGAGCCGCCGATCGTCGAGCTGTTTCGGATGGCAGCCGCCGGCGAACTTGGCACCTTGCTGCAGGTCGAGGCGAATTTCAGCCAGGACAAGTTCGTGTCGATGGCGGCGGACAACTGGCGGCTCTCCGAGAAGGAAGCGCCGGCCGGGCCCATGACCGCCACGGGAGTCCACCTGCTCGATTTGTCCGTCGGCCTGCTCGGGCCCGCGGAGAGTGTCTGCGTACGCGTCCGCCAGCTGGGAAGCGGGCTGAAAAACGGCGATACGCTCGGCCTCCTGGTGGGCCACCGGTCGGGCGGAAATTCCCTCATCAGCGCGATCCTCGCCACGCCGTTCGAGGGACGTTTCGCGGTTTACGGCAGCAAGGGCTGGGCCGACGTGCGCGACAAGGCGCATCCCGAGGCGCCGCAGGGCTGGGTCTTGACCGTCAATTCAAGAAACCGGGAAAAGACGGTCAGGGAGTATCCGCCCGCGAACGCGGTGCTCGCGAACCTGGAAGCGTTCGCCGATGCCGCCGCCGGCCGCGCGCCGTACCCGGTGCCGCAGGAACAGATGAGCGCGAACATCTCGGCGCTCGAGGCCGTGTTCAGGTCGGCCCGTAGCGGAAATATAGAGATCGTAAACAACGGAGACAGGCAATGAAGCTTGGAACATTCATGATGCCGCTGCATCCGCCCGGGCGCAGCCCGTCGGCGACGCTGCCGGAGGACCGCGAGGCGATCCTGCTCGCCGACCGGCTGGGCTACGTGGAGGCGCTCGTCGGCGAGCACGTCACCGACCTCGCGGAGAACGTCACCTCCTGCCTGATGTTCCTGGCAAGTCTCGCGTACGAGACGAAGAACATCGTTCTCGGCAGCGGCACCGTGAACATGCCCAACAGCCACCCGGCGGCGATCGCGGCGCAGGTGGCGATGCTCGACCACATGCTCAAGGGGCGCTTCATCATGGGCATCAGCCCCGGCGGGCTGATGTCGGATGCCGAGGTGTTCGGCAACTATCAGAAGGACCGCAACGCGATCTTCCTCGAATCCATCAACATGGTGCTCGACATCTGGAAGGGCGAGGGTCCTTACAACCTCAAGGGAAATTTTTTTGAAGTAACGACGGGAAAAACAATGATCCCGGAGATCGGGCAAGGGACGATCATTAAGCCCTACCAGATGCCGCATCCGCCGATCGTGGTGACCGCGGTGGCGCCGCACTCGAAGGGTGTGACCGAGGCCGCGAAGCGCGGCTGGACGCCGATCTCGGCCAACTTCCTGCTGCCGGAATGGGTGGCGTCCCATTGGCCGCGTTATCAGGAAGGATGTATTGCAGTAAATAAAACACCCAGCACGGCGGATTGGCGCGTCGCGAAATCCATCTTCGTCGCGGACGACGATAAGGTCGCCGAGCGCTATGGCCGCTCGCCGGAGGGGCCGTACCACTTCTACTTCAAGCAGCTGGTGCGCAAGCTGGTCGGGTTCGGCGGCCGCTCGAACCTCTTCAAGGTGGACCAGAACCAGCCCGACAGCGAAATCACGCCCGACTACGTCACCCGCAAGCTCGTGATCGCGGGAACGGTGAACAGCGTGGTGGACCAGATCCTCGCGTTCCGCGAGAAGACCGGCGACTTCGGCACGCTGCTCTATCCCTGCCACGACTGGCTCGACCCGGCGCTCGGCAAGCGCTCGATGCAGTTGATGGCCGAGCAGGTGATGCCGCGCGTGAACAGCGCCTTGAAGGGCGGCTAGGCCCGGCGCCAGCCGGCCCGCGGGCGAACCGTTACTTCAGCAGACGGATGCTCAGCGGATACCGGTAGTCGAAATTGCCGTTAGAAACCTTGACCGCCGCAATGACGGTCATGATGAGGGCGCCGATGCCGATGATGAACATCAGCGGGATGCCGATCAGGACGAAAATCAGCGGGATGCAGATCGCGACGGCAATCGCGACGGTGATCTGGAAGTTGAGCGCCTCCTTGCCGTGAACCTCGACCATGGGGAACTCGGCCCGTTTCAGCAGCCAGACGATTAGCGGGCCGAAGATGTTGCCGAACGGGACCAGGAAGCCCGCAAGGGCCGACAGGTGGCAGATCATCGCCCAGTTCTGCTCGTCCTTGGAAACCTGCGGTGCGTCGCTCATTGGATCCCCCTGATTATTTGCGCATCGATCGCTTGAGTTTACGCGCCTGCCGCTCGAGCACCGCGCAGACCGCGGCGGTGTCCGCCTTGCCGTAGCCGCGGGCGAGGGCCGCGCGGTAGATCGCCTTGGTCGCGTTGAAGAGGGGCGCCGGGCTCTTCAGGCGGCGCACGAACTCGCCGATGATCTGCATGTCCTTGCGCCAGATGTCGTTCGTCACCGTGGCGGGCAGGTAGGACCGCCTCACCATCAGCGGCCCGCGCACCTGCAGCATGCGCGAGGATCCGGCGCCGTCGCCGAGGACCTTTACCGCGAGCGCGGGATCGAGGCCCGAGCGGCGCGCGAGGATCACGGCTTCGGCCGTGGAAATGTTGTGGATCGCGACCAGCAGGTTGGCGGCGTATTTCATTTTCGAGCCGTTGCCGAACCTGCCGACGTAGTAGTGGCCGCGCGAGAAACCCTTCAGGACCGGATTGGTCTTCTTGAAAGCGGTGCGGTCCCCGCTTGCATAGACGATCAGGTCCTTGATCCGGGCCTGGGCGCCGGTGCCGCTCAGCGGGCAGTCGAGCAGCGTGATGCCGGCGCCGGCGAGGCGCTTGCGCGCCGCTTCCTTGACGAGGATCGGCAGGGTGCTGGTTTCGATGACGATCTGCCTGGTTCGTCCTGCTTTTGCTATCTGATCTGCAACTTCAAGCAAAGCCTTGGCGGACGGCAGCGAGGCAATCACGATATTCGCAGACCCGGCGACGTCGCCGGCAGTCTTCGCGACGATGCCGCCGGCCTTTCGATGGTGCGCCCGGCAGGCCGCCACCGGGTCGTAGCCTATGACCGAGAACCCGGCACGCAGCAGATTCCCCGCCATGGCCGAGCCCATGATGCCCAATCCCAGCAATCCCACGCTCCGCTTTATCATCTTCCTAAGCTACCATCTCTACCGGGGGGGAATGACATGCCATATCGTGAAACGCTGCTGCGCCGCGGTGTACGGCGCAACGAGATGATGAAGCGCGTGGCGCGCTTCTCCAGGCTGAAGGGATTCGATGGCGGGCTGCCCGACAGCAGGATGCCGGGCTGCGAGCGCATCCTCTACAACGTGATCGGCTTCCAGCCGCCGAAAACCGAGCGCGGCGGCAAGCAATCGCCGGTAGGTGCCGAGGCCTCGCGGCTCGCGGCGATCAAGATCCGGGAAGGCTTCAATCTCGGCTACTGCCGCGCGCTGCCGGGCAGGGGGCCGATGCTGCACAACCACGACACCAACGAGACCTTCATCGCCATGACCGGCACTTGGCGCGCCAGCTGGCAGAACGAGAAGGGGCGCCTCGAGCACGTGGACCTGAAACCGCTCGACGTCATTTCCTTTCCGCCGGGTGCCTCCCGCCGCTTCATGAACGTGACCAGGGGGCCGAAGAACAAGCATTCGATCCTGATGTTCGTCATCGGCGGCAACGCGCCCAGCGCAGAGTTCACCAGCGAGTCGATGGACAAGCTGGAAGACATGGGCATCTGGCCCGAGCGCAAGGCAAGGAAGAAGAAATGAAGGCGCCTGCCTTTGCCTATGCGAAGCCAACTTCGCTGGCGGAAGCGCTCGATCTGCTGCAGAACCCGGATGCGAAGGTTCTCGCCGGCGGCCAGAGCCTGATTCCGTCGCTCAACATGCGGCTGTCCTCGCCCGAGCTGCTCGTGGATATCACCGGATTGCCGGGTCTTTCAGAAATAAACGTCTTGAATGGCGTTGTGAGGATAGGCGCGCTTGTCACGCATGCCGGAATAGAAAAATCTCCTGATATAAAAAAATATATTCCCCTGCTGGCGCAGGCCGTGCCGCACATCGCCCACGCCGCGATCCGCAACCGCGGCACGATCGGCGGCAGCCTCGCGCTCGCCGATCCGGCTGCGGAATATCCTGCCTGTGCGGTCGCGTTGGGTGCGACTTTGATTATTTCCGGAAGAGGCGGAAAACGCAAAGTCACTGCGGAAAAATTCTTCAAAGGCCTGTTCGAGACCGACCTGAA
>SHXL01000046.1 GCA_009693345.1 Betaproteobacteria bacterium
GAGATTGGAGAACGGTTCGTCGAGCAGCAGCAGGTCCGGGCGCGGCGCAAGGGCGCGTGCGAGCGCAACGCGCTGCTGCTGGCCGCCGGAGAGCTCGTGCGGATATTTTTCAAGGAGTTCCGTGATGCCGGTGAGTTCGGCCAGTTCCTGCACGCGACTTTGGGTTTCTTTTTTATTTGAAAAACAAAAAGATATATTGCGTGCGGCCGTCAAGTGCGGAAACAGCGCGTGTTCCTGGAACACCATGCCGATGCGGCGCTTCTCCGGCGGCAGGCTGATTTCGACCGAGGAGACCACAATGCCGTTCAACAGGATGCGGCCGGCGCTAGGCGTCTCGAACCCCGCGATGCAGCGAAGCACGGTGGTCTTGCCGCAGCCGCTGGGGCCTAGCAGGCAGCCGATCGTGCCGCGCTCGAGCGAGAACGACACCCCGCGCACGGCCTCGTGCCGGCTGGGTTTCCCCTCATAGGAGTGGTGCAGGTCCTGGATGTCGAGCAGCGCTTGCATGGCCGCTATTCTAACAAGAATAATTCTTGTTAGAATCAGGAGTGCTTTATTTTCAAAGAGTTGGATTTCTGGGCGTGATCTCCCTCGGGGCCGCTGCGTTGATCCTCCTGCCCATCCTGGCGGTCGTGTCGAGCGTACTCGGCCCGGCGAGCGACACCTGGGCGCACCTGGCGGGCACCCTGCTTGGCGACTACGTCCTGAACACCGCGTTGCTGGTCGCGTGCGTCGCCGCAGGCGTGCTTTCGATCGGCGTGCTGTCCGCATGGCTGGTGACCGCCTACCGTTTTCCCGGCCAGCGCGTGCTCGAATGGGCCCTGGTCCTGCCGCTCGCGATGCCGGCCTACGTCATGGCCTACGCTTACACCGATTGGCTGCAATTCACCGGATCGGTGCAGACGGCGCTTCGCGCAGCGACCGGCTGGCAGGCGCGCGAATACTGGTTTCCAGAGATCCGCTCGATCCCGGGGGCGGCGGCGATGCTTTCGTTCGCGCTCTACCCCTATGTCTACCTGCTCGCGCGTACTGCGTTCCTCGACGTCTCGCGCAGTGCGCTGGAAGCGGGCCGCCTCGCCGGCTATTCGGCCTGGGGCAGTTTCTGGCGCGTTGCGCTGCCGATCGCGCGGCCTGCGGTCGCCGCCGGCGCCGCGCTCGCGCTGATGGAGACGCTCGCCGACTTCGGCACCGTTTCGTACTTTGCGCTCGAAGTTTTCACCACGGGAATATTCAAGGCCTGGCTGTCCATGGGCGACACAGCCGCGGCCGGCCAGTTGTCGGTCTGCCTGCTCGCGTTCGTTTTCGTGGTCCTCGCGCTGGAGCGCGCCAACCGTGGCCGCGCCGCTTTCGCGAGCACGATGGGCAAGCCCTCGCCGCCGCAGCGTCTCGCGGGAGCGGCCGCTGTGTCGGCATTCGCGGCCTGCGCCGCGCCGGTGTTGCTCGGCTTTGCGCTGCCCTCGGGCCTGCTGTTCCATCTGGCCTGGTCCGACATGGGGGCGCGTACGGGTTTTCCCGTCGGTGCGCGCCTGCTGGCGCTTGTCGGCAACAGCTTCCTGCTGGCAGGGATCGCGGCCGTGGCGGGCGTGCTGCTCGCGACCGCCATGGCGTATGCCGCGCGTCTTTCGCGCGGCCGCGCTGCATCTGCGGTTGCATGGGCCAACCGCACTGCCGCGCTCGGTTACGCGATTCCGGGCGCGGTGATCGCGATCGGGGTGCTGGTGCCGCTCGGTCGGCTCGACAACTGGATCGCGGGCGGGATCGAAACGGCGTTCGGCGTCAAGCCCGGCCTGCTGCTGACCGGGACCATCGTCGCGCTGGTGTACGCGTACCTGGTGCGCTTCCTCGCCGTGGCGCTGCAGACTGTGGAGGCGGGACTGGCGAAGGTGACGCCGCGCATGGATGACGCGGCGCGCAGCCTCGGCGCGACGCCCGCGGGGACGCTCGTGCGCGTGCACGGGCCGCTGCTCGCCTCCAGCCTGGCGAGCGCGGCGCTGCTCCTGTTCGTGGACGTGATGAAGGAACTGCCGGCGACTTTCGCCCTGCGCCCCTTCAATTTCGACACGCTTGCAATCGAGGCCTACAACCTGGCGAAGGACGAGCGCCTCGGGGAAGCCGCCGTGCCGTCGCTGGTGATCGTCGCGATCGGCCTGGTGCCGGTGCTGATCGTTCTGAAGCGCTATTTCCAGGCCACCCGGTCGTAGATCTTCTGCGCCACCGGCTGGTTGCGGCCGAGTATCGCCACGTTGATCGCGTCCTGCTTGAAGCTGCCGAAAAGCTTCAGCACCGGGTTGTCGGGTTTCACGCCCGCCACCACGGGCCACTCGTTGTTGCCGTCGGCGAAATAGCGCTGCGCCTCGTCGCTCGCAAGGTATTCGAGGAACTTCACCGCCGCCTGGCGGTTCGGTGCGTGTTTCATCACACCGGCGCCCGAGATGTTGATGTGCGCGCCCCAACTCGCCTGGTTCGGGAACACCACGCCCAGCTTTGCGGCGATCTCGCGCTCGTCCGCCTTGTCCGAGCGCATCAGGCGCGCGTAGTAGTACTGGTTGCTGAGCGTGACGTCGCATTCGCCCGCGGCCACGCTTTTCAGCTGGTCGGTGTCGCCGCCCCTGGGATCGCGCGCCAGGTTGGCCTTCACGGACCTCGCCCACTGCTCGGCCTTCTGCTCGCCCAGGTGCTCGACGAGCGCGCCCATCAGCGACAGGTTGTACATGTTGGTCGAGGAGCGCATGCAGATGCGGCCTTTCCACTTCGGCTCGGCGAGCGACTCGTAGTCGGGAATTTCCGAGGGCTTTACCCTGGACTTGTTGTAGGCGATCAGGCGCGCGCGCAGCGAGAAGCTGTACCACAGGCCGTCAGGCTCGCGCAGGCTCGCCGGAATGCGCGCGTCGAGCAGCGCCGATTTCACCGGCTGGAACAGGCCGAGTTGTTCGGCGCGCCAGAGGCGGCCTGCATCCACCGTGACCAGCACGTCCGCGGGGCTGCGCTCGCCCTCGTTGCGCACGCGCTCGATCAGCGCGTCTTCGCCGGCCTCGATGCGATTGACGCGGATGCCGGTCTGTCTGGTGAAGTTGCCGTACAGCGCCTCGTCGGTCTGGTAGTGGCGCGAGGAATACAGATTCACCACTTTGTTGTCCTGCGCTGCGACAGTCGCGGAAACAAGCAGGCCGCAGACCAGGAAAGTATTTTTAATAACAGTCACTTGGATTCATTCAGGCAGGTAAAACTAAATGATGATGCTTCTCACTACCATTTGTCAAAACGAAGGTTCGATTCGCCTTGCGCCGTTATAGCGTTGCGACCAGTAAGCGCTCTTCAGCGACTCGATGCGCACCTGCGCGCCGGACTTGGGCGCGTGCACGAACTTGCCGTCGCCAAGATAGATGCCAACGTGCGAATACGGGCGCTTCTGCGTGTCGTAGAACACGAGATCGCCCGCCTGCAGTTCCGCTAGACTCACCGGCGTCCCGGCCTCGCTCTGCGCGCCCGTATTGCGGGGCAGGCGCACGTTCCAGGCTTCGAGATACACATGCGCAACCAGTCCGCTGCAGTCGAATCCGGTGACCGGTGTATTGCCGCCGTGCCGATAGTCGAGTCCCAGAGCGAGCAGCGCCCGCAGCAACGCTTCCGAGCGCTCCGCACGTGGCGGAGCCGCCGCAGCGGGCGGTACGATGGCTTCCGCTGCAGGGGCTGGTGCGGGCGCAATCAGCACTCCATCGAATGACGCACAGCCTGAAATAAGGAGAATAAAAGTACTATAAAACAGTATATTGCGTACCATAACTAAAGTAATATAGTGCATATTACTGCTGAGAGCAACCACTAACAAATGGCCAGTGTTAAGAGCTTTACGAAGCGTTTCCTGCTGCTCCTTTGCCTGGCCGCTCCAGCGGTGCTCGCGCAAGATACCCTGCAAGTGATCCCGCTCAGGCATCGCACGGTCGAGCAGGTGCTCCCGGTCCTGCGGCCTTTGCTGGAGCCTGGCGGGGTGATGTCGGGCCAGTCGAATCAGCTGATCGTGCGCACGAGCGCGCGCAATCTCGCAGACATCCGTACGGCGCTCGCTGCGATCGACACGCCGGCAAGGCGTCTGGTCATCTCCGTGCGCTTCGACTCCCTGGGTGAGGGAACGCGCAGCGGGGTGGAGGCGGGCGGCACGGTTTCGAGCCGCGGCTCGCGCGTCGAGGCGCGTATCGACGACACCCGCGCTTTGCGCGAGGACCGCGTCGACCAGCGCGTCCAGGTCCTCGAAGGCGGGCGCGCGGTCATCGCCACCGGCGAGTCGCGGCCGCTGCGCCAGCACCAGGTCGTGCGCACTCCGGGCGGCACGGTGATCTCCGACAGTACCGTGGTGCAGAAGACCGCAACCGGGTTCGATGTCGTGCCGCGCCTGTCCGGGTCGACCGTGTTCCTGGAAATCGCCCCGCAGCGCCAGAGGTTCGCCTCCGGCGAACCGGATGCGATTCAGGCCGAGCGCGCCGTCAGTACGGTGAGCGGCCCGCTCGGGGAGTGGATCGAACTCGGCGGCACGGGCGGGGCGAGCGCCAGCGGCGAGCGCGGCATCCTGTCGGCGCGGGAGTTGCGCACCAGCGAAAGCCGGCGCATCTGGGTGAGGGTCGAGGAGATTCGGAACTGAACGCGTTGCAACGCGTATTCGCAGCGGACGGTCCGCTCGCCGCGAAGGTTGGCGGCTACCGCGTGCGGGGGCAGCAGATCGAGATGGCGCAGGCGATCCTGGAGGCCATCGAGTCGGGCAGCATGCTCGCGGTCGAGGCGGGCACCGGCACCGGAAAAACCTTTGCCTATCTCGTCCCCGCGCTGCTCGCAGGCGGCAAGCTGATCGTTTCCACGGGCACCAAGACCCTGCAGAACCAGCTCTACGACCGCGACCTTCCAGCGGTACGCGACGCGCTCGCATCGGGCTCAGTGGCCGCATTGCTCAAGGGCCGGGCGAACTACGTCTGCCTGTACCGCCTGGATAATGCGCGTGCCGAGGGACGCCTTGAATCGCGCGAGGACGTGGTGCGGCTGCGCAGCATCGCGCATTTCGCCGCAACCTCCATTACCGGCGACCGCGACGATCTCGCCGAAGTTCCGGAGGATGCGCCGGTGTGGCAACAGGCCACCTCGACGCGCGAGAACTGCCTCGGCCAGGACTGCCCGAAATACAAGGACTGCTTCGTGATGCGAGCGCGCAAGAATGCGCTCGCCGCCGACGTGGTAGTGGTCAACCACCATCTTTTCTTCGCCGACGTGGCATTGCGCGACGAAGGCATTTCCGAGCTGCTGCCGTCGTGCAACACGGTGATCTTCGATGAGGCGCACCAGCTGCCCGAGACCGCGCGCCTGTTCTTTGGCGAGACGGTGTCGAGCGCGCAGCTGATCGAACTCGCGCGCGACGCCCGGCTCGAGCTGCGCGCCGCGGGCGGCGCGTCGCCCGAACTGGAGCGCATTGCATCGAAACTGGACAAGGCCGCGCGCGACCTGCGTCTGTGCTTTTCGAAGGAGGGCACTCGCCTCGGTTGGACGCAGGCGATGCGCGAACCCGGATTTCCCGATGCGCTGCAGAAACTGGGTCAGGCGCTGGACGCGCTGCGCGCGCCGCTCGCGGAACAGTCGGAACGCTCCGAGGGCCTGGGTGCCTGCGCGCGGCGCGCGGGCGAGGCGGTGGCGCTGCTGGCGCGAATCCGTGAAGAGGGTACCGCCAACGAAGTGCGCTGGACCGAGGTCTTCGGCCAATCGCTGCAACTGCACATCACGCCACTGGTGCCCGCGGAGCTGTTCCGCAAGCAGATGCTGGATCATCCGCGCGCCTGGATATTCACTTCGGCCACCCTTGCCATGGGCGAGGATTTTTCCCACTTCAAGAAGGAACTGGGAATCGAAGAGGCCGTCGCGCGCACCTGGCCCAGCCCTTTCGATTTCGGGCGCCAGGCGCTGTTGTATTCGCCCAAGGGGCTGCCGGCCGATCCGAACGACCCCGCGTACACGGAGGCGGTGGTCGAGGCCGCATTGCCGGTGCTCAAGGCCAGCCGCGGCCGCGCGTTCCTGCTGTTTACCTCGCACCGGGCGCTGCGTCGCGCGCACGAATTGCTCAAGGACAGGATTGACTATCCGCTTCTCGTGCAAGGCACCGGCTCGCGCAGCGAGCTGCTGGTCCGTTTTCGCACCCTGCGCAACGCGGTGCTGCTCGGCGCCGCCTCATTCTGGGAGGGTGTGGACGTGCGCGGCGAGGCGCTCTCGGTAGTGCTGATCGACAAGCTGCCCTTCGCCCCGCCCGACGACCCGGTGCTGTCCGCGCGCATCGAAGCGCTGCGCGCCGAGGGCGGCAATCCATTCATGGAATTTCAGCTGCCGCAGGCGGTGCTCCAGTTGAAGCAGGGTGCCGGCCGGCTGATCCGGGACGAGGAGGACCGCGGCGTCCTGGTGCTGTGCGATCCGCGCCTGTACACGAAAAGCTACGGCCGGACCATCCGCGCCAGCCTCCCGCCGATGAAACAGACGCGCGAACTCGCCGACGTCGAGGCGTTCTTCGCTAGAATTCCGGCATGAAAATACTCATCACGGGCGGCGGCGGCTTTCTCGGCTTCAGGCTCGCCAGGACCTTGCTCGCGCGCGGCACGCTGGGCGGCAGGTCGATTTCCCTGATCACGTTGCTGGATGGCGCATTTCCTTCTGGTGTTGAAAATCTGCAGAAGGTAAAGGCGGTGACCGGGGATGTCTCCGACGAAAAGGCCATCGCCGGGGTATGCCTGCCGGACACGGACGCAGTGTTCCATCTCGCGGCGGTCGTGAGCGGCGCGGCCGAGGCGGACTTCGATCTCGGCATGCGGGTGAACCTGAAGGGCATCGAAACGCTGCTCGAGCAGATGCGCCGCATTTCTCCTGCCGGTGCCAGGCCGCCGCGCCTCGTCTACACCAGTTCAGTGGCCGCGTTCGGCGGCGACCTGCCGGCGGTGCTCGATGATTCGACCATCGCCAATCCGCAGACGTCCTACGGTGCGCAGAAGGTGATCGGCGAATACCTCATTTCGGATTATTCGCGCAAGGGATTCCTCGACGGCCGCTCCCTCAGGCTGCCGACGATCGTGGTGCGCGCGGGCAAGCCGAACGCCGCGGCGTCGTCGTTCGCGAGCGGCGTTATCCGCGAACCGCTGAACGGCGTGATTTCCGAATGCCCGGTTGCGCCGGAGACCGGCGTCTGGCTGCTTTCGCCCGGGCGTGTGGTCGACGCGTTCATCCACGCCTGGGAACTGCCGCCCGAGACCTGGGGCAGCCAGCGCTGGCTGAACCTGCCGGGGATCACGGCGAGCGTCGCCGAGATGGTGCAAGCGCTGCGCAAGGTCGCGGGCGACGCGGTGGCGAAGCGGGTGGTGTACAAGGCCGATGCGCGCATCCAGGCGATCGTGAAGACCTGGCCGGTGAATTTTCGTACGCCGCGCGCGCTGGCGATGGGCTTCAAACCGGATGCCGACGTCGAGAGCGTGATCCGCAATTACATCGCGGACGAGAAGATCAGAATCTAGTTACCAGTCCAGATCCCAGATCTTCCACCAGGTCGCGCTGCGGGCAGCCTTGCCGGTGAGGTAGCGGCTATCCGGGAAGTTTTTCCGCATCACCCGGTCGGCTGCGTCGCGCAGGTCGGTCATGCCGAGCGAATCGTAGGCCTTGACCATGATGAACACCGCTTCCTCCAGCGCCGGCGCGCGCGCATAGTTCTGCACCGCGAACTGGGCGCGGTTAACGGCGGCGACGAAGGCGCCGCGCTTCATGTAGTAGCGCGCCACGTGCACTTCGTACTGGGCGAGCGAATTCACCAGGAAGCGCATGCGCGCCTGCGCATCCTCGGTGTACTTCGAGTCCGGGAAGCGGAGCGCAAGCTCCTTGAACGCCTCGAAGGACTCGTGCGTGCCTTTCGAATCCCTCTCTGACAGGTCGGGATTGTCGATCAAGGAGAGTAGGCCCGTGTTCTCGTTGAAGTTGATCAGGCCCTTGAGGTAATAGGCGTAGTCGACGTTGGCGTGGTTCGGGTACAGCTTGATGAAGCGATCCGCGGCCGCGATCGCCAGGGCGCGCTCGCCGGCCTTCCAGTGGGCGTACGCGATATCGAGCTGCGCCTGCTGCGCGAAGCGCCCGTAGGGATAGCGCGCCTCCAGCTTTTCCAGATACTTGACGGCCTTGTCCCAGGCGCCAGCGGCCATTGCATCTTTGGATTCGCTATAGAGTTTCTGGGCCGACCATGCCGCGGTTTCGTCGTTCTCCTTGAGCATGCTGCAGCCGTTCAGCGTGACGATGGCGAAGAGCGAGGCGCCGAGCAGGATCCTGGTAAGAGCAAGTAAACTGCGTTTCATGGGCGAAAATTATACTGCCGTGGACGAATTTGAATGGGAGGATGCGCCCGCCGCAGCCCTTTCAGCCGCGCTTCCCGTGCAACTCGCCGGAGTGCGGCTAGACACCGCGCTGGCGAAATTGTTCCCGCAGTTTTCGCGCAACCGCCTCCAGGTCTGGCTGAAATCGGGCCATGTCCTGGTTGACGGCAGGCATCCGGAAAGAAGCGCGAAAACAATCGGCGGTGAAAAAATAGAACTTGCCGTTCCGCCGGCGGCGGACGTTGCGAAGCCCAAGGCGCAGCGCATGGCGCTCGCCATCGTGTTCGAGGACGCCGACCTGATCGTGATCGACAAGCCGGTCGGGTTGATTGTCCATCCCGGCGCCGGCAATCCGGATGGCACGCTGCTCAACGGGTTGCTCGCGTACGCGCCCGCGCTGCGCAATGTTCCGCGCGCGGGCATCGTGCATCGCTTGGACAAGGACACGAGCGGCCTCCTGGTGGTGGCAAAAAATCTCACCGCCCAGGCGCGACTCGCCGAGCAGCTCGCCGCGCGTACCGTGAAGCGCGGCTATCTCGCGGTGGTGCACGGCGATCCGCCGACGCGCGGCACGATCGACGAACCCGTCGGCCGCGACCCTCGCGTGCGCACGCGCATGGCGGTGATCGTCGGCGGTAGGCAAGCGCGCACGATCTACAAGGTGCTCGAGCGCTTCGGCAAGGGCGCGTTGCCAGGTTTTGCCCTCTTGGAGTGCCGCCTCGAAACCGGCCGCACCCACCAGATCCGCGTTCACCTTCAGCATATAAAGTGCCCGATCGCGGGCGACGCGGTCTACCGCCGCGGCGCGAAGCCGGTTGAGATGCGCGGCGTGGCGTTCAAGCGCCAGGCGCTGCACGCGGCCGAGCTGGAGCTCATCCATCCGCGCAGCGGAAAGATCATGCACTGGAGCGCCCCACTGCCGGCCGACATGAAGAAATTGCTGGCGAATCTGCGTCATGGCGACTGAGTCCATCATCCCCGACTGGCCGGTGCCTCCCGGCGTGCACGCGTTCGTGACAACGCGCGCGCTGGGCGACGTGAAGAGCGAGGAAGGCAGGCTGCGTTTTCGCGCGCTGTTGCCGGCGGAACCGGTCTGGCTGCGGCAGGTTCATGGAGCCGATGTCGTCAACGCCGCAAGCGCAGCCGTTGGAACGGCCGCCGACGCTTCGTTTGCAAATGAGAAGAATATCGTCTGCACGGTGATGGTCGCCGACTGCATGCCGGTCCTGCTTGCGGATGAGCGCGGCATGGCGGTCGGAATCGCGCACGCGGGATGGCGCGGCCTGTGCGCCGGCGCGATCGAAGCGACAATCGCGGCGATGGGCGCGCCGGCGTCCGGCATCCTGGCGTGGCTCGGGCCCGCGATCGGTCCGGACGCCTACGAAATCGGCGAGGAAGTACGGGCCGCATTCGTGGATCGCGAAGCGCGTGCCGCGGCGGCGTTCCAGCCGACGCGTCCCGGCCACTGGAACCTGGATCTCTACACCGTTGCCCGTCAGCGCCTCGCGGCACAGGGCGTGACGCGGGTTTTCGGGGGGGGATTCTGCACGGCTTCCGATTCCGCCCGCTTCTTCTCCTACCGGAGAGACAAGACAAGCGAACGCATGGCTGCGGCGATCTGGATCAGCGGGTAACGTACAATCCCGGCCCCCATGACGCTCACGTGGATCATCGCCGCCAGCATCGCCGGCGGAGTGCTTTCCGTATGCGCGGCGGGGCTGGCGCTTTTCCTGCGCGCCGCCTGGATCCATTCGCTGGTGTCCTACGCCATCGGGGCGCTGCTCGGCGCCGCCTTCCTCGAGGTGATCCCGCACGCCTTCGAGCAAGGCGATCCGCACACCGCCGCGCTGTCGATCCTGTTCGGCATCCTGGTTTTCTTCCTGCTCGAGAAGCTGCTGCTGTGGCGCCATTCGCATGAAGGTCATGACCCGAACGGTCATGACGCGGACGGTCATGGTGGCGAGCAAGCGGCGGCGGCGGCGGGCGGCCATGGCCACGACCATGGCCGGTCCGGCGCGCTGATCGTGGTCGGCGATACGATCCACAACTTCCTCGACGGCATCCTGATCGCCGCCGCGTTCCTGCAAAGCACGCAGCTCGGCATCATCACCGCGCTGGCGATCGTGGCGCACGAAATTCCGCAGGAAGTGGGCGATTTCGTCATCCTGCTGAATTCGGGCTACTCCAGGACCAGGGCGTTCTGCCTGAACGTGCTCTCCTCGGGTGCGACGGTGGTCGGCGGCGTGCTCGGATATTTCGTGCTTCAGGTGCTCGAGGGCTGGACGCCGATCCTGCTGGGCATCGTCGCGGCGAGCATGATCTACGTCGCCGTCGCGGACCTGATTCCGGGCCTGCATCGCCGGCCGGAGCTTCGCGCCACCGTGTCGCAGACGGTGCTGATCGGCCTGGGAATCGGGTCCATCGCGCTGGCCAGAGCTCTGATCGGGGGCTTGCACTGATCAGGGCGCAAGCCTGTGAAGGACGCAAGGCTGCGGGGGGCTTGCGTTGGGGTTTTGTGCAGTGCAAAATTAGCCGTTGATTTGATCGGCCTTGTCTCGACGGAGACCCTGTCTGCAGCACCTGCTGCCCACCCCACCGGAAGTGCCTGATGCCGCCGCCTGGATGGCGAGCCTGATGCAGGGCTCGGGGCGTTTCGCTGCACTGCAATCGGGCTACCTCGCGAAGCAGGCGCAGCTCTGGTCGGCGATGCTGGACCCGCAGGGCGGCGCGAAAGCGCCGGCCGAGCCGTTGGTGGCGCCCGAGCCCGGCGACCGGAGATTCGCGGCCCGCGAATGGCGCGACAATCCTTACTACTCCTACGTCAGGCAGTCCTACCTCCTCGCCAGCCGTTTCCTCGGCGAGCTCGCCGAGGGCGCCGAGCTGGACGCAAAATCCAAGGAGCGGCTGCAATTCGCGGTGAGGCAGTGGTGCGATGCCATGTGCCCGGCGAATTTCGCGGCCACCAACCCGGCGGTACTGAAGCAGGCGCTCGATTCCAGCGGCGAAAGCATCGCCAGGGGCATCGCCAACCTGATCGGGGACACGCAGCGCGGGCGCATCAGCCAGAGCGACGAATCGGCTTTCGAGGTCGGCGGCAACCTCGCGCTGACGCCGGGCGAGGTGGTCTACGAGAACGACCTGATCCAGCTCATCCAGTACCGCGCGACGACGCCGCAGGTGGGCGCGCGGCCCTTCGTCATGGTGCCGCCGTGCATCAACAAGTACTACATCCTCGACTTGCGCCCGGAGAATTCCTTCGTGCGCTATGCCGTGGAACAGGGCCACACCGTGTTCATGGTCTCCTGGCGAAACGTCGGTGCAGCGCAGGGGCGCTTCGGCTGGGATGATTACCTCGAGATGGGGGTATTGAAAGCCTTGCATGTTGCAAAAGAAATCACCCGGAGCGATCGCGTCAATGCCCTGGGTTTCTGCGTCGGCGGTACGCTGCTCGGCGCCGCGCTCGCGGTGCTCGCCGCCAAGGGCGAGGACCTCGTCGAGAGCGTCACCTATTTCGCCACCATGCTGGATTTCGCGGCGCCCGGCCAGATCGGCGTGTTCATCGACGACAAGGGGCTTGCGGCGCGCGAGGCGGCGATCGGCGCAGGCGGCATTCTGCCCGGCGCCGAGCTCGCCTCGACCTTCAACATGCTGCGCGCCAACGATCTGATCTGGAACTACGTGGTCAGCAATTACCTCATGGGCGGCGCGCCCGCGGCCTTCGACTTGCTGTACTGGAACGCGGACAGCACCAACCTGCCGGGGCCGATGTACTGCAGCTACGTGAGAAACACCTACCTCGAGAACAAATTGTGCGTTCCGGGCGCGTTGCAGAACTGCGGCGTGAGCGTGGACCTGAGCAAGGTGGACCGCCCGGCGTTCATCGTCGCGACGCGCGAGGACCACATCGTGCCCTGGCGCGCCGCCTACCACTCGGTGCAGCTGCTCGGCGGCGAGAAGAAATTCGTCCTCGGCGCGAGCGGCCACATCGCGGGCATCATCAATCCGGCCTCGGGCGGCAAGCGCAGTTTTTGGATTGCCGAAAAGCTTCCACAGGACCCCGACGACTGGTTTGCGCAGGCGAAGGAAGAGCGCGGCAGCTGGTGGCCGCTGTGGGCGCAATGGATGGAAGGTTTCAAGGGCGGCACGCGCGAAGCGCCTGCTCGGACCGGCAGCGCGCAATATCCCGCGATCGAGCCTGCACCCGGTCGCTATGTAAGACAGAAGGCAAGCCAGGCATAACCAGGAGAAGACCATGGAAGAAATCGTCATCGTAGGTGCGGCCCGGACCGCGATCGGCAAGTTCGGCGGCTCGCTCGCCGGCGTTCCCGCGGCAAGGCTCGGCGCGCACGTCATCCGCAAGGCGCTGGAGCGCGCCGGCGTGGCGCCAGACCAGGTATCCGAAGTGATCATGGGGCAGGTGCTGACCGCGGCCGTCGGCCAGAACGCGGCGCGCCAAGCGGCCATCTGGGCCGGGCTGCCGGACATGGTGCCGGCGATGACCATCAACAAGGTCTGCGGCTCGGGGCTGAAAGCGGCAATGCTGGGGGCGCAATCCATCGCCAACGGCGATGCCGACATCGTGGTGGCCGGCGGCCAGGAAAACATGAGCGCCGCGCCGCACGTGCTGAACGGCTCGCGCGACGGTTTTCGCATGGGCGACGGGAAAATGGTCGACTCCATGATCGTCGACGGCCTGTGGGACGTCTACAACCAGTACCACATGGGCGTCACCGCCGAGAACGTCGCCAAGGAATACGCGGTAACGCGCGAGGAGCAGGATGAGTTCGCGGTCAAGAGTCAGAACAAGACCGAGGCCGCGCAGAAGGCCGGCCGCTTCAAGGACGAGATCGTTTCCTACGAGGTCCCGTCGCGCAAGGGGCCGGTGGTGTTCGCCGACGACGAATATCCGCGCCACGGCGCGACCACGGAGGCGATGAAGGGCCTCAAGCCCGCGTTCGACAAGAACGGCACGGTGACGGCGGCGAATGCGTCGGGGATCAACGACGGCGCAGCTGTTGTTGTTTTGTGCTCTCTAAAAAAATCCAGAGAATTGGGATTGAAACCTCTCGCGCGCATCAAGGCATTTGCTTCGGCGGGCGTCGATCCGAAGTACATGGGTATGGGCCCGGTGCCGGCCTCCAAGCGCTGCCTGCAGCGCGCGGGTTGGTCGCCTTCGGACCTCGACTTGATGGAAATCAACGAGGCGTTCGCCGCGCAGGCTATAGCTGTGAACAGGCAGATGGGCTGGGACCTTTCGAAAGTCAACGTCAACGGCGGCGCGATCGCACTCGGCCATCCGATCGGTGCGTCGGGTTGCCGCATCCTCGTCACGCTGTTGCACGAGATGCAGAAGCGCGACGCGAAGAAAGGCCTCGCCTCGCTGCGCATCGGCGGCGGCATGGGCGTTGCGCTGGCTGTCGAACGATAACAGGAGGGTCGGGCAATGCACGTCATGGAACGGGTCAAACAAGAAGAAAACGCGGAGGGCTTGGGCATGCAACCCGTTCCGCGGCGCGTGGTATTCGTCACCGGCGGCATGGGCGGCATTGGCAGCGCAATCTGCCGGCGCTTGGCCGCTGTGGGCCACACCATCGTCGCCGGCTGCCTGCCGGACTATGAGCGCAAGGACGAATGGCTGGGCACGATGCGCAAGGACGGCTTCAAGGTGCACGCCGCCGAAGGAGATGTCGCGAACTTCGAGAGTTGCGCAGGCATGTTCGGCAAGGTGCGCGCAGTGGTTGGCGACATCGACATCCTGGTGAACAACGCGGGCATCACGCGCGACGCGGTATTCAAGCGCATGACCGAACGCGACTGGCTCGAGGTCATCAACACCAACCTGAACAGCGTGTTCAACGTCACGCGCCAGGTGGTCGACGGCATGACCGAGCGCGGCTGGGGACGCATCGTCAACATCTCCTCGGTGAATGCCATCAAGGGACAATTCGGCCAGACGAACTACTCCGCGGCGAAGGCCGGCATGGCGGGGTTCTCCAAGGCGCTGGCGCAGGAAGTGGTGAAGAAGGGCGTCACCGTGAACACAGTCTCGCCCGGTTACGTCGAGACCGACCTGGTCAGGGCGATCCGCGCCGAGGTGCGCGCACAGATCGTGGCATCGATCCCGATGGGGCGCCTGGCGAAGCCCGAAGAAGTCGCCGCGGTGGTCGCATTCCTTGCCTCGGAAGAGGCGGGCTACATCACCGGGGCGAACATTTCGGTCAACGGCGGCATGCACATGATGTAGTAGACTGGATCGCAGAGAACTGCGTCTTTTGGAGGAGGCAAGTCGTGACACAGAAGCAACTTGCCGTCGTTACTGGCGGCATGGGCGGGCTGGGAGAGTCGATCATCACCAAGATGGCCGATGCAGGCTACACGGTGGTGGTGACGTATTCCCCGTCGAATACCAAGTACAAGTCGTGGCTCGACGAGATGAAGGGCAAGGGCTACAGCTTTGCGGCCTACCCGGTGGACGTCGTGTCGTTCGAGGACAGCGCGGCGAAATGCGCGCAGATCCAGAAGGACTGCGGCAACATCGACATCCTGGTGAACAATGCCGGCATCACGCGCGACATGACATTCAAGAAAATGACCAAGAACGACTGGGATGCGGTGATGCACACCAACCTGGATTCCTGCTTCAACATGACCAAGCAGGTGATGGACGGCATGTTGGAACGCAACTGGGGCCGCGTGATCAACGTTTCGTCGGTGAACGGGCAAAAGGGCGCCTTCGGCCAGACCAACTATTCGGCGGCCAAGGCGGGCATCCACGGCTTCACCAAGGCGCTCGCGCTGGAGGTGGCGAAAAAAGGCGTGACGATCAACACCATCTCGCCGGGCTACATCGGCACCAAGATGGTGACCGCGATCCCGAAGGAGATTCTCGATTCCAAGATCCTGCCGCAGATCCCGGTGGGGCGCCTCGGCAAGCCCGAGGAGATCGCCGGATTGATCATCTATCTGTGCTCGGAAGAAGCCGCGTTCGTGACCGGGGCAAACATCTCGATCAACGGCGGCCAGCACATGTATTGAGAGGAGTGGACTTCAATGGCTGCAATTCGTGAGGAAAAAGTGGAACATCCGACCCGGCTGATCAAAAAATACCCGAATCGCCGGCTCTACGACACCAAGACCTCGAGCTACATCACCCTCGCGGACGTGAAGCAGATGGTGCTGAAGAACGAGGATTTCCAGGTGCTCGATGCCAAGACCAACGAGGACCTGTCGCGCCAGATCCTGCTGCAGATTATCCTCGATGAGGAATCGGGCGGCATGCCGATGTTCTCCTCCGACCTGCTGTCGCAGATGATCCGCTCCTACGGCAGCGCGATGCAGGGCTTCATGGGCTCGTACCTGGAGAAGAACCTCGAGGGATTCCAGCAGATGCAGAAGGCGCTGCAGGAGCAGTCGCAGAAGCTCTACGGCGACGGTTCGCGCAGCTCGAACGAGATCTGGGCGCAGTTCATGAACATGCAGGGCCCGGCGATGCAGGGCCTGATGCAGGCCTACATGGAGCAAAGCCAGAAGATGTTCGCGCAGTTCCAGGACCAGATGCAGGGCCAGGCGCGCAATATGTTCACCGGTTTTCAGTTTCCCGGATTTCCGCCACAAGGTGGCTCAGATAAAAAACCTTGAAAGAAAATCCTAAAGTTGGATTCGTCTCCTTAGGCTGCCCCAAAGCGCTCGTAGATTCCGAACGAATCCTCACCCAGCTCAGGGCTGAGGGTTACCTCACCGCGCCCGACTATGCCGGCGCTGACCTCGTCATCGT
>SHXL01000047.1 GCA_009693345.1 Betaproteobacteria bacterium
CTAGAAGAAACGGAATTCTAGTGCTAGGATGGCCTCGCAGCTAATCGCCACCAAAGGGGGAGACGATGAAAATAGAACTGACGCAGGTGTTCGCGGCGGGGTGTCTGGCTGCATTTGCGGCCGGCGCGAATGCGCAGACGGTCAAAGTGGGCGTGGTCCTGCCCTACTCCGGGGTCGGCGCCGAGTTTGCCCAGCAGGTGGACCGGGGTATCCAGACGTTCATAAAGCTCAATCCGAACGCATTCGGCCCTTACAAGGTGGAGCTGATCAAGCGGGATTCCAAGAACCCGAGCGGCGCGGAGGCCAAGACCGCGGTGCAGGAGCTGATCGTGCAGGAGAAAGTGGACATTCTCACTGGGTTCATCTACTCGCCCGACGCGATCGCTTCTGCCCAGCTCGCCACCGAGGCGAAGAAGCCGATGGTGATCATGAATGCCGGCACCGCGTGGATCACGAATCTTTCGCCGATGATCTCGCGCGTGTCGTTCTCAATGTGGCATTCCGGGCATGCCATGGGCGAGGCCGCCGCCAAGAACCTCAAGGCGAAAACAGCGGTGATCGGTTACACCGACTTTCCCCCGGGCAAGGACAGCCTGGACGCGTTCAAGCGCGGTTTCGAGCGCAGCGGCGGCAAGGTAATCGACGAAATCCCGATGGCGGGCCCCGCTCAGGTACCGGACTTCACACCGTTCTTCCAACGTGCCAAGGATAAGAAACCCGACGTGTTTTTCGTCTTCGTGCCCTCAGGCGATCACGCGGTTGCAGTGATGAAGACTTACAACGCGCTCGGCATGCGGCAGGCGGGGATCAAATTGGTCGGCCCCGGCGACTTGACGCCGGACTACAAGCTGCAAGGTATGGGCGACGCCGCCGTTGGACTGATCACGACCCATCACTACAACGCCGACCTCGACAATCCGCATAACAAGCGTTTCGTGGAATCCTGGAAGAAGGACTTCGGTGCGGCCTCAACGCCGGATTTCATGGGCGTGCAGGGCTACGACGGCATGGCGGCGATCGCACACATGGTGACCACGCTCAAGGGCAGGATCGACGCGGACGCGGCGATCAATGCGCTTAGAGGCTGGAAGTACGACAGCCCGCGCGGGCCGATCTCGATCGATCCGAGGACCCGCGACATCGTGATGAACGAGTACCTGAGCGAAGTGGTGAAAAGCGGCGGTCGATTGGTGCAGAAGAACATTGCCACCATCTACGCCGTCAAGGACATGTGCAAGGAACTCCAGGAAGGGCGTTGCAAATAGCGAACGTGCCCGACTTCGCGCTGTTGGGTAACATACCGCCGCCTGCGGCATCCTGACGGGCGGCGGTTTTTTTCATGGATCCGGTCAGCATTCTCCTTGGCGGCTTCGCCTCGGGCATGGTGCTGTTCATCGTGTCGGTCGGCCTTTCGGTCACCATGGGGTTGATGGGTTTCGTCAATCTCGCGCACGGCGGCTTCGCCATGCTGGGTGGCTACGTCATCGTGCTGGCGATGAAGCATTGGGGTTTCTTGTTCCTGCCGTCGGTTGCGCTCGCCTTTGTCACCGTAGCCCTGTTTGCGGTGGTGCTGGAACGGCTGCTGTATGCGCGCCTCTATCGGGCTACTGAGCTTGACCAGGTGCTGTTCACGATCGGTCTGGTGTTCGTGATGACAGCCGCGGTCACGCTGGGCGTTGGTCCGGAGACCCAGGTGGTGCAGCTGCCCGACTGGCTGCGCGGCCAGACCGACCTCGGGTTCATCAAATACCGCACTTACAGCCTGGCGCTGATCGCGGCAGGTGTGCTACTGGCAATCGGGATCTGGCTCGGCTTTGAGCGCACGCGCTTCGGCGCCCGCATCCGCGCCGCGGTGGACAACCGGCGCATGGCCCAGTCGCTCGGCGTGGATGTGGGGCGCCTGTTCGCCGTGACCTTTGCTATCGGCAGCGGCATTGCGGCGGTCGGCGGGGGCCTCGGCGCGGAAATCCTCGGCCTCGACCCAAATTACCCGCTGCGCTATCTGGTGTATTTCCTGATCGTGGTTTCGGTGGGCGGTTTGGGCCGGGTAACAGGCGTGTTTTTTGCGGCACTATTCATCGGCGTTCTTGATTTCGTGCTCAAGATCTACTTCCCCAAAGGCGGCACGATCTTCATCTACGTCCTCACATTGGTCCTGCTGCTGTGGCGCCCGCGGGGATTATTCGGACGACGCGGGGCGTGATCGCCGCTACGCAGCTCGCGCGGCGTCACCGCTTCCGCTGGTGGGAATTGCTGCCCTGGGTCGCCGGCATCGCGGTGTTCTTCGCTTTTCCGAACTATCTCTCCTTCGCCACTCAGGTGCTGATTACGATCCTGTTCGCGCTCTCGCTCGACCTGGTGCTGGGCTATGCCGGCATCGTCACGCTCGGCCATGCGGCGTTCTTCGGCGCCGGCGCCTACACGGTGGGCATGCTGGCGATGCACTGGGGGTGGCACGAGCCGTTCTCCGGCCTGCTTGCTGCGGCGCTGGTGGCGGCGGTGATCGGCTTCGCCAGCGGAATGGTGCTGCTGCGCACGCATGGCCTGACGCTGCTCATGCTGACGCTTTGCACTATGACACTGCTCGAGCAGGCGGCCAACATGAGCGCAGCCTGGACGGGCGGCTTCGACGGCATGCCGGGGCTTTCGTTCAGCAAGATCCTCGGTCTGTTCGGTTTCGACGCGTTGTACTTCCGCTCCCAGTACCTCTACGCACTGGCGACCCTCTTTCTCTGCTTTGTGGTCGTGCGCATGCTGGTGTATTCGTCTTTCGGCCAGAGTCTCACCGGCGTGCGTGAGAATCTCCTGCGCATGCATGCCATCGGCGCACCGGTACGGACACGCCAGGTACTCGCCTACACGGTCTCGGCGGCGCTCGCCGGCGTGGCCGGGGCACTGTTCACCCAGGCGAACGGCTATGTGAACCTCGCGGTACTCGGCCTGGAGCGCTCCGCCGGGGTAATGATCGTGCTCATCCTGGGTGGCTATGGGCGGCTGTACGGCGCATTTGTCGGGGCGACAGCCTATATGGTGCTTGAGCACACGCTCGCCAAGGCGTACCCGACGGCCTGGCAGCTGGGACTCGGGCTGACGCTGATCGCGGTGGCGCTGTTCGCGCGCAATGGCGTCATCGGCATCGCCGATTCGCTGCGGCGGCGCCTGGAAGGGTCCGCCCGATGAGCGGGCGGCGACCGCAAGGATCTCCCCAGTGAGCGCCGCAATGCTCGAGACCAGGGGCTTGTGCAAGAGCTTCGGCGCCCTGGAGGTCGCGCGCGAGATCGACTTCCGTCTCGAACGAGGCGCGCGCCATGCACTGATCGGTCCCAATGGCGCGGGCAAGACCACGTTCGTCAACCTGCTTACCGGCGTGCTGCTGCCTTCGCGCGGCAACGTCCTGCTCGAAGGCGAGGATGTAACCACGCTTGCGCAGGCGAAAAGGGTCAAGCGCGGCATCGCCCGCACGTTCCAGATCAATCAGCTGTTCCGCGGCCTTACGGTGCAGGAAAACCTGTGCATTGCGGTGTCCGAGCGCCTTGGCGTGGGCGGTGCCATGCTGCGGCCCGCCGGCAAGCGCGCCGATGTGATCGACGAAGCGTCACGCCTGATGGAAATTCTGAAACTCGGCGAGGACGCAGGGCGACGCGTCGTCGAATTGCCCTACGGCCGCCAGCGCCTGGTGGAGCTTGCGATCGCGCTCGGGCTGAACCCTCGCGTGCTGCTGCTGGACGAGCCCGCGGCGGGGATTCCCAGCGCCGAGAGCCACATCCTGCTGGACGCCATCGCCACGCTTCCCAAGGATATCGCGGTGCTCATCATCGAGCACGACATGGATCTCGTGTTTCGCTTCGCCGATCGCATCACGGTACTGGTGAGCGGCGCGATTTTCGCAGAGGGTACGCCCGCGGAAATCGCCGCCAACCGCGAGGTGCGCGCGGTCTACCTCGGGAGCGCGCTCGATGCGTGAGACTCTCGCCTTGCGGGGGGTCAGCGCCGGTTACGGCGGAACGCACGTATTGGAGGGCATCGACCTTGCGCTCGGGCATGGCGAAAGCCTGTCCATCATCGGCCGCAATGGCGTCGGCAAGTCCACGCTGCTGGAGACGATCATGGGACACACCACGCTGCACGCCGGCGACATCCGCCTGCGCGGCGACCGGATCGAGGCTGCGCCCGCGCATTTGCGCGCCCTTGCCGGGCTGGGCTATGTGCCGCAGGAAAGGGAGATTTTCCCGTCTCTGTCGGTGCGCGAAAACCTGGAGATCTGCGCGCGGTCCGGTCCGTGGACCATTGAGCGCGTGTTCGAGCTGTTCCCCAATCTCAAGCAGAGGCTCGCAAATGCCGGCACGCAACTCTCCGGCGGCGAGCAGCAGATGCTGGCAATCGCGCGAGCCCTGATGACCAATCCTTCCATCCTGCTGATGGACGAGCCCACCGAAGGCCTGGCCCCGGTGATCGTGCAGGCGCTCGCGCAGATGCTGCACCGCCTGCGTGGTGCGGGTGACCTGTCGATCGTTCTGGTGGAGCAAAATAGCCGGGTGGCGCTGGAGTTCTGCGCGCGCACCGTGGTGATGGACCGGGGGCGGATCGTGTTCGACGGCGAATCGGATCGTTTGCGCAAGGATCCGGAGTTCCTCGCCAGCCTGATCGCGGTCCAGTAGTTCGGGGGGCCGCAGCCCGCTAGGGTTTCTCGCCGAGCTCGCGTTCGATCAGCTCGCGCAGCTTGAAGCGCTGAATCTTTCCGGTGGCGGTGCGCGGCAGCTCCGCCACCGCACGGATCCATTTCGGCCGCTTGAAGCGCGGCAGGTTTTGTTGGCAAACTCGCCCCGCCGCCGCAAGCGCGTCGGCGGTGTCTCCCCGCGTGGCGACGAACATCGCGAGCCGTTCGAATCCTTCCGCGTCGGTTACTTGCACGCACGCGACCTCGCTGATCGCCGGGTTGCCGGCGACCGCTTCCTCTAGTTCGCCAGGCTGTACCCACTGTCCGGCGATTTTCAACAATTCGTCGGAGCGGCCCTGGTGCGAAAAGTATCCTTCCTTATCCCTGAGGAAAAGATCCCGGGTGCAGAACCAGCCGGCGTGGAATTGCGCTGCGGTCTGCTCGGGCCGGTTGATGTATCCGAGAGCAAGCGCCGGATGCCGCACCCAGAGTTCACCCGGCTCGCCGATCGCCGCGTCAATTCCGTCCTTGGTGGTTAGCCGCGTCCCGACGCCCGCGAGAGGTTTGCCCGTGTGCATGCCGTTTGATGTTCCCGGCGGCGTCACGATGCAGGCGCAGAAAGTCTCCGACATGCCGTAGAGGGATAGGATCTCTGCGCCGGTCGCTGCCCGCCATTGTTCGATCAACTGCGCCGGCAGCCGTTCTCCAGCCGCGACAAAGCGCCGCACGCCGCGAAACGGCGCTAGGCGCGCTGCGCCGAGCGCGAGCAGGCGGCGGTAGAAGGTCGGCACGCTGAAAAACGCTGCGGGACGGTGCTGCTCGATGCGCTCGAGCACGGTCTCCGCGTCGGGCCAGTCGGGCTCGAGGATCGCAGTCGCGCCGGTTGCCAGCGGGCCCAGGAAACCATGCTCTAGTGCGTAAGAGAAAAAAAGCTTTGAGGTAGCGAAGGTCTTTTCACCCGCGGCAAGCCCTATTACCTCGCGCAGCGCCTGGCCTGCGCAGAGCAGGCTGCGGTGCGCATGCACGATACCCTTGGGCATGCCGGTGGTGCCCGAAGAGTAAAGCCAGAACGCGGGGTCTTCGGGGCGCGCCTCGAACGGCGTCGCCTGCGGTGCAGCGCGTGCCACGGCATCATGCCATGACGGTGCGTGCCCGGGGTTCTGGCCCGCGATTACCAGACTGCTGGCGCCACTTTTGTCTTTCATATGCTCGGTGGCAAGATCGGGGCGCGCGAGCGCGAAGACGTCCTCGACGATCGTCAGGCGCGCGCCGCTGTCGGCGTGGATATGGCGGTACTCGGCTTCCGAGAGCTTGGTGTTGAGCGCTACGGCGACCGCGCCGGCATGCACCGCGCCCAGCCAGGCGGCGGTGAACTCGGGCGTGTCGCGCATCAACAGCAGCACGCGGTCGCCGGGAGAGACGCCAAGCGCGCGCAGCGCGTTCGCTGCGCGGGCGACCTGCGCCGCGAGTTCGACGTAGCTGAGCGTTTGCGCGCCGCAGATCAGCGCGGCGCGCGCCCCATGCCGCTGGAGCGCCGGGCTACCGAGAAAGTGTTCTACAGCATTCAGACCGTTTCCTGTGCGGGCGGTTTTATTGCCGAGAGGCGCAGTTTCGCCTAGGATCGTAGCGTCGCGGCCGTAGCAAGGTCAAATTGTTTGGACGCCAAACAAAAACTCACTCCAGGTGCCCTGTACGGTCTGCTCGGCTACCGGTTGCGTCTCGCCCAGCAGGCTGTGTTCCGCGACTTCGCCGTCAGCGTCCCTGGGCTCTCGCCCGGGCGCGTCGGGCTTCTGATCTTCATTGATGCCAATCCGGGCGTGACCCAGAGCCGTCTGGCGGAAGCGGTCGAGCGCGACCGTTCCACCATGGTCGGCGTGCTCGACCAGCTGGAAGCGCGCAGCCTGATCAAGCGGCGTCGCGGCGAGGACCGCCGCACCAACGGCCTGTGGCTGACGCGCGCCGGGTGCACGCTCCTTGCGCGTGCGCTGCGCGGCATCGCGCGGCACGAAAAGCGCATCGCGGCACGCCTTTCAGCCGCCGAGCGGCGACAGTTGCTCGAGCTGCTGGGCAGGATCTCTGGGTAAAAAAAGGGGCGCCTTGCGGCGCCCCTGAATTACCAGGAGGAACTCTTTTCGGCTTACATCCTGTACGCAGCCTCGCCGTGCGAGCTCACGTCCAGGCCTTCGCGTTCTTCTTCTTCCGGCACGCGCAGGCCGTTTGTCAGATCCACCAGCTTGTAGGCGACGAACGCCACCACACCGGACCAGACCGCGGTGAGGCCGACCGCCTTGGCCTGGATGATGAACTGGCCCCAGATGCTGTAGTCCTTCGCCGCGGTCATGTTGCCCGTTACCCGGTCGACCGGGAAGCTCGGCCCCCTAGCGACGGCGAATTGAACACACCGGTGAGGAGCGCGCCAAGGATGCCGCCGACCGCATGCACGCCAAATACGTCCAGGGAGTCGTCCGCGCCGAGCATCTTCTTCAGCCCGCTCACGCCCCAGAGGCACACCAGACCCGCAGCAATGCCGATCACGAAAGCACCCGGGATGCCGACGTTGCCGGCGGCCGGGGTGATTGCGACCAGGCCCGCTACTGCGCCCGACGCCGCCTGCCATAGCGAACAGGGCGAGCATGGAGAGGGCTGCAATCAGCTTCTTCATCGTATTCTCACTAGAGCGCAGCGGCGTCGGTTTCGCCGGTGCGGATACGTACGACCTTTTCGAGGTCGAACACGAAAATCTTGCCGTCGCCGATCTTGCCGGTATTGGCGGCTTTCTCGATTGCCTCCACCACGCGCTCGAGCATGTCGGCCTTGATCGCCGCCTCGATCTTCACTTTCGGCAGGAAATCCACGACGTATTCAGCGCCGCGGTAGAGCTCGGTGTGCCCCTTTTGACGCCCGAAGCCCTTTACCTCGGTAACGGTGACGCCCTGCACGCCGATTCCCGAGAGCGCCTCGCGTACCTCGTCAAGCTTGAACGGTTTGATGATTGCGGTTACCAGTTTCATGTTTTCCCCTATTGCGGCAGCCGATGTCGCCACCGGCCGCCGCTACCCTGTATGAGCACGTCGTGTGCCAGCAATTTTTCAATCAACAATCAATGGGTTAGATATTTTTGATGAATCTCTGCTAGGCGGATGCCCTAAGATGGGGCGTCCGCACCTAGGCGTCGCACAAAGCGGGGGCAGGTTGCGTGCGGGCCAAATTTATCCAGATGTAGGTACGCTTACCAACATGGCTGAACGAAATCCGCTGGACGAACTGCGCGAGCGGATCGGCGAGGCCTTGCGCGCGTCATCGGCCAAGGACGTGGAAAAGAACCTGCAAGCGCTGCTGACTGCCTTCTTCGACCGCTTTGATCTTGCCGTACGCGAGGATCTCGAGGTCCACAAAAAGCTCCTCGAGCGGGCCCAGGCAAAGCTCGCTGCTCTCGAAACCCGCGTCGCCGAACTGGAAGAACGCAAACCCGGCGCGTAAACCTCTCCGCTGCGCGCTGCGTTATTCGCTGGGAGGGAACCAATGTCGCTAGCAACGGTAGCGAGCCGCGCGCTCGCGGGTATCGATGCGCCCGAAGTAGCCGTGGAAGTGCATCTCGGGCCGGGATTGCCTTCGTTCACCATCGTCGGGCTGCCCGACACCGAGGTGCGCGAGGCCAAGGACCGCGTGTGCGCTGCGCTCAATCACACCCATTTCGAATTTCCCGCGCGTCGCATCACAGTCAATCTTGCGCCGGCCGACTTGCCCAAGGATTCCGGCCGTTTCGACCTGCCGATTGCTATCGGCATCCTTGCGGCGAGCGGGCAGATTGCGCCCGAAGCGCTCGCGGGACACGAGTTCGCGGGCGAGCTCTCCCTCACGGGCGACCTGCGGCCGGTGCGCGGTGCGCTTGCCATGGCGTTGCAGGCGCGGGCGTCCGGGCGCGCGTTTGTACTTCCCGAAGCGAACGCACCCCAGGCCGCGCTTGCTGAGGGCGCACATGTGCTCCCCGCGCGCACGCTGCTCGAAGTCGTCGCGCACCTCTGCGGCGAGGCGAAACTGCCGCGCTTCGAAGCCCCCGAACGCGTGCCGGCGCATCGCTATCCGGATTTCTCGGAAGTGAAAGGCCAGCCGCAGGCCAAGCGCTCGCTCGAAGTTGCCGCTGCGGGCGGGCACAGCCTGCTCATGATCGGGCCGCCCGGCACCGGCAAATCGATGCTCGCGGCGCGCTTTCCCGGAATCCTGCCTCCAATGAGCGAGGCCGAGGCGCTCGAAGTGGCGGCGATCCATTCAGTGTCGGCTGCGGGATTCGAGGCCGCGCGCTGGGGCGAGCGGCCGTATCGTTCGCCGCATCACAGCGCTTCGGGGTCAGCCATGGTCAGCGGCGGCGCGCTGCCGCGGCCGGGCGAAATCTCGCTCGCGCACCGCGGCGTGCTGTTTCTGGATGAATTGCCGGAGTTCGACCGCGATGTGCTCGAATCGCTGCGCGAGCCGCTCGAATCCGGGAAGGTATCCATCTCTCGCGCCGCGCGCCAGTCGCAATTCCCGGCGCGGTTCCAGCTCGTTGCGGCGATGAACCCCTGTCCCTGCGGCCACTGCGGTTCGCCCGCCGGGCGCTGCCGCTGCACGCCGGATCGCATCGCGCGCTACCGCGGCCGCATTTCAGGGCCGCTGGCCGACCGCGTCGATATCAAGCTCGAAGTCCCCGCGCCGCGCGCAGCTGATCTGATGACGCCCGGCGCCACCGAATCGAGCGAGGCGATCAGGCAACGGGTCTTCGCCGCGCACCGGCGCCAGCTCGATCGCCAGGGCATGCCCAACGCGCTGCTCGGGACGCGCGAGATCGATCGGCTGTGCGCCACCGACAAAGAAGGCGACCAACTGCTGCGCCACGCACTCGCGCGCTTGCTGCTCTCGGCGCGCGCCTATCATCGTGTGCTGCGCGTCGCCAGAACGATCGCGGACTTGGCGGACAACGAGGCGATTGGCGCCACGCACATTGCAGAAGCGATTCAATATAGAAGGCTGGACGCGAGTTTTTGAAGTTATATTGCTGTCAGATGGCCACCTACGCTATCGGAGATGTCCAGGGCTGCTTCGATGAGTTGCAGGCCCTGCTCGGGCGGGTGGGATTCAATCGCACGCATGATCGGTTGTGGTTCGTGGGCGATTTGGTCAACCGCGGCCCCAGATCGCTGGAAGTGCTGCGTTTCGTAAGGGAACTCAGCGACCGGGCGGTGGTGGTGCTCGGCAATCACGATCTGCATCTCATCACCCAGCACGAGGGCTTCGAGAGGAAGCGCAGAGACGACACGTTCGTCGATGTGCTCACAGCGCCCGACGTGAAGGAGCTAGTCGATTGGTTGCGCACGCGGCCGATGATGCACGTCGAGGGAAACTGGGCGATGGTGCATGCGGGACTGTTGCCGGATTGGAGCATCGACGAGGCGTTGTCGTTGGGCAAGGAAGTGGAAGATGCGCTTGCGGCACCGGACTACCGCGACTTCCTCAAGAACATGTACGGCGGCAAGCCGGAACGCTGGGACGAATCCCTTACGGGCTGGGACCGGTTGCGGGTGATCGTGAATGCGATGACGCGGATGCGTTTCTGCACGCCCGGCGGAGTTATGGAGTTTCATTCGACGCACAAGACGCCGCCAGCGGGCTATCTCGCCTGGCATGAAACGAGAAAAAGCCCGGAACGGGCGATCGTCTTCGGGCACTGGTCGACGGCCGGCCTGCAGTTGACGGACAGGATCGCGGGTTTGGATACCGGCTGCGTCTGGGGCGGACCGCTCACCGCGCTGCGGCTTGAAGACCGGTGGCTGGTGCAGGTACCCTCCCCCGGCTATCAACGTGTGGGAGGCAAGGAATGAGCGATTGCGTGTTCTGCAGGATCGTGGCCGGGCAGATTCCTTCGACGCGGGTGTTCGAAGACGAGGACACAGTCGCCTTCATGGACATCGGCCAGGTCAATCCGGGCCATGTGCTCGTGGCTGTGAAAAGGCACGCCGACAATCTTTACGCGCTCGACGAGGCGCAGGCCGCGGCGGTGGCGCGCACCAGTGCGCGTGTTGCGCGCGCCATCCGCGACGCCTTCGCGCCGGCGGGGCTATCGGTGTACCAGGCGAACGGCAAGGCGGCGGGGCAGACGGTATTCCACTACCACGTGCACCTGCTGCCGCGGCACGAGGCCGACGGCATGGAACTCACCTGGCCGGTAAAAAATCCACCGCGCGAAAAATTGGAAGGCTACGCGGAGAAAATTCGAACGCAACTCGCTTAAAAAGGCGAAGAGCCAAACGCTTTTCTGTAGCGCGCCGAAATTTCATCGCGCGAAGGGGTATGGTTCTGCGCGCCGCGGTGGGCGATCTTGATCGAACCCATGACCGAGGCCAGCCGCCCCGTACTCGGCCAGTCCCAGCCGTGCGCGATGCCGTAGAGCAATCCCGCGCGGTAGGCGTCGCCGCAACCGGTGGGATCGAGCACGCTGTCGGCTGCCACGCACGCGATCTCGTGGCGCTTGCCGCCGGCGAATATCACCGAGCCCTGCCCGCCCATCGTGAGCACCAGCGCCTTCAGGTCGCGCGCGAGTTCTTCGAGCTTCCTGCCGGTTTTCTCTTCCAGCATCTTGCCTTCGTAGTCGTTGACCGCGAGGTACGAGGCGAGCTTGACCATCTCCATCAGCTCTTCACCGGAGAACATCGGCAGGCCCTGGCCCGGGTCGAACACTAGGGGAATGCCGTGCGCGGCGCACTGGCGCGAGTGCTGCAGCATGCCCTCCTTGCCGTCCGGCCCGACGATTGCCAGCGTCGCGCCCAGTTCCACGCCGATCCGGTTCTCGTGCGAGTGGTTCATCGCACCGGGATGAAATGCGATGATCTGGTTGTTGTCGAGATCGGTGGTAATGAACGCCTGCGCCGTGAATTGCCCGGAAATGTATTTGAGCGATCCGGCGCCGATGCCGAGCCGCTTGAGCCGCTCGAGATAGGGCGCGATGTCCTCACCCACCGTGGCCATCAGCAGCGGATCGTCGTCCAGCAACTTCAGGTTGTAGGCGATATTGCCAGCCGTGCCGCCGTACTCGCGCCGCATCTCCGGCGTGAGGAAGCACACGTTCAGGATGTGCAGCTGGTCGGCAAGCAGGTGGTTGCAGAAGCGGTCCGGGAACACCATGATCGTGTCGTACGCCATCGAGCCAGTTACCAGCGTCTTCAAGTGTAGCGCTCCCTTGTCATGGAAAGAAGAGATACATCCGGTAGCCGATGGCGCGCAGGCCGCCGGTGTCGAAATACACGCGCAGTGGCGCGTCGGCTCCTGCGCCTATGCCGCGCGCCATCTGCTCCGCGGGCAGGCCCGCGAGATACTCCGCCGGCATGAGCACGCGGCGCGCCACGGCCTCGTCGCGTTCATCGGTAAGCGTGAGTTCGAGCGCGGGATACTCCTGCGCGAACTGTGCCTGATTGCGCAGTACCGCGTTCAGCACGATCACGCTGTCACGCCGGCCGTCGGCCTGCAGATCGGAGGATTCGATCGCCATCAGCTTGGGCCGGCGCGGCAGCTTCAGATCGCACTTGAGCGTAGCGCAGGCCGCGGCAAGGTACGGGCGCGCCTCGGGAATCAGCACCGCGATCTCGGTGCGGAAATAGTGCACTGCCTGGGCAGCGAGCACGGCGCACGCCAGCGCGACGCCGAAGGTCCAGGCCGAGGAGCGTTCCGGCGGCGGTGCCTCGTCCAGAAAATTCGCGACCGGTACATCTTCATTCGCCGCCTCGCCGGCGCCGGCGAGCGGGCCCTTGCGCGAGGCCGCGAACAGCGCAAGCTGCGGGGAAGGTTCGGTCTCTATCTGGGGGCTCTGCGCGTCTTCCGCAATTAACGCCGCCACGCCGTCGAATACATGGGTGCATTTTCCACAGCGCACCTTGCCGCCGCGCGCCGAGAGCTGAACGGGCTGCACGCGAAATGCCGTGCCGCAGTTCGGACAGCGCGTCGTGAGGTTCACTTGCGTTGTCCTCCCACCAGTGCCCATCCCTCCGCTGCCGCGATGAGGCCGACATCGAAATCGCGCGCATAGGCGGCCGCGACTTCGGCGGCCTGCGATTCGAGGATCCCCGAGAGCACGACGCGCCCGCCGGCGCGCGTGCGCGCGGCAAGCAAGGGTTCGAGGGCAATCAGCGGAGCAGCGAGGATGTTTGCCAGGACCAAGTCGAAAGTTCCGGGGGCAAGGAATTCCGGCGCTGCCAGGCTCAGAGCGACGCCATTTTCGGCCGCGTTCGCGGCGGTGGTTTCGAGCGCCTGCGGATCGATATCGGTAGCCGTGATTTCGCCTGCACCGAGCTTGCCGGCGACGATGGCCAATATACCTGAGCCGCACCCGTAGTCCAGCACGCGCTCCCCATCTTGAAGGTTTCTTTCAAGATACTGCAGGACCAGCCGGGTGCTGACGTGGCTGCCGGTGCCGAAAGCCAGGCCCGGATCGAGCCGTACCACGACCGCCGCCGGGTCGGGCGGCGTATGCCAGCTCGGCACGATCCACAGGCGCTCGGCGATGTGAATCGGGCCGAACTGAGCCTGGGAGCGCCGTACCCAGTCTTCGTCTTCCAGGCGCGCGATACTGAATTCGGGCGGCGGCAGCGCGGCGGCTCGCGCCGCAGCCGCAACCAGCGCGACGCCATCGGCATCCGCGGCGATCAGCGCACTCAGTCGCATGCGCGCGCCCGCAGGCTCGATTGCGACCGAGTCGGCGCCCGCTTCCAGCAATGCTTCCGAGAGAGCTTCCGCCTGCGAAGCATCGATCTCGAGCGCGATCGAGAGCCAGGGCACCGGGCTATTTCTTCTTCTTCGTCTCCTCGGCGAGCTTCTGCTCGAGGTAATGGATGGAGGTGCCGCCGCGCATGAAGCGCAGGTCATGCAGCAGATCCAGATGCAGCGCGATGTTGGTCTGAATGCCCTCTACCGCCATCTCGGAGAGTGCGATGCGCATGCGCCGGATCGCCTGTTCGCGCGTGGCGCCGTAGGCGATCACCTTGCCGATCATCGAATCGTAGTTCGGCGGCACGGTGTAGCCGGCGTAGACATGCGTGTCCACCCGGATGCCCGGCCCGCCCGGCGGGTGGTAAGAGGTGATCTTGCCCGGCGATGGCGTGAAGCGGCGCGGATCCTCGGCATTGATGCGGCATTCGATGGCGTGGCCGCGCAGCTCGATGTCCTTCTGCCGGAACGGCAGCTTCTCGCCATCCGCAATCCGGATCTGCAGCTGCACCAGGTCCAGCCCGGTGATCATCTCGGTCACCGGGTGCTCCACCTGAAGGCGCGTGTTCATTTCGATGAAGTAGAACTCGCCGTTCTCGTACAGGAATTCGAAAGTGCCGGCGCCGCGATAACCGATCTTGCGGCAGGCCTCGGCGCAGCGCTCGCCGATCCGGTCGCGCTGCCGCGCGGTGAGCTCGGGCGCGGGCGCCTCCTCGATGACCTTCTGGTGGCGCCGCTGCATCGAGCAATCGCGCTCGCCGAGGAAAACCGCATTCTTGTACTCGTCGGCCAGTACCTGGATCTCGATGTGCCGGGGGTTCTCGAGGAATTTCTCCATGTACACGGTGCCGTTGCCGAACGCCGCGAGCGCTTCCTGGCGCGTGAGATTGACCGCATTCAGCAGCGCCGCCTCGGTATGCACCACTCGCATGCCGCGCCCGCCGCCGCCGCCCGCGGCCTTGATGATCACCGGATAGCCGACCTGGCGCGCGATCTTCACGATTTCGGCGCCCTGCTCCAGCAGCGCACCCTCGGATCCGGGCACCACGGGCACGCCCGCCTTGATCATCGCCTGCTTGGCGCTTACTTTGTCGCCCATCAAGCGGATGTTCTCCGGATGCGGGCCGATGAATACGAAACCGCTCGCCTCGACCTTCTCGGCGAAATCGGCATTCTCCGAGAGAAAACCGTAACCCGGATGGATCGCTTCGGCATCGGTGACTTCGGCCGCGCTGATGATCGCCGGGATATTCAGGTAGCTTGCCGCAGCGGGCGCGGGGCCGATGCAGACCGATTCGTCGGCGAGCTTCACGTATTTCGCCTCGGTATCGGCCTCGGAATGGACTACCACCGTGCGGATGCCCAGTTCGCGGCAGGCGCGCTGGATGCGCAGCGCGATCTCGCCGCGATTCGCGATCAGGATTTTTTCGAACATCTAACCGATGATGAAAAGCGCTTGCCCGTATTCCACGGGCTGGCCGTTTTCCACCAAGATCGCCTTGACGGTGCCCGAGGCGTCGGCTTCGATCTCGTTCATCAGCTTCATCGCCTCGAGGACGCAGATCGTCTCTCCGGCCTTGACCGTGCCGCCGACCTCGACGAAGGGCTTCGCGTCCGGCGACGGCGCGCGATAGAAGGTGCCAACCATCGGCGACTTCACGATATGGCCCTCCGGCGCCCCCTCGGATGTCGCCGCTGCTGCAGCGTCCGTCGGGACGGCGGCAGGCGCTGCGCCGGTCGCGAGCGGGGTCACGCTGACCGCCCCGCCGCGCGCGATGCGAACTCTTTCCTCGCCCTCGGTGATCTCGAGCTCGGCGATGCCCGACTTCTGGACAAGGTCGATGAGCTTCTTCAGCTTGCGTAGGTCCACGTTTTTTCCTCCCCGAGCGGGCGCAGCCCGCCGACCAGATTAGCGGGAATGAGTCAACTGCGGGACTTCAGCCGCGCGATGGCGTACTCGAGCGCAAGATCGTAGCCGCGGCTGCCCAGGCCGAGCACGCTGCCAACGGCGACCGCAGTGAAATGCGAATGCGCCCGCCAAGGCTCCCGGGCATGGATGTTCGACAGGTGCACCTCGATGAAAGGGATCTGTACCGCCGTAAGAGCGTCGCGCAGGGCAACGCTTGAATAGGTAAATCCGGCTGGGTTGAGCAGGATGAATCCCACGCCTTCATGCTTTGCCTGCTGGACACGATCGACCAGCTCCCCTTCGTGGTTGGACTGGAAGCACTCGACC
>SHXL01000048.1 GCA_009693345.1 Betaproteobacteria bacterium
CGCTTTGCCTCCCGCAGTGAGCACCTCGATCTGCCGCAGCTTCGCCACCACCTGCTCCGGGCTAAATCTCTTCTTTGCCATCTTCCGACTCCTTCTTCCAGGTTAAACACTACATTCAACCTGGTACAGAAAAAGCCGGTCAGTTCACTGCGCACCGTGTGCGAAGAACAGATCCTTGCCGAACGACACGGGATCGAGCCTGCGCAGGCCCTGCGCGACGTAAAGGCTGGCATTGTGCGAAATGCCGGCGTAGCGGCGCCCCAGCAGCCAGAGCGAGGCAAGCGAGAACGCGAGCGCGCCATACGCGGCGAGCGACAGACGATCGAAGCGCAGGCCAAGCGCTTCGTACGCCGGCCTGTTTCTCATGCTTGCAGCAGCCGGATCTCGGCGGCGCCCGGCAGGATCGGTTGCAGCGTTGCGTCGGTAACGTTCATCGGCCTGAAAAATGAAGGGGTTAGGCTATACTTTCCCGCATGATACCGAAGGACGCCACCGCTTCAGCGCTGGAGCTTGCGCGCCGCGTGCTGGCGATCGAGGCCGACGCGGTGCGCGCCCTGATCGCGCGCCTCGACGAGCGTTTTCTCGCCGCGGTAACGCTCATTCTCGCGTGCAAGGGCCGCGTGATCGTCAGCGGCATCGGCAAATCGGGACACATCGCGCGCAAGATTGCGTCCACCTTGTCGAGTACCGGCACGGCGGCGTACTTCGTCCATGCGGCCGAAGCGAGCCACGGCGACCTGGGCATGATCCAGCGCGACGATATTTTCATCGGCATCTCCTACTCGGGAGAAAGCGACGAGCTGCTGCAGATCGTACCGCTGGTGAAGCGCCAGGGAGCGAAGCTGATCGTGATCGCGGGCAGCGCCACCTCGACGCTCGCTCGCGAGGCAACCGTGTTCCTGGATGCAGGTGTCGATCAGGAAGCCTGCCCGCTCAACCTCGCGCCCACCGCGAGCACGACCGCGGCGCTCGCGCTGGGCGATGCGCTCGCGGTCGCGCTGCTCGACGCACGCGGCTTCTCCGCGGACGATTTCGCGCGTTCCCATCCGGGCGGTTCGCTCGGGCGCAAGCTGCTCACGCACGTGTCCGACGTCATGCGCACCGGCGACGCGGTGCCCTCCGTCAGCGTCGATGCGACGCTCGCCGACGCGATCATCGAGATCTCGCGCAAGGGCATGGGCATGACGGCGGTGGTGGGCGCGGACAAGCGCCTGGTCGGCCTGTTCACGGACGGCGACCTGCGCCGGGCCCTGGAGCGCAACGCCGATCCGCGCGGCACGCGCATCGAGTCCGTCATGACCTACGGCCCGCTCGCGATCCTGCCCGAAGCGCTCGCAGTCGAGGCGGTGGAAATCATGGAGCGCCGCAAAAGCACCCGGTTGCCAGTGGTCGACGCCGCCGGGCGGCTCATCGGCGCGCTCAACATCCACGACCTGTTCCGGGCGAAGATCCTCTAGAACAGATGCAAGCCGAGTCCCCCGACGCGCTGGCCAGCGCGAAGCGTGACGTACAGGAACGCGCGCGGCGCGTTCGGCTGATGCTGTTCGATGTCGACGGCGTCCTGACAGACGGCAGGCTGTGGTACGGCCCCTCAGGCGAGGCACTCAAGGCATTTTGCGCGTCCGACGGCCAAGGCATCAAACTGCTGATGGAATCGGGTATTGCGGTCGCCTTGCTGAGCGGCCGGACCTCCCCAGCGGTCGCAGTGCGTGCTGCCGAGCTGGGCGTGACGCATGTGCTGCAGGGTGTCGACGACAAACTGGCCGCATTCAAGGCAATCTGCGCCAGGCTCGGCATTCCAGCGCACGGGACCGGTTTCATGGGCGATGACCTGATCGATCTCCCGGTGCTGCGGCGCTGCAGCTTCGCCTGCGCGCCGCGCGAAGCGCATGAACTGGTGCGCAGCCACGTCCAGTACGTGGCGCACGCCCCGGCAGGCGCCGGCGCCGCGCGCGAAGTCTGCGATCTCCTCTTGCGCTCGCAGGGCACCCTGGATGCCGCGCTTGCGCGGTACCTCGCGTGAGGTCGTCCGTATGAGACCGTCCACTACGCGCATGTCCCCTCTATTGCTGATGCTGGCGCTCGCCGCGCTGACCTTCTGGCTGGAACGCACGGTGCGGCAGGAGGAAGGCCTGCACCCATCGCTGCGCCGCCATGATCCGGACTATGTGGTGGACAATCTCACGCATACGCGATTCAACCTGCAGGGCTTGGCCGATTCCACGCTCGCGGCGGCGAAAATGTTACATTACCCTGACGACGATTCGACCGATCTGGTTACGCCGCGGATGGTGCAGACCAAACCGAACGAACCGCGCGTGACTCTGACAGCGGACCGCGGCACGCTGTCGCAGGATGGCGAGGAGGTTTTCCTCTACGGCAACGTGCTGGTGGTGCGTGAGGCCGGGCCTGAGCGCCCCGAGACGCGCATGCGCACAAGCTTCATGCACGTGGTTAGCGCGCACTCCGTGATCCGCACGGATCGCGACATCGTGATCACGGAGGCAGACCGCGTGCTGTCGGGTCATGGCATGGAGTACCGCAACAATACCAAGGAGCTGTTTCTGCGCGAGCGCGTGCGCGGCCGGTTCGAACCCAGGAAGAAGGCCAGCGTGGACAGCAATGCGACCGAATAACGCGACCATCGCCAGCCTGGCGGCGGCGATCCTGACGCTCGCCGCTTTATCGGCCCTGGCCGAAAAAGCCGACAAGGACAAGCCAACAAACATCGAGGCGAACCGGATGAGCTCGGACGACGCGAAGCGCATGAGCATTTTCGAGGGCAGCGTCGTGCTCACCAAGGGAACGGTCGTGGTGCGCGCCGAGCGCATCGTGGTGCACCGGGACGCGGAGGGATTCCAGCTCACCACCGCCTACGGCAAGCCGGTGCGATTTCGCCAGAAGGGCGACCGCAAGGGCGACAAGGAAGGCATCTGGACCGAGGGCGAGGCGCTACGCATCGAGATCGACGATCGCAATGAGCGCATCGAGCTGTTCGAGCGGGCGCGCGTGACGCGCGACCAGGATGCCGTGAATGGCGAATACATCTTCCTCGACCAGCGTACGGAGTTCTTTTCCGTGAGCGCCGCGAAAGGAACCGCGCCGGCCGCGCCCGGGGGCCGCGTGAAAGCGGTGATCCAGCCGAAGTCGAAGCCAGAATCGAAATGAGCGTTCTTCGCGCGGTGAATCTGCGCAAGCGTTTCAAATCGCGCACCGTCGTCGAGGGCGTGTCGCTGGAAGTCGCGAGCGGCGAAGTGGTCGGCCTGCTCGGTCCCAACGGCGCCGGCAAGACCACCTGCTTCTACATGATCGTCGGGCTGGTCCCGGCGGACGCCGGCAGCATCCATCTCAATGACCGCGACCTCACGCAACTGCCGATTCACCGCCGCGCGCGGCTCGGTATTTCCTATCTGCCGCAGGAAAACTCGGTATTCCGCAATCTGTCCGTGGAAGAGAACGTGCAGGCAGTCCTCGAACTCCAGGGCCTGCCGGCGCAGGACGTTCAGACCCGTCTCGCCGAGCTCCTGGGCGAATTGAACATATCGCACCTGCGCAAGCACACCGCCCTTTCGCTTTCCGGCGGCGAACGCCGGCGCGTGGAAATCGCGCGCGCACTGAGCACCAGGCCGGCCTTCGTCCTTCTCGATGAACCGTTTGCCGGCATCGACCCGATTGCCGTGCTCGACATACAGCGCATCATCAGTTACCTCAAGGAACGCGGCATCGGGGTGCTGATCACCGACCACAACGTGCGCGAAACGCTCGGCATCTGCGACCGCGCCTATATCATCAGCGAGGGCACGGTGCTCGCCAACGGGCGGCCGGAGGAGATCGTCGGCGACGACAATGTCCGCCGCGTCTACCTGGGCGAGCACTTCCGCATGTAGCGTCGCGGCCCCGATATGAAACCGACTCTGCAGTTCCGGCTCTCGCAGCACCTGACGCTGACGCCGCAGCTGCAGCAATCCATCCGCCTGCTGCAGCTCTCGACGGTCGAGCTGAACCAGGAAATCGAGCGCCTGCTGATGGAAAACCCGGTCCTCGAGCGCGAGGACGGCGAAACCGACGCCGCGGGCCTGGCAGCCCCGGCCGGCACGCGCGACGAAAGTCCCTCGGGAACTTCGTCCGACGAGGTTCCCGAGGACAATCCCGAGCGCAACGAGGAACTGCCGGCCGATATTGCCGCGCCCTGGCGCGGCGTCGAGGACAGCGGCGCAGACGACGACCGCAATCACGCAGCGCCGGACCTGCCGACACTGCGCGACCACCTCAACGGCGAGCTCGCTCTAACCAACCTCGGCGCACGGGACCGCGCGCTGGTCGGGCTGCTCATCGACGCACTCAACGAAGACGGCTACCTCACACAGTCGCTGGAGGACATCGCGGCGCTCATGTCGGCCGAGGCCGACGTCAACGTCGACGAACTCGCGATCGCGCTCAGGCACCTGCAGAACTTCGAGCCGGCGGGCGTGGGTGCGCGCACGCCCGGCGAATGCCTCGCCCTGCAGATACGCGCGCTGAGGGAGGAAGAGCCCGGCCCCGGCGCCGCTGCCGACCTCGCGCTGAGGATCTGTGAGCAGCACCTCGACCTGCTCGCGAGCCGCGACTACGTGCGCCTGAAGAGCCTGACCGGCGCCGACGATGCGGCGCTGCGCGCCGCGCAATCGCTGATCCGCAGCTTGAGCCCCAGGCCCGGCGCCGCCTTCGCCAAGATCGAGGCGCGCTACGTGATTCCGGACGTGGTGGTGCGCAAGACCAAGGGCGTGTGGCGCGCCAGCCTCAACCAGGAAGCAATGCCCCGGCTGCGCGTCAACCGCCTGTACGCAGAGCTCGCGGCGCGGCCGCGCGGCAGGGGCGGCAACGCCCTCGCAACCCAGCTGCAGGAGGCGCGCTGGCTGATCAAGAACGTGCTGCAGCGTTTTGACACGATACTCCGGGTTTCGCAGGCGATCATCGACCGCCAGAGAAATTTCCTCGAACACGGCGAAGTCGCGATGCGTCCGATGGTGCTGCGCGAGATCGCCGACGTGCTCGGGGTGCACGAAAGTACGGTCTCGCGCGTAACCACGCAGAAATACATGGCGACACCGCGCGGCACCTACGAGCTCAAGTACTTCTTCGGCAGCCACGTCGCCACCGACACCGGCGGCGCCGCCTCCTCCACCGCGATCCGCGCGCTGATCAAGCAACTGGTGGCCGCCGAGAACACCAGCGCGCCGCTGTCGGATTCGCGCATCGCGCAAATCCTAGTGGAACAGGGTATCGTGGTGGCGCGGCGTACGATCGCAAAGTATCGGGAAGCCTTGCAGATTCCACCTGTCAACCAGAGGAAGAGCCTGTAATGAACCTGAGCATCGTCGGACATCAGCTCGAAATCACCCCGGCCATTCGCGGCCATGTCAGCGGCAAGCTGGCGCGCATCAAACGCCACTTCGACCACGTCCTGGACCTGCACGTGACCCTTTCGACATCGAAACTCGGCCAAAAGGCCGAGGCGACGCTGCACGTTCCAGGCAAGGAGCTCCACTGCGCCTGCGAACAGGCGGACCTCTACGCGGCGATCGACGTGCTGGTCGACAAGCTCGACCGGCAGGTGCTCAAGTACAAGGACAGGAACTCGGGCAGACCGCACGGCAATGCGCCGAAGCTGGATTCGGCCTAGGTATATAATCCGCGCCCCTCGATGAGCCTCGTCGCCAAGCTTCTGCCGCTGTCAAATGTCCTGCCCGATCTTGCCGCTTCGAGCAAGAAGCGGCTTTTCGAGCAAGTTGGTCTGCTCATAGAAAACCAGCATGGAATCGCCAGAGGCGTGGTGTTCGAGAGCCTGTTCACGCGCGAGCGCCTGGGCTCCACGGGCCTCGGCCAGGGCGTCGCGATCCCGCACGGACGCGTCAAGGACCTGAAAGACGCCGTCGGGGCATTCGTGCGCCTCGCACAACCGGTAGCTTTCGATGCCCCGGACGGCAAACCGGTCAGCCTCGCATTCACGCTGCTCGTGCCGGAGCACGCCACCGAGAAACACCTCGAAATCCTTTCCGAACTGGCGCAGATGTTCAGCGATCGCGCGCTGCGCGAAGCGATGATGCTCGCGGCGGACGCCGCGGCGCTGCACCAGATCATCTCCTCATGGCAGCCGGATGCTGCAGGTAAACGTCGCGCAGTTGCATGAGGACAACCGCGAGGCGCTCTCGCTTGCCTGGGTAGCCGGGCGCGAAGGTCGCACCGCGGTGCGCCGCGAATCGGCGGCGGCGGCGGCGTTGATCGGCCACCTCAACCTCACCCACCCGAACAGCGTGCAGGTGATCGGCGTCTTCGAGGCCGGCACCATCGCCGGGCTCGCCGACCAGCTGTTCGGGCCGGCGCCCACAGCCGTGATCTTTGCGGACGGAATGGCGCCGCCACCGCCGTTGCTGGCGGGCGCGGAGCGCACGCAGACACCGCTCTTCACTTCCCCGCTTCCTGCAGCTCGCGTCATCGAGAAGCTGGCGAATTACCTTGCCAAGCGGCTCGCCGACACTACGGAACGCCACGGCGTGCTGATGGACGTGCTCGGGGTGGGTGTGCTGATTACCGGCGATTCCGGCGTCGGCAAGAGCGAGCTTGCGCTGGAACTCATCAGCCGCGGCCAGGGGCTGGTGGCGGATGACATCGTCGAAATTTCGCGCATCGCCGCGACCACGCTCGAGGGCCGCTGCCCGCCGCTGCTCAAGGATTTCCTCGAGGTGCGAGGCCTCGGCCTGATCAACATCCGCGCCATCTACGGTGAAACGGCGGTGCGCCCGAAGATGAAGCTGAAACTTGTCGCGCACCTCGAAAAACCCGCCAAGGGCGGTGCGCGCGACACCACCGAACGCCTTCCGCTGTCGGAACTGTCCGAGGAAATTCTCGGCGTCACGGTTCGCAAGGTGGTGATTCCCGTTGCCGCCGGCCGCAACCTCGCCGTGCTGCTGGAAGCGGCGGTCCGCAACTACATCCTGCAGCTTCGCGGCAAAGACTCGGCAGCGGAATTTCTCGCCCGCCAGAAGCTAGCAATGGAGGGCGATAAATAGCGTGCAGCTCGTCCTGGTCAGCGGTTTGTCGGGTTCGGGCAAGAGCATTGCGCTCGACGTCCTGGAAGACAGCGGCTACTACTGCGTCGACAACCTGCCCGCGACGCTGCTGCTCGATGTCGTGAAATTCCTCGGCGAGGCAGGGCACGACCGCGCCGCCATCAGCGTCGATGCGCGAAGCGTCGCGCTTTCGTCGCTCCCGGAGCATCTCGCGGCGCTCAAGGTGCGCGGCGCGGAATCAACGCTGCTCTTCCTGGAGGCGAACAGCGCCACGCTGCTGCGCCGGTTCTCCGAGACCCGGCGCGGCCATCCGCTGGCCCGCGCCGGCCTGACGCTCAGCGAGGCGATCGAACGCGAGCGCACATTGCTTGCAGGCGTATCTGAACTCGGACACCACATCGACACCAGCGGACTGCAGCCCAAGGCGCTGCGCAACTGGATCAAGGATCTGCTGGGCCTGGGCGAAGGCTCACTGACGCTGTTGTTCGAATCGTTTGCGTTCCGCGACGGCATTCCGCTCGATGCGGACTGGGTGCTCGACGTGCGCATGCTCCCCAACCCGCACTACGAACCGGGCCTGCGGGATCTCACCGGCGGCGATGCGCCGGTGATCGAATACCTGGATCGTCAGGAGAAAGTCGGCGCGTTTCTGGAGGACGCGCGCGCCTTTCTTGCCCGCTGGCTGCCCGACGTGCGGCGCGACAACCGCAAGTACCTCACGGTCGCGATCGGCTGCACCGGGGGGCGTCACCGCTCGGTCTACATCGCCGAGCGGCTGGCGCGCGCGTTCAGTGCCGAAGCGCGGGTACTGGTGCGCCATCGCGGCCTCGTCGCGGCAGCCGCTGCCGCTGCCGCCGGCGAATGACGGACAGGCGCAGCGACGTTCCTCTCTTCCCGCTCAACACGGTACTGTTCCCGGGCGGACTGCTGCCGCTGCGGATCTTCGAGCAACGCTACCTGGAAATGGCCAAGGGATGCCTGCGCGACGGCGCGCCTTTCGGCATCTGCCTGATCCGCGAAGGCGCCGAGGTTGGCACGCCTGCGACGCACGAGGATCTGGGCTGTCTCGCGCGCATCACGCAATGGGACATGCAGCAGCTCGGGCTCCTGCAGCTCGTCGCGCAAGGCGGGGAGCGCTTTCGCGTGCTCGCGAGGCGGGTACGGGCCGATGGCCTCATCCACGCCGACATCGAGCTTCTCACGGAGGAAGCGGACATGCCGATGCCAGAGAAATTCCGCGCCTGCAGGCAGCTCCTTGAGCGCATTGTCGCCGAACACGGCGAGCGCCTGTTCGCCAGACCGTTCCTGCTGGATTCGAGCACCTGGGTGGGCGCGCGCCTCGCCGAGGTGCTGCCCCTGCCGACCGCCGCCAAGCAGAAACTGCTCGAGCTGAACGACAACCTGCAGCGCCTCGAAATCCTGCAACGATTGCTGGTGGAAAGCGCCCTGCCCGTGAAAAGTGCCGGTTCGCCGGACGGTTCAGGCGAGTCCTAGCAACAGCTTTCGCACCGGCGCCGGGACCGCGGCGCGCGCGGCGTCCTCAACCTCCAGCCAGATCCGGCCCGGAGCTTCGGCACGCGGGAGAATCTTGCGCACAGTGCAGCGCAGCGGCTGTATCCGCAGCTTGAAGTGCGTGAAACTGTGCTCGATCAACGGCATCCTTCTTGACTTGGCGATTTCACAGGAAAAATTTCTCCTGCAGAAAGAAGTGACATTCCCCTCGGGCCCTTCCGGAAAAACCCAAAGGCCGCCCCAGATCCCTGCCCCAGGCCGGCGCTCCAGCAGGACCGAACCTTTGTGCAACAGCACCAGCCACGTAGAGCGATTCAACGGCAACGGTTTGCGCTTGCGCGCGGTGGGCAACTCCTCAATCCGGCCGTCGCGCCGTGCCACGCAGTGCCGGGCTACTGGACAGCGGCCGCAAGCCGGTATGGCCCGCGTGCAGACGGTCGCCCCCAGGTCCATGAGCGCCTGGGTGTAGGTCTCGATGCCGCGTGCCGGCAGGAGCTTTTCCGCCAGCGTCCATTGCGCCTTCTCGCCCTCGACTCCGAAGCAACGCGCCAGCACCCGCTTGACGTTGCCATCGAGAATCGCCGCGCGGCGGCCAAAGGCGAACGCAGCGATGGCAGCGGCGGTGGACGGGCCGACCCCGGGCAAGGCCTGAATTCCCTCAACGGTATCCGGAAACCTTCCCGCCTTGACCAATTCTCTCGCGGCGCGCAGCAGGTTGCGGCCGCGAGCGTAGTAGCCGAGACCGCTCCAGAGTTGCAGGATATCGTCTTCCGAAGCCACGGCCAGGGCGGCGATATCGGGGAAGCGGGCAAGGAAGCGCTCGTAGTACGGTATCACCGCCGCAACCTGGGTCTGCTGCAGCATGATCTCCGACAGCCAGATCCGGTAAGGGTCGCGCGTCCCCTGCCAGGGCAGCCCGTGCCGGCCGTAGCGGCGCTGCCACAGGACGAGTTTTTGCGCGAAATCCGGCATACTCCGATTCTATGGCAAGGTAACGACCGCGTTCCCCGCCCATACACATGCTCGCCTTCATCCTCCGCCGCCTGGCACAGGCGGTACTTGTCATGCTGGCGGTCGGGCTGATCGCATTTTCGCTTTTCCGCTTCGTCGGCGATCCAGTGCTGTTTATGCTCGGCCAGGACGCAACCTCAGAGGACCGCGTGCGAATCACGCAGTTGCTCGGGCTCGACCGTCCGTTCTATGTGCAGTACGCGAATTTCGTCGCGCGGGCCGTACAGGGCGAATTCGGGCTCAGCCTGCGCCAGGCGCAGCCGGTTTCGAAGCTGATCGCCGAGCGCCTGCCGGCGACGCTCGAGCTGTCCTTTGTTGCGGCACTGCTGGCCCTGGCCGGCGGCGTTTCGATGGGGGTATACACCGCGCTGCGAAGAAACTCGTGGCTGTCGCAGGTGATGCTCGCGGTATCGCTCATCGGCGTATCACTGCCGACCTTCCTCATCGGCATCCTGCTGATCCTCGTATTCGCGGTGCAGCTCGGCTGGCTGCCCTCCTTCGGTCGCGGCGACACCGTGCAGCTGGGCTGGTGGAGCACCGGCCTGCTGACCGCGTCGGGACTTAAATCGCTGATCCTGCCCGCGATCACTCTGGGACTGTTCCAGATGACGCTGATCCAGCGCCTGGTGCGCGCCGAGATGCTCGAGGTGCTGCGCACCGATTACATCAAGTTCGCGCGCGCCCGCGGGTTGACCGACCGCGCGGTCCATTTCGGCCATGCGCTGAGGAACACGCTGGTGCCGGTCATCACGATAACGGGGCTGCAGCTGGGCGCGATCATCGCATTCGCCATCATCACGGAGACGGTGTTCCAGTGGCCGGGAATGGGGCTGTTGTTCATCCAGGCGGTCGGTTTCGCCGACGTGCCGGTCATGGCGGCCTACCTGTGCCTGATTTCGCTTTTTTTCGTCATCATCAATCTGATCGTCGACTTGCTCTACTATGCGGTTGACCCGCGCCTGCGCATAGATCGCGCCGTCGCCGCAGGCTGAATCCATCGCTGTAAATGCGTCTGAGGAACCCGATGAACGCACCCGCCGAGATAATGAATTCCCCCGTCGAGAGGATCCGTTCCTATCACGCCGAGCTGCGCAGCATCCGGCGCGACATTCATGCCCATCCCGAGCTTGCCTTCCACGAGAACCGTACGTCGCAGCTGGTCGCCGACCGACTCGCGGCCCTGGGCATCGAAGTGCACCGCGGCCTGGCAAAAACCGGCCTAGTGGGGGTCGTAAAGGGAAAGAGGTCCTCCAGCGGCCGCGCCATCGGCCTGCGCGCCGACATGGACTGCCTGCCGATGCACGAGACCAGCAACATCCCGCACAAGTCGACGCACGCCGGGCGCATGCACGCCTGCGGACACGACGGCCACACCACCATGCTGCTGGGCGCCGCACGCTATCTTGCGGAAACCCGGAACTTCGACGGTACGGCATACCTGATCTTCCAGCCGGCCGAAGAAGGTGGTGGTGGCGGCAAGGTGATGGTCGAGGAGGGATTGTTCGACCGTTTCCCCGCAAACGAGGTTTATGCGGTGCATAACTGGCCGGGCCTGCCCCCGGGGCAGATGGCGGTCCGGCCGGGGCCGGTGATGGCGGCCACCGACGAGATGGTGCTCACGATCCGGGGCAAGGGCGGCCACGCCGCGATGCCGCAGCTCACCATCGACCCGGTGGTCATCACCGCGCAGGTGATTTCGGCGCTGCAAACCATCGCCAGCCGCAACGCCAACCCGCTCGATGCGATCGTGGTTTCGGTTTGCTCGATGGAAACCAGCCAGACCGGCGTGTTCAACGTGATTCCGGACTTCGTCAAGCTGATCGGCACCGTGCGCAGCTTCCGCCCGGAGATACGCGACCTAGCCGAGGCCCGTATCAGGGAAATCGTCGCCGGCATCGCCAGGGCGATGGGTGGCAGCGCCGAAATCGAATACAAGCGCGGCTATCCCTCGACCGTCAACACCGAGCGCGAGGCCATATTTGCGGCCAAGGTCGGCGAACGCATATTCGGCAAGAACAACGTCTTCACCGATGCCGAGCCGACAATGGGCGGCGAGGACTTCTCCTACATGCTGCTGGCGCGCCCCGGCGCCTACGTCTTCCTCGGCCAGGGCGGCGGACCGAACAACTGCTTCCTGCATAACCCCGGCTACGACTTCAACGACGAGGTGATTCCGCTCGGTGCCGGCTACCTCGCCGCGCTCGTCGAAGATTCGCTACCGCTGAAGTAGCGGCAGGAAGCGCCGTTTCAATTCGGTGAATTTCCGCGTTTTTTGGATGAACGACCTCGCGTACAGCTTCCGCAGGTCGCCGGTCGCGATTGCCGCCGCCGCGTTGACGGTGATCTGCGTCGGCGGGGCGCTGCTCGCGCCCTGGCTCGCGCCGCACAATCCTTTCGACGCAGCGTCGCTCGATCTGAACAACGCCTTCGCGCCGCCGGCATGGGTGGCGCTCGGCGCGGCGGGCCATCCGCTGGGCACCGACGACCAGGGCCGCGACATACTCTCGACGATCATGTACGGGGCGCGCATTTCTCTCGGCGTGGGGGCGGCGGCGGTGCTGTTTGCGCTCGTGCTCGGGGTCACGCTCGGACTGCTGTCGGGATACCTCGGCGGCCGTATCGATGCATTCATCATGCGCATCGCCGATATCCAGCTTTCCTTTCCCGCGATCCTGATCGCGCTGCTGGTGGATGGCGTCGCGCGTGTCGCGCTGCCTGCCGAATCGCACGACGAGATCGCGATCCCCGTGCTGATCGTCGCGATCGGCATCTCGGGTTGGGTGCAGTACGCGCGCACGGTGCGCGGCTCGACGCTGGTCGAAAAAAACAAGGAATACGTGCAGGCGGCGCGCGTCATCGGGCGCCCGCCCCTCGCTATCATGCTGCGGCACGTGCTGCCAAACGTGATGGGCCCGGTGCTGGTGATCGCGACCATCCACATCGCCACCGCGATCATCACCGAGGCGACGCTCTCGTTCCTCGGCGTCGGCGTGCCGCCTACCCGCCCGTCCCTGGGCACGCTGATCCGCATCGGCAACGAGTTCCTGCTCTCGGGGGAATGGTGGATCACGGTATTCCCCGGCATCGCGCTGGTGACGCTGGTGCTTTCGGTGAATCTGCTCGGCGACTGGCTGCGCGATGCCCTGAATCCGAAGCTGCGTTGACGGGGAGGCGAACCGCGCATGATCCTCGAGGTGAAGGACCTGAGAATCGAATTCCGGACGCGGCGCGGCACGCTCGTGGCGGTTGACGGGATCTCCTTCTCCATCGCGCCCGGCGAAGTGCTCGGCGTGATCGGCGAGTCCGGCGCCGGAAAATCGCTGACCGGCACGGCCATCATCGGCCTGCTGGAGCCCCCTGGTACCATCGCCGCGGGCGAGATCCGGCTCGAAGGCGAGCGTATCGACAATCTGCCGTACGAAGCCATGCGCCGCATCCGCGGGCGGCGCATCGGGGCGATCTTCCAGGATCCGCTTACTTCGCTCAATCCGCTGTACACGATCGGCGAGCAGCTGGTGGAGACGATCCGCACGCACCTGGAAATCGGCGCCCCCGAGGCGCACGAGCGGGCGCTGGCGTTGCTGCGCGAAGTGGGCATTCCGGCGCCCGAGGCCCGCATCGACCACTATCCACACCAGTTCTCCGGGGGCATGCGCCAGCGCGTCGTGATCGCGCTCGCCCTGTGCGCCGAGCCGCGTCTGATCATCGCCGACGAACCCACCACCGCGCTCGATGTCTCGATCCAAACGCAGATAATCCAGCTGCTGAAGAAGCTCGCGCGCGACCACGGCACCGCCGTGATGCTGATAACCCACGACATGGGCGTGATCGCCGAGACCGCGGACCGGGTCGCAGTAATGTATGCCGGCCGCATTGCCGAGATCGGACCGGTGCGCGAAGTGATCAGCGCCGCCCGGCATCCCTATACCGCCGGGCTGATGGGCTCGATACCGAAGATTCGAATCGCCAGCGACCTGAAGCACGCCCCGTTGGTGCAGATCGACGGCGCGATGCCGCGGCTGGACGCCATCCCCTCGGGTTGCGCCTTCCATCCGCGCTGCAGCAAGAGCCTGGAGCGCTGCAGGTCGGAGCGCCCCGAGCTGCGCCCGGCCGGCGCCAACCTCACCGCCTGCTGGCTTTATGACTAGCGCGCCCCTGCTCCAGTTGGAAAACGTGGGCCGGGACTTCGACGTCTCGCGGCCGTGGCTGAACCGCGTCATTGAGGGTGTGCCTCGCCAGCTGCTGCGGGCGGTGGACGACGTATCGTTTGAGGTGCGCAAGGGCGAGACGCTGGCGCTGGTCGGCGAGTCCGGCTGCGGCAAATCCACCATCGCCCGCCTGATCGTCGGGCTTTACGCACCATCGCGCGGCCGCATCCACTTCGATGGCATCGAAATCTCGGACCCCTCGGCAAGTGCGGCGACCTCCGGCATCCGCCGGCGCATGCAGATGATCTTTCAGGACCCCTACGCGAGCCTCAACCCGCGCTGGCGCGTACGCGACATCGTCGCCGAGCCGATAGTTGTTTTGAAGACTCTTGAAAATAAGAATCAAATCCATGGCCGCGTCGTAGAGATGCTTACCCAGGTCGGGCTGGCGCCCGAGGATGGCGAGAAATACCCGCACGAATTCTCCGGCGGTCAGCGCCAGCGCATTTCGATCGCGCGCGCCCTTTCCGGCCACCCGGAATTCCTGGTCTGCGACGAACCGACCTCGGCGCTGGACGTCTCGGTGCAGGCGCAGATCCTCAACCTCATGACCGAACTGCAGGCGCGCCTACGCCTCACCTATCTTTTCATCTCCCACAATCTGGCAGTGGTCTCTCACGTCGCCGACCGTATCGGCGTCATGTACCTGGGCCGCTTGGTTGAGATCGCGGCTGCCGAAGATCTGTTCGCAAGGCCGCAGCACCCCTACACGCGCATGCTGCTCGATGCCGTTCCGGACCTTGAGATGAGCGGCCGCCAGCGCACGCCGGTCGCCGGCGAAGTGCCGAATCCGCTGTCGCCGCCCGCCGGCTGCGCATTCCACCCGCGTTGTCCGCACGCCAACGACAGGTGCAAGGCAGAACGACCGAGCCTGATCTGGCGTGGCGCAGCGGCGAGCGCCTGCCATGCAGTGGAGGAAGGCAGAATCTAGCGCTTGAACAGGCCGCGCACCGCGTCTTTTACACCCCCGACGCCCTTCTTGCCGATTTCGGTCACCGAGCCTCCGGCACCTCCCAGCAGCGCGGAGTAGTCGACGTGCCAGTTCGGGTTGTCGAGCGGCCCGCTCAGCTTCACCGGAATCGTGATCCCGGCGACGTTGCTCGCGTCGCGCCCGCCCTGTCCCTTGGTGGTCGCGGCAAGCGTCGCCTTGGCCAGATAGTCGATTGCGTTATTGCCGATGTCCAGCTTGCCTGCGCCGCCCAGCCGCAGGAACGGGGACGCGGCCTTCAGGTCGTCGTTGTGCGCGACGCCGCCCGCGATCTTGAAGCTGGCGCTCATCTCCGAAAAATCGGTTTTTTGCGACGGATCCGGCTTGGCCTGCTTCGCGCCCAGCGCCGACTTGACGTTGCGCGCGCTGTCGGCCAGGTTGACGCCGTTGATCGCGCCGTCCTTCATCTCTACGCGCGCGCTGCCGGCAAGCGCCTTCTTCAGCGCCGTCACAGTGCCGCCCGAGCTCTGGACGTCGAGGGTTACGTTGCCGCGCCCGTCGAGCACATCCTTTTGCGCCACGTCGCGCAGCAACGCGCCGAGCCCGACGTTCTGCGCCGTTTCCCTGACGTGGAGCTTGTTGCCGTTCGCCTCGGCCGAGAGCGCTCCGGCCAGCGTGCCGCCGT
>SHXL01000049.1 GCA_009693345.1 Betaproteobacteria bacterium
TTTCCGCTCGACCCAGTTGCCGTCCTGACCGATGTACCCGCCCTGCTCAGGCTTGTAGTAATTGAGAAAGTCCCGGAAGTCCTTTTCCTTAATTGCAACCCAAAGGAAAGTGCACGTCGCCGCCACGTACAGCACGCCCCCGGCAAGGTAGATCCAGTCCATCAAAACGCAACCCCAGGAAAAAATAAGATCGTACGTCGAGCCATTAATGCGGTTCCTTTGTGACCTGCCCAGGGATCTTTGGACCATTAGCTACTTGAGGATGGCCCAGTCGGCCGCCGCCAAATGGGCGCCGGGCTGCAGCCGGTACTTGTCGATGACGGCGATCTGCGGGCCCTTGCCGGCGATCCACTGGCCATCCACGAGCAGATGTTTTGCCGCTTCCATCGTTGCCTCCACGGGTTTGTTCATATCCACAGGACCTGCTTTCGGTAATCAAGGTTGGTGAGCAGCGGTTCGGCGGGTCCCTGGTGGAATACGGCGCCATGCTCGAGCGCGAACACGCGGTCGGCGAGGGCCAGCACGAGATCTAGGTTGTGTTCGACGATCACGATCGAGGTCTGGCCGCGCAGCCGGTCGAAGACGCTGAAGAGTTCCTGCACGATCGCCGGGGCGAGACCTTCGAAGGGCTCGTCCAGCAGCAGCAGCTTGACGTTGCCCGACAGCGCGCGTGCCACGGCAACCATCTGCTGCTCGCCGCCCGAAAGGTAGTCCGCCGCCACGTTCATCCGCTCCCGCAGGCGCGGGAAATACTCGAAGATCTGCGCTTCGCTCCAGACGATGCCATGGCTGCCGTCGGTGGCGCGCGCGAGGCGCCCCAGCGCAAGGTTGTCCGCGACGGTCATGCCCGCGAACAGGCCGCGGCCCTGCGGCACGTAGCCGATGCCCAAGCGCGAAATTTCCGGCGCCGACATGCCCGCGATTTCGCGGCCCTCGAAGGCGACCGCGCCCGAGGCGGGCGGCACCAGGCCGCAGAGCGTCTTCAGCAGCGTGGTTTTGCCCGCGCCATTGCGTCCGAGCAGCGCCACGATCTCGCCCTCGCGCACGTCGAGGCTCGCGTCGTTCAGGATGTGGCTCTTGCCGTAGAACGCGTTGACGCGCTGGAAGGACAAGAGCGGTTTTTCATTCAAAGAAAGTTCATTTCTGCGCGTAGCGGACGGGGTTCCCGTGCCGGTGTAGACCTCCTGCACCCTGCGATCCGCGCGCACCTCCGCGGGCGTGCCGCTCATCAGCACCTCGCCCTGGTTCATTACCGTCACTACCTGCGAAAAGCCGAGCACGCGGTCGATGTCGTGCTCGACGATCAGCACCGGAATGCCGGCGGCCACGTTCTTCACGAGGTGGGATACGCGCTCGCGCTCGGCGGCGGCCAGGCCCGCCAGCGGCTCGTCCAGCAGCAGCACGCGCGGCTTGCAGCCGAGCGCGATTCCCAAGTCGAGGAGCCGCTGCCCGCCGTAGGAGAGATCGCCGCCGGCGATCTCCTCGATGCCTTCCAGGCCGAGAAACTTCAGCAGTTCTTGGGTCTCCGCGTGGACCTCCGGGTAGCTGTCGATGTCGCGCCAGGCGTTGAAGCGCGCCGGATGCCATGCCTGCAGCGAAAGGCGCAGGTTCTCGTAGATCGACAGCCCTTTGAACAGGTTGGTGATCTGAAATGAGCGCGCGAGTCCCTGCCTGCAGATGCGATAGGGCGGCAGCGCATGGACTGCGCCGCCGTAGAGCCTGACCGCGCCGGCGTCGGGCGGAAACATGCCGGTCGCCACGTTGAACAGCGTCGTCTTGCCGGCGCCGTTCGGTCCGATCAGCGCGTGAATTTCGCCCGCGCGCACCGTCAGGCTGGCGGCTTCGACGGCGTGGATGCCGCCGAAATGCTTTCTAATGGCATCGATTTGCAGAATGTTTTTTTCATTGTTATTTGAAACAAGAAAGGCAGGGAGCGGTAAACCCTCGTAAATCTTGCGCCGGCTCATCGCTGCCGATTCTTCGGGCGGCGGGTTCCAGCGGCGCTGCAGCTTCGCCCAGATGCCGGCGAGGCCCTCGGGCGAATAGATCACGAAGCCGACGAACACGATGCCGAACCACAGCAGCCAGTTGCCGGTCCAGATCGAAAAAATTTCGCGGAACAGGGTGTAGAACAGCACGCCGAGCGCCGGCCCGAGGATCTGGTGCATGCCGCCGATCACCACCATGGCGAGCAGCTCGCCAGAGAAAGCCACCGACACCGCCTCGGCCGAGACCAGGTAATTGAGGAAGCCGTAGAGCGCGCCGCTTAGGCCGGTCACTACGGCGGAAAGCACGAACGCGGCCAGCCGGTAGCGGTCCACGTCGTAGCCCTGGAACATGGCGCGCTGCTGGTTCTCGCGGATCGCCACCAGCACGTGGCCGAACGGCGAGCGCGTGACGCGCAGCAGCACGTAGAGCACGCCAAGTGCGATCAGCGCGACGAAGGCGTAAAAGACGAGCCCGTTGTCGAGCGGGATGGCGGCGATGCCGCCGCGCTTCAGGCCACCCAGCCCGTCCTCGCCGCCGGTGAGTTCGGTCCAGCGGAACGCGATGGCATAGGTGAGCGCGACGAAAGCGAGCGTGAGCAGCGCGAAGTACACGCCGCGCCGCCGCAGGATAAGCAGGCCCGCGACCGTGGAGAGTGTGGCGACGAACGCCATCGACAGCAGGAGCGGCAGCACGATCTGTCCGCCGAGCCAGTGCTTTTGCACCAGGGCGGCGGCATAGGCGCCGATGCCGAACCAGGCGCTGTGGCCGAAGGACGTGAGCCCGGTATATCCCACCAGCAGGTTGAGCCCGAGCGCAGCGATCGAGAGCGCCACCACCTGCGTGGCGGTGCTCAGGGACAGGTTGAGCGCGCTCATGGCGACCGGCAGCAGCAGGAGGGCGAGCGCCCCGATGACGAGCGGTTTGAATTTCTTCATTCGAATTTTTCGATTCGCTCGCCGAGCAGGCCGCGCGGCCGGAACATGAGCACGAGGAACATCAGCACGTACATCGAGGCCTCGCCCGCGGCGGGGACGAAATGGATCGTGATGCCGCGCACCACGCCTACCAGCATGGCGGCGAGCACCACCCCCCAGAAACTGCCGAGGCCGCCGATCACCACCACGACGAACGCGACGGTGATGATTTCCGCGCCCATGGCCGGGTGCACCATCGCGATCGGCGCGAACAGCGCGCCGCCCAGCGCCGCCATGCCCACGCCCAGCATGACGATGGTCGTCATGTAAGGCTGCAGGCGGATGCCCAGCGCGGCGACCATGTCGGGGCGCTGGATGCCGGCGCGCACCACACGCCCGAAGGACGTCTTGTGCAGCAGCGTCCAGATGCCCGCCAGCACCGCGGCCACCACGGCAAGCAGGAAGAGGCGGTATCGCGAGAACAGGAAATCCCCCAGCACCACGTTGCCCTTGAACGAGTCCGGCATGGACGCCGGCAGCGGCGCCGCGCCCCACACCATGCGTATCGCCTGCTCGGCCACCAGCGCGAGGCCGAAGGTGACCAGCAGCGACAGGATCGGGTCGGCGGTGTAGAAGCGGCGCAGGATGAAACGCTCGAAGAGTATTCCGAGCAGCGCCACTGCGACCGGCGAGAGCACCGCCCCCGCGCCGAAGCCCAGGTGCCTGGCGATCTCGACCGACACGTAGGCGCCCAGGGCGTAGAACGCGCCGTGCGCAAGGTTCACCACACCGCCGACGCTGAAGATCAGCGACAACCCAAGCGCGATCAGCAGATAGTAACCGCCAAGAACGAGGCCGTTAACTACCTGTTCCAGCAAGAAGAACAACTGCTGCATGTAGCGGGGCTTCTACCGCCCCCGTTACATGCTACAGGCGTTCTGGTCTTTGGCCGGGTTGATGATTTCCAGCGCCTGGCTCGCTGCCGGCACCGCGGCGCCGAAGGCGAGGAAATCCCATTTGTCCTTTGCCTGGCCCTTCGGCTTGACGGTGAACGGAAAAGCTTCCTGGATCAGTTGGTGGTCCCACGCGCGGAAGTAGCCCTTGCGCGCTTTGAGCAGGTCGAACTCGGCCTGGCTCTCGAAATAGGCGATCAACTTGTCGGTGTCGGTCGACTTGGTGGCGTTCATGGCCTGCGCCATGATCTTCAGCGACACGTATTCGATCCAGGCATGGTTCTCCGGAGGCTTGCCGTACCTCTTGCGGAACTCAGCGACGAAGGCCTTTGAGCCCGGGGTATCGAGTTCGTGGTGCCAGACCGTCGGCCAGATGCCTGCGAGGTTGCCCTCGCCTGCCGCCCACGCGTCCGCCGTGTTGAGGTTGAAGCCGGCGACCGGGTACGGCAGGCCGAACTCCGAGTATTGCTTGACGAAGTTCGTGACCTGGTTGCCGCCGAGATTGGTGGCCACGAGGTCGGGCTTCGCCTGGCGGATCTTGAGCAGGAACGGACTGAAGTCGGTGGTGTCGGTGGCCGTCAGCTCGTCGCCGATCACCGTGCCACCGTTGGCCGTCATGAAGGCCTTGGCGGCCTTCGAGAGGTCGTGGCCGAACAGGTAGTCCGAGGTCAGGCAGAAGATCCGCTTGCCCTTGATCAGACCGTCACGCAGCAGCGCCTGGCCGGCGGCATTCACCATCACCGTGACGGGAATGTCGACATGGAAGGTGTACTTGTTGCAGTTCTTGCCGCGCAGCACGTCCGAGCGAGCGCCGATCTGCAGGAACAGCTTCTTGTTGCGTGCGGCCACCTGCATGATGGTCTGCGCCGAGGCCGAGTTGATCTCGCCCATCAGGAATTCGACTTTGTCCTGCTCGAGCATGCGTTGCGCCTTGGTCGAGGCGGTGGCGGGGTTGACCGAGTCCTCCGACATCACGTCGAGCTTGCGGCCCATCACGCCGCCCGCGGCGTTGATCTCCTCGGTTGCCATCTTGATGCCCATCACGGCGTATTCGCCGAGCGCGCCGAGGAATCCGGTCAGCGGCGTCAAGTGGCCGATCTTGATCGCGTTCGATTGCGCGCGCACGATGCCCGGAAAGCCGAGCGCCGATATGCCCACTGCGGCACCTGCTTTGAGTACCTGTCTCCTGTTCGTCATGGCTATTTCCCTCCTTTAGGGTCTGGTTCGTCGTCCGCCGGCGTCGTCACCACGAGAAAGACGAGTCCGGCGAGTCCGGTGTTGGCGAAGCTGTGGCGCACGCCCGGCGGCACGTAAACATAGTCATGCGGGCGCATGAGATGTGTTGCCTTATTCAGCGTCAGGATGCCCTCGCCCTCGATCACGTAGTAAACCTGCTCCTGCACCTTGTGCACGTGCTCCTGCACATAGGCGTTGGGTGCGTAGCGCGATATGCGGAAATCAAGCAGCTTCGAGCCCGAGTTTTCCGGTCCCACCAGGGCTTTCGACAGGGCGCCGCCGAAGTGGCCTGGGAATTCCTGCCAGCGCACGCGCGCCATCTGTTCGACGAATGCGGTTTCCCGCCGGGCGGCTTTCTTCATGAACCCAGTCTAGAAAGGCGCGCGCCGGACGGAAAATACCGTTTTCCGAGATTGGGCATAAGTTAAAGTTATACCCCTGAAAGGATGCAAGGGGGAGGGAATCTTACAACCCCTAGTTCCGATGCCAAGCAACGCCGAAATCGCGTCAGCTGAGGACGAGTTCAAAGCCGGAGGATGGGTCGTTCGAAACGACGGCTTCAGCCGAACATTATTGAAAGGAGCTAAAGAATTCTCGTGCTGGACGAAACAAGATCTGATAAGGCTCCTTTATGACTTGCGGTCTGGCCGGCTAGATAGAGAGTAACCTTCACCATCAAATGGCTTAACTGTTTGTCACACAAAGTGTTCTCGACAATTTTTTACCGTCAGGTCATTCCACTCTCGCATGAGGCGATCTTAATCTCACGGAAACTCCTGCTAAGTTGATGTGCCGCGCACCCGTGGTCGTGACCCCATCCCCGTATTCTGGACCGTTTATGAGTAGAGTTTTGGCATGATTTAAGACTTACGGCCAGGATCTACAGCCAGTTCAGAATTACGAAAAAACTTATCTTTCAATAATTATTCCTATCCAAAGTGTCCGGAATATCGGGGGAAGCCCAAAATAGCGACCCGGCGGCTTCACGAAGGCGCCGGAACGGTGTAAACCAGCGCAGGGGGTCGGCTTTGCCGGCACGGAGGAGCGCGTGGGCGTATTGAATTCAACCGACCTGATCGTCATCGGCTGCGGGATCTCCGGCCTGTCCTGCGCGGTCTCGGCCTTGCAGGCGGGGGCGAACGTGGTCGTGCTCGAGCGCGCGACCGAGCCGGAGTTCGGCGGTAACACCCGCTGGACCGATTCGTACTGGCGAATGAAGAGCGCCACAGAGGTCAGCGACGACCTGGAAGAATCGCTGGTCGCGAACGCCGGTCACAACATTGACCCGAATGTGATCGACGCGGTGTCGACCCCCTACGAGAACTGGCCGGGCTACGTGAAGGCGCACGGCATGCCTGACCCAGAACTGGTGTCCACGCTGTCGTCGATGGCGCCTTCCACCGTGGACTGGCTGCAGTCCTTCGGCGTCAAGTTCGACGCGTTACCCACGTACTTCATGACGGCGAAGGCGCCGCGCATCATGCCGGCGGGCGGCGGGCTCGCCCTCATCGAGGCACTGCGCGTGGCGGCGCTCAAGCTGGGCGCGCAGATCCGCTACGAGACCACGGCGACCCGGCTTTCCCGTGTGGACAAGAGTTACGAACTGCTCGCCAACGGGCCCGGCGGCGCGGTGGTGGTACTGTGGTCGAGGGCGGTGATGATCGCCTCGGGCGGCTTCGAAGGCAACCAGGAAATGATGACGCAGTACATAGGGCCCACCGCCCGCTACCTGCGCCCGGTGGCGCGCGGCGGCTACTACAACAAGGGCGAGGGCATCCGGCTGGCGCTCGCGCTGGGCGCGGCGCCCGCGGGCGATTTCAGCTCCTTCCATGCCGAGCCGGTGGATCCGCGTTCCAAGCGCCATGAGGCGCTGGTGATGAACTTCCCTTACGGCATCCTCGTCAACCGGCGGGGCAGGCGCTTTACCGACGAGGCGCCCGGACCGGTGGACATCCATTACGACCACATCTCGCGCGACATCAAGGACCAGCCCGATGGTATCGCGCACGTGATCTTCGATGCGCGCATGGACGACGTTCCGAACTGGAAGAAGAGCATCCGCACCGACCTGCCACCCCTCAGCGCGAGCTCGCTCGAGGAACTCGCGCGCGCTTGCGGCATCGCGGACGAAGGGCTCGCGGCGACCGTGAAAGCCTACAACGCGGCCTGCGGGAAGGGGAGGTTTTCGGCGCTCGAGGTCGATGGCCTCTCGACGCAGGGCCTGTCGCCGCCCAAGTCGAACTGGGCTCGTCCCATCGATAAGGCGCCGTATTTCGCCTACCCGATCATCCCGACCGTGTGCTTCACCTACGGTGGCGTGAAGACCAACGCCAGCGCGCAAGTGGTAGACAATGACGGCCGTCCCATCCCGGGGCTGTACGCCGCGGGCGAGGCGGCGGGCCTCTACTACCAGGTCTATACGGGCGCAACCTCCGTCATGCGCGGAGCGGTGTTCGGCAAGATCGCCGGGGCGCATGCCGCGGGCCTGGTCCCCAAGTGAGGTAGGAAAGTGACCTGCCCGATTTTTTGTACCAGGGCCATTGTTACTTTACTGCACCATCTGCGGTTGCGCGAGCACGAGGGGTCGAGGGCTACAGGCCACCGGCGCCGGCGCGCACCGCGTGTCCGGCGAGGTAGACCTGCCCGAACCAGATCATGAAGGCAACGGCGACTGCGGCCGCGCCACCGAACATCCAGACATCGGCCGTTTGCTTCTGCCAGAACACGGGCCAGAACACCCACATCGTTGCAGCGGCGCCGGCCAGCGCCAGCGCCGCGCCGCCGATGCGCGTCGGCTTGAAGGCAAAGTCGGCGAGGATTCCGACGATCGGGGAGGCAATGCCGAGCAGGATAATCTTGCGCGTCGCGGTCAGCGGCGTGAAGCTGAAGGCGGCGAAGAAGTAAACAACGGTGCAGAAAGCCGCCACCACGGCGAGCCCGCCGAGCCGCACGGACTGCAGCAGCAGCATCACAATGAACGCCACGACGAAGGGAACGACCCCACCCTGCAGCACGAGCTGCACCTCGGGGTTGTTGAAAAAATCTTCCACTTGAACTCCTCGACGCGGTACTCGCTTGCGCTGGCGCGGCACTTGAGACGCAGTCGCAGTATAGGCCATCACCACAACGGCAAAGAATCAGGGGTTGGGAAAGCTTGTCGAAATCGAGAGTGAGTAAACACGAAGTGCGCCTGCGTTATTCCACGCCCGCCAGGGGGGACCAAGCTAAAATCCTTCTTCCTCGCTCCGCCACGGCCTACCAATCCCCTTCGCGGAGCAATCCGTCCGCAGCGTCACACGCTATTCCGGTTTGATGCCGGCAGCCCGGACGACCTCCGGCCAGCGCTTCAGCTCGCCCTTGATGAACGCGTCGAATTGCTGCGGCGTGCCGCCGACGATCTCGGCCGCCTGCGCTTCCGTGATCGCGGTGCGCACCGAGGGGACCTGAAGAACCTGGTTGAAGATGCCGTTGACGCGCGTCACGAGCGATGGGTCCATGCCTGCCGGCCCCACGATGCCGTGCCAGACGCTGACGTCGAAACCGGGAATTGTCTGTCCCGCCGGGGGCGTATTCGGCAGTTGCGGCATCGGCCGCATCGACGCACCGGCAAGCGCGCGAATCTTCCCCTCCCTGATCTGCCCCAACGACGTCGAGACGGTGATGATCGCGGTGTCCGCATCGCCGCGCAGGAGCGAGAGCAGCATCTCGGCGCCCGAACGGTAGACCACGTTCACCTGGTCGATGCCCGCCTGGCTGTTGAGATAGGCCATGAACAGGTGCGTCCAGTTGCCCACGCCCGCCGATGCGTAGTTGAACTTGCCCGGCTGCTGCTTTGCTGCAGCCAGGTATTCGGCCAAGTTCTTGTAGGGAAGCGTCGGGCGGATGAGGATGACCGCCGGCAGGTTGACCGCGTGGATGATCGGCGTGAAGGCGGAGTGCGGATCGTAGGGCAGCTTGAAGAGCGTGTGCGAGACGGCATTGGGGCCGACCTCGGCGAGAAACAGCGTGTAGCCGTCCGGCTTTTCGCGTGCCACGGCCGCCGCCGCGATGGTGCCGCCGGCGCCGGTGCGGTTCTCCACGACCAGCGCCTGCCCGTTGGCGAACTGCGCGAAGCCGCTCGCCAGGTTGCGCGACAGCGCGTCGGCCGCGCCGCCGGCGCCGACCGGCACCAGCAGGCGGACCGGCCGCTCGGGCCATTGCGCGGCCGGCTGGGAAGAGGCGGGGACGGCAGCGAAGGCGGCAATCGCAAGGGTCGCGATTCCGGCGAGTCGGCCGAGGAACCGGCGTTGAGCCAAGCAGGCAAACGGCATGAGAACCCCCTTCGAAGCGGCTAACGTCAAGTTTACCAACAGCGGCTCGCGAGGTGACATAAGCGCCATTATGCACCGTCACACCAGGGCGAATGGCCTGCTCTTCGCGCTGATCAGGCGATCGAATAGCGGTTCTACGAATGTCGGCTCCTGGCCGGGAGCCGTCGTGCCGCCCAGCCCGGCCATTTCCTACCGCACCGCAGCGAACCTCAGCCGGATGTCGGGTTCCGACCCAGAGCCGACATTCAAACCGGAGCCGGGGACCGGGAGAATGGGCAAATCGTGGGGCGCCGTGCGGCCAGGGGCGGATAGACTTTCCTATTCGTTTGCGTTTGCCTTTTCCACCGGAGAACACCATGCTGGATGCAAAATCCCTAGACACGATCTTTCGCCAGGCGCGCACCCACAATGCGTTCTCCGGGCAGGTAAGCGACGCGTAGCTGCGCGAGCTCTATGACCTCCTGAAATGGGGGCCCACCACGATGAACACGCAACCGGCGCGCATCGTGTTCGTGCGCTCGAAGGAGGGCAAGGAAAAGCTGCGGCCGGCGCTCAGCCCGGGCAACCTGGACAAGACCATAGCGGCGCCGGTAACCGCCATCATTGCCCACGACCTGATGTTCTACGAGAACCTGCCGACGGCCTTCCCGCATCGCCCGGATGCGATCAAGCTGTTCCAGGGCGATGACAAGAAGGCCGGCAACGTGACGGTCGCGTTTCGCAACGGATCCCTGCAGGGGGCGTATTTCATTGTTGCCGCGCGTGCTCTCGGCCTGGACCGCGGGCCGATGTCCGGCTTTGACAATGCCAAGGTGGACGCGGCGTTCTTTCCCGATGGGCGCTGGATATCTAATTTCCTCTGCAATCTCGGCAAGGGCGATCCGTCGAAGATTTTCACCCGCAGCCCGCGGCTCACTTTCGAGGAAGCCTGTCGCCTCGCCTGACCGGCTGCGCGCCTTTTTCGTCGAACTCGTAGAGCAGGATCAGCTGGTCGTTCACCGGGCCGCGCAGGCGCAGCTTCACGGCCCATTCCCCGAGCATCTCGAGGTCGAGTTTCGCCGCGTATTCGCCGGGCGTCTTGCCGGGCGTGGCTTTCACCGGCTTCACGTTATGCGCCATCGGCATCGACGGCATGTCCGCGCCGACCGTGACGGCAGCGCCCGGCAGCGGCAGCCCGCCACGGGAAATCCTGATCATGCAGTCGTAGATGAAATCCGTTTTCGTGAGCCTGCATGCCAGTTCGCCCTCGACCTTCTGGGCAAGCAGCGGCAACGCCGTGAAGAACAGGATCAGGCCAAGCGCCGCTTTAGCCAATGGACAACCCTTTCGTCAAGCAGGCCGCGCGGCCTGAATATCAGCAATACCGCCACCAGCCCACCGAACACGATCATCCGGTAGCCGTGGAATACGCGGCTGCCTTCGAGAGCGCCGATATCGATCAGCACGCCGAGCAGCGGCCCGAACGCCGTGCCCAGGCCGCCGATCAACGCGTAGGCAAGGCTGTGGACCCCTAGCATGATGTCGAAATTGCGAGGTTCGATGTAGGTGTTGTGGTGCGCATATAGCGCGCCGCCCAGCGCGGCGAGCGCGCCGGCCGCCGCGGCGACGCCAAGCTTGAAGCGCTCGACATGGACGCCGAGCATGCGCGCGAGCTCCGGGTCCTCGCCGAGCATGCGCAGGGTTGCGCCCAGTTTCGAGCGTTCCATGAACAGGAACAACGCGACCACGGCGAAGAGCAATCCCCACACCATGGCGAGGAAGCCCTCCGGCTCCACGCCGTTCTCGAACACCCAGCGGATGCCGCGGAATCCCTGCGTGCCGTCGGGACCGATGGGCTCGCCGTCGATCTCGCGCTGGAAATGGATCAGCTCGAAAACGATGCGCAACATCTCGGCCGCCGCCAGCGTCGCCATCGCGAAATACAGGCCGCGCAGGCGCAACGTGGGCAGCCCCACCAGGAACGCCGCTGCGGCGCCCGCTCCCATGGCCATGACTGCGGCTATGGGCAGCGGCACGCCGTACATCGCGGTGGCCACGCCGGCGGTATAGGCACCGACGCCGAAGAATCCCTGCTGACCGAAGGACATCTCGCCGGCGATGATCAGCAGATAAGCCGACAGCGCGATGAACGAGATCAGGCCGATGTTGGTCAGGACGCTGACTGTGTAGTCATCCATCGCGGCCACCAGGCGAGCAGGACGAACATCAGGAGGTAGGCAATCAGGTCCCTGGCCTGGGGGCCGAGAAACCACTGGCTGTGCGCCTCGAGTACGCCCAGCGCCAAGCCGCCAATCACGGCGCCGGGAAGCGAACCGAGACCGCCAATCATCATCGCCAGCAGGCCTTTGAGCGTGGACCACATGCCGAGCATCGGCGTCACCTGGGTGTGCGTGGACGCGATCAGCCAGCCGGCGAGGCCGCCGATCCCGGAGGCGAGCAGGAAAACCAGCAGCAGGACGCGCGGTACGTTGATGCCGGCGAGTTGCGCGGCAAGCGGCGCGTCGATCACGGCGCGTACCGCCAGCCCGAAGCGCGAGCGGTAGAGCATCCGATGCAGGGCGAAGCATATCGCGAGGGCGCAGGAGAGCATCACCAGTGCTTCGGCCCGCAGGCTGAGCGGCCCGAACGCGAGCGGATCGCCGTCGAACATCGGCGGGAAATCGTACAGGTGCTTGGGCATCACCAGCGTCACGGCCTCCTCGAATTGCATCCACAGCGCAAAGCTCGCCACCATGGCGGCGATCGCCGAGCCTTGGCGATGGGGCGCAAAGCAGAGCCTTTCGACATAAGTCCCTGCAAGCACGGACCCCAGAATGGTGATTCCGAGCAGGGCAAATACGTTCGAATGGAAAGACAGCGACACCCAGGTGGCGGCATAGCAGCCGATCATGATCGCCGGGCCGTACGACAAGTTGACTCTCCGGAGCACCCCGAATACCAGAGTGAAGCCGACGGCGAGCAGCGCGTAGGACGCGCCCATCGCCAGGCCGTCGAAGGTGTTCTGGATCAGGTCAAAGATCATGCCTTGGCGGAGCCAAGGTAGGCTCGTCTTATGACTTCGTCCTCCGCCAGTGCGCCTGGCGTGCCGCTGAAGGTGACCTTGCCCTGTTCCATCAGATAGAAATGCTGCGCTACCTTGAGCGCCATGTGCGCGTTCTGCTCCACCAGGAAAATGCTTACTCCGTCCTGGTGCAATTGCACGATGATGCGAAAAATCTCCTCCACCACCAGCGGGGCGAGGCCCAGCGAAGGCTCATCCATCAGCAGGAGTTTCGGGCGACTCATCAGGGCGCGTGCCACGGCGAGCATCTGCTGCTCGCCGCCGGAAAGCGTTCCGGCGTTCTGGCCGGATCGCTCCTTCAGTCTTGGGAATCTTTCGAATAATTTGCCAATGTCTGCTTCGATTTCCCGATCGCGTCGCTGGTAGGCACCCGCTTGCAGGTTCTCCAGCACGCTCATGTTCGGAAATACGAGGCGGTTCTCCGGCACCAGCGCGATGCCGCCGGCGACGATTGCGTGCGGCGGGCGGCCGGTGATCTCCTCGCCGGCAAGGCGGATCGAGCCACTCTTCGGCCGCAGGATGCCGGCGACGGTCATCATCAGCGTGGTTTTGCCCGCGCCATTGGGACCGAGCAGGCAGGTAATCGACCCTTGTTCCACATCGAGGGTTACGCCCTTGAGCGCCTCGATCTTGCCGTAGGCAGTAACCAGTTGCCTGATTTCAAGGAGCGCGCTCATGCGTCTCCGCCCAGATAGGCTTTGCGCACCGCGACGTCGGCCTGGATCTCGGCCGGCGTGCCTTCGGCGATTTTCTGGCCAAAATTAAGCACCGCGATCCGATCCGTTACGCCCATCACGAGTTCCATCACGTGCTCGACCAGCAGGACCGTGGTGCCTTGCGTGCGGATTTTCAGGATGCGTTCGCGTAATTGCCCGATCTCCTCGGTGTTCATCCCGGCCGCCGGCTCGTCCAGCATGATCAACGTCGGCCGGGTGGCAAGCGCGCGCGCGAGCTCGAGGCGCCGCTGCTCGCCGAAGGCGAGGTTGGCGGCAAGTTCGTCCTGCTTGTGCGCAAGGCCGCTGAACTCCAGCAGCTGCGAGATCTCCTCGCGCACGCCGCTCTGGCCGCCCAGCCAGCGGGCGAAAAAGCCCCGCTTGGCACGGTCGGCGGGCGAATTCTGCGCCACCCAGAGGTTCTGCCAGACGGTGAGCTGGCCGAACAGGCGGATGTTCTGGAAGGTTCGCGCGATGCCGGTTTGCAGACGAAGGTGCGTTGGAAGTTTCGCCAGATCTTCGTTCTGAAAGACAATCGAACCCGCCGTCAAGGGAAATAATCCCGAGATCAAGTTCACCGTGGTGCTCTTGCCCGAGCCGTTCGGTCCGATCAGTCCGAAAATTTGGCCCGGCTCGATCGCGAGGTCGAGCCCGTCGACGGCGCGCACGCCGCCGAAATGGCGCGACACGTTCTTCAGTTCAAGCAGCGCCACTTTTGCCTCCAAACAGACGGCGGATCCACTGCAGCGTGGGTGCGTCGAGAAAGCCCTTGGGCCGCAAGTTCATCGCCAGCAAGATCAGCGCCCCGAACAGCAGGTTGCGCCAGTCGCCGAGGAAGCGCAGGCCTTCGATCAGAAAACCTTGCACGAAGATCGCCGCCACCACCGTGCCGAACACGCTACCCAGCCCGCCGAGGATCGGATAGGCGAGGGCAAAGGTGGCGAGCAGGATGCCGAAGCTTGCATGCTCGATGTGGGTGGTGTAGTGGGCGTAGATGCCGCCGCCCAGACCAGCGATGGCGCCGCCGATGGTCATCGCGCTGACCTTTACCGCGGTGAGGTTGAGGCCGACCGACTGCGCCGCCAGTTCGTCTTCGCCGACAGCGCGCAACACGGCGCCATAGCGCGAGCGGTCGAACCACCAAAGGATTGCCATCACTAGCGCGACGAAGAGCCAGATGAACAGCATCACCTGCATCGTGGTCCAGCCGTTCTCCGGAAAGTAACGGATCTGCCGAAATCCTTCACCACCCAGGGGCCCCAGCTTGACGCCGCCTTTGGCCACCTGATAGTCGAAATTGAAGAAGAACAGACGCACCACTTCGCCGAATGCGAGCGTGGCGATGACCAGCATCAGGCCCTTAACGCGCAGAGCGGGAAAGCCTACCGCGCCGGCCACCAGGGCGCCGAGCAGAGAACTGGCCGCCAGAGCTGGCAGGATTGACCAGCCCGCTAGCACCGTCAGCATTCCGGCAACGTAGGCGCCGACCGCGAAAAAACCTGCCTGCGCGAGGCTTACCTGTCCGGTCAGCAGCACGATGTAGGCCGACAGGCCGATCAGCGTATGCACGCCGATGATCTGCGCCAAGCCGAAGTAGAAATCCATTTAGTCGCGGCCTCCCCGCGGGGCGAACAGGCCACCCGGGCGAAATACCAGGAACACGAACAGCAGCAGCATCACGTAGAGGTCGCGCTCGGTCACGCCGCGGTACTGCTGCAGCACGCTCTCGAAGCCACCGACCAGCAATCCGGCGATGATGGCGCCCGGAATGCTTCCCAGCCCACCAATTACGGTCACGATCAGTCCCTTGACCGTGAGCGGTGTGGTGAGCAACGGCGAGAGCGTGCCGACCGACGCGCCAATCATGGCGCCGGCGATCCCGCCGAGCAGCCCCGTGACGACGAAGGTCATTGCATTCACCTGCGCGACCCGAATACCGCACAGTTGCGCGGCCACCGCCTGCTGCGATACAGCGCGCGTGGCAAGGCCGAGCCGCGTCTTATAGAGCAGCGCAAGCAGGCCTGCCATGCACACAATGCTCACCACGAACACCATCAGCAGGTCGCCGCGCAGCGTGAATTCTCCGGCACGCAGCATCACGTCGTCGAACAATGCCGGGTAGTTGAGCGGCATGCCGTCGGTCTGGTGCAC
>SHXL01000050.1 GCA_009693345.1 Betaproteobacteria bacterium
ACACGCTGGCCGCCACCGACACGGTGCAACTGATCGCCGGCTGCAAGCCCGAAGACCGCTATGACGCGCGCCTGCTGGAGGCGCGGCTCACCGCGTTCCTCGCCGCGGGGCTGCTCGCACCGCTGCACAACGCCGCCGGCGTCAAGAAAGCCGCCTGATCAACATTCTGGTTTAGGGGAGGTCCCATGCTGGATATCGCCGTCTTTGCCGCTGCCACCATCGCAGTCCTGCTGCTGCTCGCCTACTTTCAGGCGCCGATCCTGGTCTGGACCGTCGCCGCCGGCCTGATGCTCGCCACGTGGTTAAGTGCTTTTGATTTTTCGATGATTACGAATTTTTCCGTGGCGGCGCTATTCGTACTGATCGGAGCAGTCCTGAACATCAATCTCCTGAGAAGGAAAATCGTCAGCGACCACGTGCTCGCGCTTTTCCGCCGCATCCTGCCGGACATGTCGCAGACCGAGAAGGAAGCGATAGATGCAGGCACGGTTTGGTGGGACGCGGATCTGTTTTCCGGCAAGCCCGACTGGAACAGGATGCTGGCGATCCCGGCGCCCGGGCTCTCCGCGGAGGAGCAGGCCTTCCTCGACGGCCCCTGCGAGGAAGTCTGCGGCATGACCAACGACTGGGAAGTCACGCACGAGCGCTACGACCTGCCGCCGCAGGTCTGGCAGTACGTCAAAGACAAGGGCTTCCTCGGCATGATCATCCCGAAGCAGTACGGCGGCCTCGGTTTCTCGGCGATGGGGCACTCGGCGGTGGTGATGAAGCTCGCGACGCGCTCCAACGCGCTCGCGGTGACGGTGATGGTGCCCAATTCGCTCGGGCCGGCCGAGCTGCTGCTGCACTATGGGACGGACGAGCAGAAGAACCACTACCTGCCGCGCCTGGCGAAAGGCCTCGAAGTGCCCTGCTTCGCGCTCACCAGCCCGGAGGCGGGATCGGATGCGGCCTCGATCCCCGACTACGGCGTGGTGTGCAAGGGCATGTTCCAGGGCAAAGAGGTCCTCGGCATGAAGGTAACCTGGGACAAGCGCTACATAACGCTGGGTCCCGTGGCGACTTTGCTGGGCCTGGCTTTTCGACTTTACGATCCGGCGCACTTGCTCGGCGGAAAAGAAGATCTCGGCATCACCTGCGCACTCGTTCCCACCAACCATCCCGGCGTGAACATCGGCCGCAGGCACCTGCCGCTGAACGCGGTGTTCCAGAACGGCCCGAACTCCGGCAAGGACGTGTTCATGCCGATCGACTGGATCATCGGCGGCAAGGACTACGCCGGCAAGGGCTGGATGATGCTGATGGGCTGCCTTGCCGCGGGTCGCTCGATTTCGCTGCCGACGTCTTCGGTCGGCGGCGCCAAGGGACTTGCACGCATGACCGGCGCCTATGCGCGCGTGCGCAGCCAGTTCAAGACGCCGATCGGCAAGCTCGAAGGCGTCGAGGAAGCGCTCGGCCGCATCGCCGCCAACTGCTACATGATGGAAGCGGTGCGCGTCATGACCGCGGGCGCGGTGGACCTGGGCGAGAAGCCCGCGGTGATTTCGGCGATCGCGAAATACCACATGACCGAACGGGTACGGAAAATCGTCGACGACGCGATGGACATCCACGGCGGCAAGGGCATCTGCCTGGGGCCCAACAACTGGGTCGGGCGCGGCTACCAGGTGATCCCGGTCGGCATCACGGTGGAGGGCGCGAACATCCTCACGCGCACCCTCATCATCTTCGGCCAGGGCGCGATCCGCTGCCACCCCTACGTGCTGCGCGAGATGCGCGCGGCGAAGGAGATGCAGGGCGCGGCGGCCTCGATCGAATTCGACGACGCGTTCACTTCGCACATCGGCCACACCCTTTCCAACGGGGTGCGCGCCTTCGTGCACGGCGTCACCAGCTCGCGCCTCGGCCAGGTGCCACGCGATGGCGCACCCGAGACGCGCCATTACTACCGTTTCAGCTCGCGCCTCGCCGCCGCGTTCGCGTTCCTCGCCGACGTCTCGATGCTGGCGATGGGCGGTGCGCTGAAACGCAAGGAAAAGATCTCCGGGCGGCTGGGTGACGTGCTGTCGATGCTCTACCTGATCTCGGCGACGCTCAAGCACTACGAAGACCAGGGACGCATCAAGGAGGACCTGCCGCTGATCCGCTGGGCGGTGCGCGACGCGGCCTACCAGGCGCAGGAGGCGATCGACGCGATCCTGTCGAATTTCCCGGTGAAGAGCCTGGCGACGCTGCTGCGCTGGACCATCTTCCCGCTCGGCATGTCGTTCCGCCCGCCGCTCGACGCGCGCAACCACGAGTGCGCGAAGATCGTGCTCGAACCCGGCGCCGCGCGCGACCGGCTGACCGCCGGCATGTACGTCGGCAAGGGCGAGTCCGATCCGACCGGCGTGCTGGAAGCCGCGTTCCTCGCCACCATCGCCTGCGAGCCGGTCGACGAGAAACTGCACAAGGCCGTGAAGAAGGGGAAAATTGTTCCGCAGCCCGGTGTTGATTTAGGCTCTTTGGGAATTCAATACAAGATAATCACGGCCGAGGAGAACGCGCAGTGGCAGCGCAAGGAGATGCTGCGCAAGAACGTCATCAAGGTGGATGACTTCCCGCAGGACTTCGGCCGCGCCGATATCGTCTCGAAACTCGTGCAGGAGAAGACCCGGACGGAAAACACCTCCACCGCGAAGGCGGCCTGACATGTACGCAAAATACGTTTACGTGGTCGACGGCGCGCGCACGCCGTTCCTCAAGTCGAAGAACCGTCCCGGCGTGTTTTCGGCGGGCGATCTCGCCACCCAGGCCGGCCGCACGCTCCTCTCGCGGCAGAAATTCGCGCCGCAGGACCTCGACGAGGTGATCCTCGGTTGCGCCGCGCCCTCGGTGGACGAGGTCAACATCGGACGCGTGGCCGCGCTGCGCATGGGCTGCGGCGAGAAAGTGCCGGGCTGGACGGTGATGCGCAACTGCGCCTCCGGCATGCAAGCGCTCGACTCCGGGATCAACAACATCCTCGCCGGGCGCTCGAACCTGGTGCTGGCGGGCGGCGTGGACGCGCTGTCGCGCGCGCCGCTGCTTTACAACGACAAGATGGTGAACTGGTTTTCAGATTTTGCTAAAAAAAGAAGTTCTGGAGAAAAAGCAGGGCAATTCCTGAAACTCCCCTTCGGCGCCCTGCTTGCGCCGGTCATCGGCATCATGAAGGGCCTCACCGACCCGATGGTCGGGCTGCTGATGGGCCAGACGGCGGAGAACCTCGCGCACCGTTTCGGAATAACGCGCGAGCAGATGGATTCTTTTTCCGTAAGATCTCATAAAAGAGTATGCGCTGCGCAGGATGCTGGCCATCTCGCGGCCGGCGGCGGCGAAGTGGAGGCGCTCTACGACAAGGACGGCAATGCGTATACGCTGGACGACGGCGTGCGACGCGATTCGTCGGTGGCGAACCTGGCGAAGCTGAAACCCTTCTTCGACCGCAAGTACGGCAACGTCACGCCCGGCAACAGCTCGCAGATCACCGACGGCGGGGCATGGCTCATCCTCGCATCCGAGGAAGCGGTGAAGCGGCACGGCCTCACGCCAATCGGCCGTATCCTTGATTCGCAATGGGCCGGCCTCGACCCCGCGCAGATGGGCCTCGGGCCCGTGCACGCGGCGACGCCGATCCTCAGGCGCCACGGCCTCAAGCTCGATGGCGTCGACTACTGGGAAATCAACGAAGCCTTCGCCGCGCAGGTGCTCGGTTGCATCGCCGCATGGAAGGACGAGAAATATTGCAAAGAGCAGTTGGGACTCGACGGCGCCCTAGGAGCGATGGACGAAGAAAAACTCAACGTGGACGGCGGTGCCGTGGCCTTGGGACATCCGGTGGGCGCCTCGGGCGCGCGGATTGTTTTGCATTTAATTCGTCAATTAAAAAGAAAGAATGCGAAAAAAGGGATGGCATCAATCTGTATAGGCGGCGGGCTTGGCGGCGCGATGCTGGTGGAGGCGTTCTAGATGAAACACTGGCGCTGGGAGAAGGACCCGCAGGGCCTCGCCTGGCTGACTTTCGACAAGCAGGGCGAGTCGGCTAACACTTTTTCGAGAGAGGCGCTGGAAGAGCTTTCTCTTTCCATAAATGAAATTAATCAAACGGCGCCCAAAGGGCTGATCATACGTTCAGCCAAGGACAGCTTCATCGCCGGGGCGGATGTCGAGGAATTCACGCGCTTCAAGTCGCCCGAGGAGGCGCTTTCCTTCGTGCGCCTGGGCTGGGACGTATTCCAGAAGCTGCGCGACCTCCCGTTCCCGACGACCGCGATGGTGAACGGCTATTGCATGGGCGGCGGCTTCGAGCTGTCGCTCGCCTGCCGCTACCGCGTCGCGCTGGACGATCCGAAAACCCGCTTTGCCTTCCCGGAGGTGATGCTCGGCATCATGCCCGCCTGGCACGGCGTGCAATGGCTGCCGAAGCTGGTCGGCCCCGCCGCCGCGATGGACCTCATGCTCACCGGCAAATCGGTGGACACGAAGCGCGCGAAGCGCATGGGCCTGGTGGACCAGGCGGTGCCCCTGCGCATCCTCGAGAACACTGCAAGGATGGTGACGCTGGAGGCCCCCGCTTCAAAGGTTTTGGGGGTTGTTCAAAGAATGTTATTGGGACCTTTCAGATCAATAGTCGTAAATCAGGCAAGAAAACAAGTCGCGAAAAAAGCCCGGCGCGAGCACTACCCGGCGCCCTACGCGATCCTCGATCTGTGGCGGAAGTACGACGGCGACCCGTTCGCCAATCCCTCGGACCCGTCGTGCTCGATCAACATGCTGTTCGATCACCCCACGACCCAGAACCTCATCAGGATTTTCTTCCTGCAGGAGAAGATGAAGGGCCTGGCCAAGGGCGTGGACTTCAAGGCGCAGCACGTGCACGTGGTGGGCGCCGGCGTGATGGGCGGCGACATCGCCGCGATCTGCGCGATGCGCGGCATCACGGTGACGCTGCAGGACACCGCGCCCGAGCGGCTCGCGCCGGCGGTGAAACGCGCCGCAAAGCTGTTTGCGCGGCGGCTGCGCGACAAGCGGCGCGAACGCGACGCGATGGACCGGCTGATCCCGGACGTGTCGGGCGCGGGCGCGGCGAAGGCGGATGTGATCATCGAGGCGATCTTCGAGAACCTGGAGGCCAAGCAGCAGCTATTCGCGAAGCTCGAGGCCGCGGCCAAGCCCGGCGCGGTTCTCGCGAGCAACACTTCCAGCCTCAAGCTCGCCGACATCGCGGCCAAGTTCAAGGATCCGTCGCGGATGGTTGGAATTCATTTTTTCAATCCAGTCCCGCAAATGATGCTTGTTGAAATAATTTCTTCTGAAAAAACAAAAAAAGAATTTGCATCAAATGCGATGGCATTCGTGCGCCAGATAGACAAATTGCCGTTGCCGGTGAAGGATTCGCCCGGCTTCCTCGTCAATCGCGTGCTCGGGCCGTACATGCAGAACGCGTTCCGCATGCTGGATGAGGGCATGAAGCCGGAAACCATCGACGCGGCGATGGAGGAATTCGGCATGCCGATGGGACCGATCGAACTCGCGGATACGGTCGGACTGGACATCTGCCTGCACGCCGGCAAGGAACTCGCGAAGAAAGGTTCCGGGGGAGAGCCCGAGGCGCCCCAGGTCCTGCTCAACAAGGTGGCGCTCGGTCAACTCGGCCGCAAGACCGGCCAGGGCATCTACCGCTACGAGAAGGGCAAGCCGGTGAAGGGCCAGCCCGGCGCCTACAACCAGGACCTGATCCAGTCGCTCATCCAGCCCTACGTGGAGGAAACGAAAGCGGTGCTCGCCGAGGGTATCGTCCCTGATGCCGAGCTGATCGACGCCGGCCTCATCTTCGGCACCGGCTTCGCGCCGTTCCGCGGCGGGCCGCTCAATTACCTCGCCGGACAGAAGAAAAAGTAGCGCCGCGATGGGCAAGGCATCCGCTCAGTCCCCCGTGACCTGACCGATCTTTTGTACCAGGGCCATTGTTACTTTACTGCACCATCTGCGATTGCGCGAGCATGAGGGGCCGAGGGCTACAGGCCGCCGGCGCTGGAGGACCACCACTTGGTACCGTTGATGACGTAATCGTTGCCATCGCGCTTGATCTGCGTCTGGATGTTGGTTGCGTCCGACGAGGCCGCCGCAAGTTCGGTCATGAGAAAGGCGGAGCGGATCTCGCCGCGCAGCAGCGGCTCGAGCCACTGCTTCTTATGCTCTTCGGTGCCGTAGCGCTCGAGGGTCTCCATGTTGCCGGTGTCGGGCGCCAAGCAGTTGAACACTTCTTGCGACCAGGAAACGCGCCCCATGATCTCGCAAAGAGGCGCGTATTCCAGGTTCGCCAGCCCTTCGGGCGCGCGCTTGGAGTGCGGCAGGAACAGGTTCCACAGGCCGGCCTTCTTCGCGATCGGCTTGAGTTCCTCGATGATCGGCACCACCTCCCAGCGCTTGTCGCTGCGCACGTGCGCATGGAACTTGGCCTCGTTCGGATAAATATGCTCGTCCATGAACGCGGTGAGGCGCTTTTGCAGATCCTTGACCCGGGGCGAATATTCGAAATCCATGGCAATGCTCCTATGCGGCGCGTTTCAGAATTTTTTCGACCTGCTTCCATCCCAGCTCGGCCATCAGCGGCGCGCGGCTGCCCGCCTCGCGCGCGTGTTCGCTCGCCGCGGTGCCTTCGAGCACGCGCTTGGCGATTCCCTGCAGGATGGCGGCAATCCGGAACAGGTTGTAAGCCATGTAGTAGTCCCAGGTCGAGGGATCGACCGGTTTGCGGCCGCTGCGCCTGAAGTACCTGTCGGCGTATTCGCGCTCGGTCGGGATGCCCAGTTCCGCCAGCGGCAGGCCCTCGATGCCGCGGAATTTCTCCGGCGGAATGTGCCAGCTCATGCAATGGTAGGAGAAATCGGCGAGCGGGTCGCCCAGCGTCGAGAGTTCCCAGTCGAGCACCGCGAGGATCCTCGGTTCGCTCGGGTGGAACACGGTGTTGTCGAGGCGATAGTCGCCATGCACGATGGTGGTCTCGCTCGCGGCCGGCACGTTCTTCGGCAGCCAGTCGATCAGCCGGTCCATGGCCTCGATCTTCGCGGTCTCCGAGGCGAGGTACTGCTTGCTCCAGCGCCCGACCTGGCGCTCGATGTAGCTGCCGGCCTTGCCGAAGTCCCCGAGACCGACCGCTTTGTAATCGATGCCGTGCAGAAGCGCGATGACGCGGTTGAGTTCCTCCCAGATTGCGCGCCGCCCGTCCTTTGACATGCCGGGCAGCGACTGGTCCCACAGCACGCGGCCTTCGACGCAATCCATGACGTAGAACGCCGTGCCGATGACCGCTTCGTCCTCGCAAAGGACGTAAGGCCGGGCGACGGGGAAACCAACGCCGTGCAGAGCCTTGATCACCTTGTATTCGCGGTCCACCGCGTGGGCCGACGGCAGGAGCTTGCCCGGCGGCTTCTTGCGCAAGGCATAGAGCTTGCCGCCGGCGGCAATGCGGTAGGTCGGGTTCGACTGACCGCCCTTGAACTGCTCGATCTGCAGCGGCCCGCGGAATCCTTCCACGTGCTTTTTCAGGAAATCTACCAGGCGCCCGCTGTCGATGCGATGGCGCTCTTCAACCGGCTTTACGCCAACGAATTGGTCGGACATGGGAGCGGCAATCCTAATCTGAAAATGTGCAAGACAGTAAAATTCAATGCCTATGACGCGAATCCCCGGCACCAGGTTTCTGCATTCACCCGGCCCGACGCACATCCCGGATGAAGTGCTGCACGCCATGCATCGCCAGCCAATGGACCACGGCGACCCGCGGCTCGACCAGGTGATCGCCGCCATTGACGAGGGCGTGATGCGGCTGTTGCAGACCAGGGATTCCGACCTGTTCATGTTCTCGTCGAACGGCCACGGCGCTTGGGAAGCGACGATCGAGAATCTGGTCGCTCCGGGGCAGACGGTCCTCATCCCGGGAACCGGTCATTTTTCGGAGTCGTGGGCCGTGCAGGCCGAGGCGCTCGGGCGCCGCGTGATCCGCACGTCATTCCGCGAAGGCTACCCGATCGATGCAAACGATCTCGAGCAGGCCCTGCGCGCCGATGCCAGACGCGAGATCGTCGCCGTGTTCGCCGTGCATACCGACACCGCCAGCAGCGCCACCGCGGACCTGGGCGCGCTGCGGGCGGCGATCGATGCCGCCGGCCACCCGGCGCTGTTCGTGGTGGACGTGGTCGCGTCGCTTGCTGCCGCGCCGTTCGCAATGGACGCAATGGGCGTCAACGTTGCAGTGGGAGCATCGCAGAAGGGACTCATGTCGCCACCCGGATTGGGTTTTATCGCCGTCGACCGCCGTGCCGGCAAGATCCCCGCGCGCAACCCCGCGCTGCGCTACTACTGGGACTGGGGCCGGCGCAAGGCGGATCTGAGCTACCGGAAATTCTGCGGCACCCCGCCGCAGAACCTGCTGTTCGGCATCGAGGCGGCGCTCTCGCTGCTGTTCCTCGAGGGTATCGGCGCGATCATCGCGCGCCACGCGCTGCTAGCCCGCGCGGTGCACCCTGCCGTCGAGTGCTGGAGCCGCGAAGGTGCCGTGATGTTCCATTGCCGCGTTCCCGCGGCGCGCTCGGTTTCGGTAACCACCATCGAGACGCGCGCCGGGATCGACCCGGAGGCCATTCGCACCGTCGCTCGCGAGCGTTTCCAGGTCGCCATCGCAGGCGGGGTGGGGCCGCAGACCGGGCGCGATGGGATGGAGAGGGCGATCGCCACTCTGGCGGAGGATCAATGACGAGGAGACCGGCATGAAAAATTGTTTTGCCGTAAGCCACAAGGCAGGCTCGAAATTCGCGCGGCGCGGACTGCGCGCCTACTTCGAGTATCGCGACCTAGGCATCAGGCGCGCGACGCGCGGCAAGGTGGTGGCGCACGTCATCCGGGCTCGGCCCGGCAAAACGCCGCACGGCCAGTGGCACCGGCACGATTGCCGGTTGCAATTCGTCTACGTGCTCAGGGGCAGCGCGGTGTTCGAGTACGAGGGCATCGGCAAGGTGAAGATGAAGGCGGGCAGCTGCTTTTACCAGCCGCCCGGGATCCGGCACCGCGAACTCAGCCACTCGAAGGACCTCGAGCTTCTCGAAATCGTCACGCCCGCGAATTTCAAGACGGTTTCTACGGAGAAACCCGCAACCAGAAGGTCACGGGCCCGTCGTTGACGAGGCTGACCCGCATGTCGGCACCGAAGCTCCCGGTTCTTACGTGCAGATGCTTTTGACTTGAAAGCAGAACAAAACGTTCGAACAAACGCCTCGCCTCGTCGGGCGAGGCTGCCGTGGAAAAACCCGCGCGTGTGCCGCTGTTCGTATCGGCCGCCAATGTGAACTGCGGCACCGCCAGCAGTTCTCCCTTGATGTCGAGCAGCGAAAGATTCATCTTCCCGGCTTCGTCCGGGAAGATGCGGTAGCCGAGCACCCTTTCCACGAGCCGTTCGGCCTGCGCCTCCGCATCGCCGCGCTCGACGCCGATCAGCGCAAGGATGCCGCGCCCGATTTCCCCGATGACGTTTCCATCAACTGCGACGCGCGCCTCGGCGACGCGTTGGATGAGCGCTATCACGCGAGCGTGATCCTTTTAAGCAGGGATGTCAGGAACCAGAAGAATTTTTAGCCGGGAGATGGAATCCTTGAGGACGAGCTTGCGCTTCTTGAAGCGCCGCAGCTGCAGCTGGTCCTGGTTGGGGTGCTCCGACAACCGGGCGATCACGTCGTCCAGGTCCTGGTGCTCGATCTCGAGGGCGGCGATGCGCCCCTCGATCTGCAGCCGTTCCTCGTCGGTCAGCGACTGGCTTGTCAATGTTCTGCCTCCTCAGCCCTGCCCCGCCGCGAGAAATACTTCCGCTTTCTGCACATTTATCGCAATTCTTTCCACCCACTCGCATCCTATAATACTTGCTCGGGAGAAGGGAACGGCGCCATGCGTCGCGGCGATCATGACGTCACCAATACGATTCGAACGACCGACCTCCAGCAGGTGGCGGGCGAGGCGCTGCGCGTGTATCGCGGCCTGTATGATGGAACGCCCTCGGACGCGATCGAGCGCGCATTCGAAGACCTGGGACGGCTCTACGCCGGCGAACATCCCGATTACCAGCCCTGCGACACCGAATATCACGACAATCCAGCACGTGCTCGACGTTACCCTCGCCATGATGCGGCTGATGGACGGCTACGAGCGCAGCCGTGAACTGACGCGCTCGCGCGTTGGCGACTCGCCTCCCATGCCCGCGGCCTGCTTTTCGCTCGGCGTCGTTATCGCGCTGTACCACGATTTCGGCTACCTGCGCCGGCGCGGCGACAGGCGCCACCGCTATGGCGCGGAGTACACCCTCACGCACGTGACGCGCGGCGCCAGACACCTGCACCATTACCTGCCGCGAATCGGACTCAAGCGCTACGCGAACGCCGGCGCGACCCTGGTGCACTACACGGGCTACGAACGGCGCGCGGAAACCATTCCGCTGAACAACACGCTGCTGCGCCGCGTCGGCCACATGCTGGGCACCGCGGACATCATCGCGCAGATGTCCGACCGCTGTTACCTCGAAAAATGCCGCGACCGGCTCTATCCCGAGTTCGTGCTGGGCGGCCTGACGACAAAGAAGATCGCGGGCGGCCGCACCCAGATCCTGTTCAACTCGGGCGACGACCTGGTGCGCAAGACACCCGGCTTCTACATAAATGCGGCCAAGCGGCTCGACGTGCAGCTTGCGCGTGCCTACGAGTACGCGGAACGCCACTTCAGCGGGCAGAACCTGTACCTGGAGGAAATGCAGAAGAACGTGCGCTACGCGCGGGTTGTGGGCGAAGCGCCCAATACCGACATGCTTCGCCGCACGCCGCCCTCGACGCTGAACCAGGGGGTCGAGCCCTATCCGAAAGACCTGGTGATTCGCTAGCGTGTACGTCATTCCCGCGCAAGCGGGAATCCACATGGGTCCCCGCTTTCGCGGGGACGACGTTCATGGCGCGACTAGTAGCTCGGCCTAGCGCGGAAGTAATCCATGCGGTCGATCGAGCGCAGCGTCACTTCCTTCACCTGCACGCCCTGCAGCACGCGCAAGGGCACATCCACCCCCGCCGCGCCCAGCGCCCAGACCTTGCGGTAGAACTCGGCCAGCGAGGAAACCTCGTCGCTGCCGACGCCGATCAGGATGTCGCCGCCCTTCAGGCCCGCCTTGTCCGCCGGCCCCTCGGGCGACACGCGCGTCACGAACAGGCGCCCGCGCATTTCCTCGGCGTTGACGCCCATCCAGGGACGCACGGGACCTGGCGCCTTGCCGCGCGCAATCAGGTCTTCGAGGATGGATTGCAGCAGCTCCGCCGGCACGAACATGTTGCCGGGCGACTGCACGCCGCTGCCCGACGCGTCGGTCACGATCAGCGAGCCGAGACCGAGCAGTTCGCCCTTTGCGCTGATGAGGGATGCGCCCGACCAGTTCATCACCGCCGGATAGGTGAAGATCGCCGTATCGAGCATGTATTCCCAGCTGCCGGAAAACGGGCGGCGCGACACCACATGCACCAGGTTGACGCCATCGGCGCCGTAGCCCGCGACCAGCGCCGGCTCGCGCTCCGCGGCCGCGTTCGACTTGCCGATCGGCAGCGGCTTGCCGGCGAGCGGCGCGAGCAGCTTGAGCAGGCCGAAGCCGCTCGCGTGGTCGTAGGCGGCGAGCGACGCCGGCACCGATTTGCCGTCGGCTCCGGTGACTTCGATCGACTCGGATTCGATCACCAGGTAACCGATGGTGGCGACAAAACCGTCGCGCACCAGCACGCCGGAGCCCTCGCGCTGCGGGCCAAGGGTCGCGGCACTGCGCGCATTGGGCAGAATCCTGGTGCGCACGCGGACCACCGAGGAAAAGGTTTCCTCGACATTGACCTCCTCTGCGATTTTGCCCTTGTCCTGCGCCTGCGCGGCGCCCGTCAACGCGCAAAAAACACCAACAAACAGGAATGCGCCGGTTCTCATGACGGTCTCCCTTCGATGCGCGCGCGGATCGCCTCGACGCGCGCGCGGTTGACGCCGAAATCGCGCCGGCCCAGGCGCGAGGCCGAGCGCACGTGGAGCAGGCCCGCGCTTTCGTCGAAGAGAAATTCCACGTCGTCCACGAATCGCATGATCTGCGTGCGGAATTCGGCATACAGGTAGCCGCCTTCGTGCCGGATGACGCGGGCGCCCTGCATGCCCTCCACCGCCTTGCGTGCCGCGGCCATCGCTTCGGCCGCAGCGCCCTTGAACGGAATCGGCGCGAAGTAGTGTTCGGCGTCCGATGGGGCAGCCTGGCTGGAAACGCAGTTCGGCGTCGCCTTCGGCGGCGCGAGCCTGCCTTCCTTCACGCCGAGATTGTCGGGACGTTTCCAGGAAAACACGGTGTCTCCGTCAGCGGTGGCAACATGGAGCGCGAGTCCCGCAACGGCACCCAGAACCAGCAACGCAACCGCAAGCAGCGCGCGTTTCACCATGTCCTGCGGATGTTACCATCCGCACGCATTCACGCATTCTCTCGACAGGGGGGCTTCATGCTGCAAATCTCCGCACTCCAGCTTGCCGAACTGCTCGCCGGCATCGGCCGCGCCCAGGCCGCGATGGTCCAGGGACTCGAAAGCGAATTGGCCGGCGTGCGCAGCGGCCGGATCATTCCCGCCGTACAGAACGTGGCGCACCTGCGCGATCACCCCGAGCCCACGCTGGTCGACCTGCCGGTACGAGTGTTCCTCGCGAGCATGGGGCGCGTGGGGCCCGGCCCTGCGACGATAGCGCGCGACCTGGAGCGACTGATCAGCGGCACGGTCGTCGCGCCTTCGACCAGGGAAGAGGCTGCAGCGCTTTCCGCGGCCGCACCCGCACCCGCTGGCGGTGATACGTTGGATTTCAGTAAACCCGCTTAGAAATCGTCCGGCGGGGGCGGGAAGGAAGGCTTTCTTTTTTCCCGCAGCGAGGCAACACCTTCCTTCGCCTCCGGGCCGGTGAAACCGAGAATCTCGAGCGCAAGAGAAGCGTCGAAACTCGGACCCGCCATCCGAAGCCAGTTATTCAGGCTGTACTTGGTCCAGCGCAGCGCGGTCTGCGCGCCCGAAGCGAGTTTCCGCGCAACCTCCAGCGCCTTCGCCTGCAATTCGGCCTCTTCGCAGCACAGCGACACCAGTCCGATTCTTTCCGCTTCCTCGCCCGAGACCTGCTCGCACAAGAGCAGGTAGTACTTCGCCTTCGCCATGCCGCACAGCAGCGGCCAGACGATCGCCGCGTGGTCACCCGCGGCGACGCCAAGGCGCGTGTGGCCGTCGATGATGCGCGCGTTCTTCGCCGCGATGGACACATCCGCAAGCAGTCCCGCCACCAGGCCGGCGCCCACCGCCGGGCCATGCATCGCGGACACAACCATTTTGGAACAATTGATGAGGTTGTAGACGAGGTCCCGCGCCTCGCGCCAGACGCGCGCGCGCGCCTCGAAGTCCTGCGTGATTTTTTCCACCATCGCCAGGTCGCCGCCGGCGGAGAATCCCTTGCCCGCGCCGCGCAGGATCGCGACGCGCGTCTCCGGGTCGCGGTCGATGTCGAGCCAGATCTCCGCCAGTTCCTTGTGCAGGCCCTCGGTCGCGGTGGAGAGCTTACCGCCCTCCTCGCCCATCACCAGTTCGAGGATGCCGGGCTCGAGCCGGCGGACTTTCAGGTCCTTATATCTAGTATAGTCCATGCGCCCATTCTACAATCGGCGTATGCGCACTGCCGACGAGCGATTCTCGAATTTGCCAGGATTTCCCTGGGTGCCGAACTACCTCGAATGGCAGGGCTATCGCGTCCACTATCTGGATGTGAAACCCGGCGCCGGCGCCTGTTCCCGGACCCTGCTTTGCCTGCACGGCGAGCCGACCTGGAGCTATCTCTACCGCAAGATGATCCCGCCGTTCGTTGCGGCGGGCTACCGCGTGATCGCGCCGGATTTCATCGGCTTCGGCCGCTCGGACAAGCCGAAAGAGGAAGGTTTCTACTCGTTCGAGATGCATAGAAACTTTCTTCTGCACGTGATCGAAGAACTGGATTTAAAAAATATCTCGCTGGCCGTCCAGGATTGGGGCGGGCTGCTCGGCCTCACCGTGCCGATGGAGATGCCGGCACGCTTCGAGCGCCTGCTCGTCATGAACACTGCGCTCGGCACCGGCGACGTCGCCTTGAGCGATGGCTTCGTCGCCTGGCGCGCCTATGTCAACAAGAACCCGGCCATCGACTGCGGCAAGCTGCTCGCGCGCGCCTGCCCGCAGTTGAGCGCGGCCGAGGCCGCGGCCTACGAAGCACCCTATCCGGACACTGCATCGAAGGCGGGCGTGCGGCGCTTTCCGAACCTGGTGCCCGACACACCCGATGCGCCCGGCGCCGCGATTTCGCGCCGCGCGCGCGACTGGTGGCAGAACGCCTGGCGGGGCGAGACATTCATGGCGATCGGCGCGAAGGATCCGGTCCTCGGCCCGCCGGTGATGCAGGCACTCAGGAAAATCATCCGCAACTGTCCCGAGCCCTTTATTCACTCCGAGGGCGGGCATTTCCTGCAGGAATGGGGCGAGGACGTCGCCCGGGAGGCATTGAAGCAATGGAAGTAACTTTTGAAGATGTGGCGCGCGCGCACGAGCGCATTCGCGACCACGCCCACAGGACGCCGGTGCTCACCTCGAGCACCATCGACACGCTTACCGGGGCGCGGGTGCATTTCAAGTGCGAGAACCTCCAGCGCATGGGCGCGTTCAAATTCCGCGGCGCCTACAACGCGCTTTCGCAACTGTCGCCCGAGGAAAAGCGCCGCGGCGTCGTGGCCTTCTCCTCCGGAAATCACGCGCAGGCGGTGGCGCTCGCGGGCAAGCTCCTCGGCGTTCCGGCCGTCATCGTGATGCCCGAGGATGCGCCAAGGGTGAAGCTCGATGCGACCCGCGGCTACGGGGCCGAGGTTGTCACGTACCGGAAGGCGGAATCCCGCGAAGATGTTGCAAAAAAACTTGCAAGGGGAAAGGGCCTCACGCTCATTCCTCCCTTCGACCACCCGCACATTGTGGCCGGCCAGGGCACCGCGGCGAAGGAGCTGATCGAGGAC
>SHXL01000051.1 GCA_009693345.1 Betaproteobacteria bacterium
AGCGCTTTGCCTCCCGCAGTGAGCACCTCGATCTGCCGCAGCTTCGCCACCACCTGCTCCGGGCTAAATCTCTTCTTTGCCATCTTCCGACTCCTTCTTCCAGGTTAAACACTACATTCAACCTGGTACAGAAAAAGCCGGTCAGTTCAGTCATGCACCTGTGGAATTCACTGGAGAAGGAATGAATATGCCTTACTACGATACTTTTGAAAGCTCGCATGGAGGAATGCTCCTCGTCGCAGATGATCAGGGTCTGACCGGTGTTTTCTTCAATCGCCAGAAGTACCAACCGAAAAAACGGGTCGATTGGATGAGGAAACCGGATCACAAGCTGTTGCGGCAGGTAAAGCGCGAGCTGCTGGAATATTTCGCGGGCCGGCGCAAGCGCTTCGATGTCGCGCTGGCGCCGGCAGGCACGACATTTCAGCGCGCGGTCTGGAAGGCGATATCGACAGTCGGCTTTGGCGAGACGATCAGCTACGGCGAACTGGCGCGCCGCGCGGGGCATGACGGCAGCGCGCGCGCCGCGGGCGCCGCGACCGGCCGCAATCCGATCGGCATCATCGTGCCCTGCCACCGCATCATGGGCGCCGACGGTTCGCTGACCGGCTACGCGGGCGGCCTGGAGCGCAAGCGCGCGCTGCTCGCGCTGGAGGGAGTGAGGCGCTGATTTACCGCTGACTGCCGCGGGCGCTGAACGGATCGCGCTCCATTGTGAGCGGCGGCGGGGCGTCGGGCAGCGCCGGAGCGGGATTGAGCGCGGGTACCTTGCCGCGCATGTCCCGCGCGAGATGTTTCAGCTCCTCTTTCAGATCGCCATGGGGTTCGACGCAACTCCCCAGCAACAGCGTGATGCCGATGACAGCCAACCTCCGCATGCCCGGGCTCATTTGCGCTCCTTGTTCCAGTCCGGCAGCGGTGCGGGCTGGAGGAAAGCGTGAACCTGCAGCGAGACCGAAAGCTTGAGCCCCGGTCCCGTTCCCGCCGGTTGCAGCACCGCGCGCTGTATCGTCCAGAATCGGCCCGAGCCCGTCGAGATTGCCTGCACAAAGCGCACGAGCTGGCGAAAGTCTCCGGCAGCCTCGATGTCGTACCGCTGCGTAGCGAGGTTCTCCTCGGCGAAGGCGCGCCCCGTCGAGATCTTCGCCGATTGCAGGCCCAGCGAATTCGCCACGGCCCCGATCTTTCGCTCGACTTCCTGCCGGCTCTCGGCGGATATCAGTTGCTCCGCGAGCGGCAGCACCGCAAGCAGTGCCCCGAGCCGCTCGTCAAGTGTCCGCAACTGCTCCCTGTAGAGGTCCAGATTGACGGACAGGCGGTTCACGACAGCGTATTCCGCCTTCAGCTGCGCTTCCCCCCGCTCTGCAGCCTTGATCGCATGGATGCGCGGCAGCAACAGTCCGAACCAGCCCGCGCCCCCCAGCACCGAAACCATCAGCACGATCGCGATCGCGTGCCGGGCGGCCCTCACTTCTGATTTCCTTTGTCCGGCGAAGGCGAGCGCGACGGCCGGGGAATCTCCGCTTCCAGGCGAAAGGCGTGCTTGCCGTCCGCGGGCGCGGTCTTCGTCACCCGGGCCTTGGCGATGAAGCGCGATTGCTCCAGTGCGGGCAGTAAGCGCGCAATGTCCGCTTCGGACGCCGCCTCGCCGATCGCCGTCAGGCGGTTCGCCTCTACGCTTGCGGCCCGAAGGACGAGCTCCTTCGGCAGGCGCGAGAGTTCCGCCAGGGCCTCGGCCGCGGGAACCACGCTGCGTTCCCGCACTCGGTTCGCCGTCCGCACGTACGCGTCGTACACCGTCTTCGCATTGCCGTACCCGGCGATTTCCTCCACCTGCTTTTCGAGCTTCGCGATCTCGCGCTGGATGTATGCGTTTCGCTCCACGGCGAGGCCCTCACGCGAAACGGCGTACTGCCACGCGGCGAGCACGCCAAATCCGGCCGCGCATGCGCCGAGACCGTAGCTGATCCAGAATTGCGAGCGGGGCAGCGCCATGACGGATTCTTCAGCCGGCGAGGGCGCCGAGGTAGGCCTCGCGGTCGATGTTGCCGCCGGAGGCGATGACCGCAAAGCGTGCGCCCTTCTTTCTCGTGTCCTTGAGAAGCGCGGCGAATGGCGCGGCGCCGGCGCCTTCGATGAGGTTGTGGGTGTCGGTGTAGAAGTGCCGCACCGCCGCTTTCACCTCGTCGTCGCTTACTCGCACGACGCGCTCGGCGCCCGCGCGGATGATGTCCAGCGCCGCCGGCACCGGTACGCGCACCGCCATGCCGTCGGCGAAGGTGTTGGCGCTTTTCGTCTCGACCGGCTTGCCCGCTTCGAATGAAAGCGCATAACAGTCGGCCTGGTCCGAGACCACGCCGATGATTTTCGTCTTCAGGCCGAGTGCGTCGCGCCAGGCGATCAGGCCGCTGATGCCGGAGCCGCAGCCGATCGGCACGTAGACCGCATCCAGGTCCGACACCGCCGAAAAGAGCTCGAAGGCATAGCTGCCCACGCCCGCCACCAGTTCGGGATGGAACGGGCCGATGGATTCCAGCCCCTGTTGCCGCGCCAGCATCGCCGCGTGATCCTTGGCCTCGTCAAAGTCGCGGCCGTACTCGAGGAGTTCGGCGCCCCAGGCGCGCATCGCGGCGTTCTTGTCGCGGCTGTTGCCGTGCGGCACCACGATAACGGTGCGCACGCCATGGCGCCGGCCGCTCCAGGCGATGCTCTGGCCGTGGTTGCCACGCGTCGCGCTGATCACGCCGGGAAGATTCGGCCTGGCCCGCTTCAGGCCATCGATCATCACAATGCCGCCGCGGATCTTGAATGCCCCGGTCGCCGTGTGGTTCTCGTGCTTGACCCACACTTCGCAGCCCGCGCGCTGGTTGAGCAGCGGCCAGGACAGCTGCGGCGTGGGCGGCATCACCGAGTGAACAAGGGTCGCCGCCTGCTCCAGCTCTTTTCTTGTCAGTTTCAATTCAGTGCTCGGTGAACGCCGGCGTCGAGCGAAACAAGAATGGGGTCCATGGGCAAAGCTTAGCTAAAATCGTGCGCTTTCCCAAGCACAAGATGAAAGAGAGAAACGCATGAGCTACGAATGCATCACCACCGAGGTCAAAGGGCGCGTCGCGCTGGTCACGCTCAACCGTCCCAAGCAGATGAACGCGCTGAATCCGAAGCTGATGCAGGAGCTGGGCGCGGCGCTCTATGGCTTCGATGCCGACGACGGCGTTGGCGCGATCCTCATCACCGGCAGCGAGAAGGCCTTCGCCGCGGGCGCCGACATCGGCGCGATGAAGGACTTCGATTTCCAGCACGCCTTCAGGACCGATTACATCACGCGCGACTGGGAGCACATCGGCAACGTGCGCAAGCCGGTGATCGCCGCGGTGGCGGGCTATGCGCTGGGCGGCGGCTGCGAGCTGGCGATGATGTGCGACATCATCATCGCGGCGGACAACGCGAGATTCGGCCAGCCCGAGATCAACCTCGGCATCCTGCCTGGCTCCGGCGGCACGCAGCGCCTGCCGCGCGCGGTGGGCAAGGCAAAGGCGATGGATATGTGCCTCACCGGGCGCATGATGGATGCCGCAGAGGCGGAGCGCGCCGGCCTGGTGTCGCGCGTGGTGCCGGTCGCCAAGCTGTTGGAGGAGGCGATGGCGGCGGCGGAAAAGATCGCGTCCTACTCGCTGCCCGCGGTGATGATGGTCAAGGAGTCCATCAACCGCAGCTACGAAACGTCATTGTCGGAAGGCGTGCGTTTCGAACGGCGCCTCTTCCACGCGGCCTTCGCGCTCGATGACCAGAAAGAAGGCATGGCCGCTTTCGTCGAAAAACGCAAGCCGACGTTCAAACACCGCTGAACGCTGCCCATGTTCTGATTGCAGCCCACATCCTCTCGATGCTGGGCTTCGCGACCTTCGCGGCGCTGCTGCCCGAGCTGCGTGACCTCTGGCGGCTGAGCAATGCCGAGGCCGGCCTCATCGCCAGCGCGTTCTTCATCGGCTACGTCGCCACAGTTTCGTACTGGACCGCGCTCACCGACCGCACCGACGGCCGGCGCGTGTACTTCGCCGGCTCCCTTCTTGCGACCGCAGGCGGCGTGGGCTTCGGCCTGGCGGCTGACGGGCTCGCGAGCGGGATGTTCTTCCACGTGCTGCTGGGCGCGGGCGTCGCCGGCACCTACATGCCGGGGCTGAGGCTGCTCTCGGACCGCACCAGCGGGCCGTCGCAGAGCCGCACCATCGCGTTCTACACCTCGTTCTTCGGCATCGGCATCGCGAGCTCGCTCGCGCTCGCCGGTCTGCTCGCGCCGGAATACGGATGGCGCAGCGCGTTCGTGGCTTCGGCGGCGGGCCCGCTATGCGCCGGGTTGGCTGTTTTTCTTCTCATCGGGAAGACCGGAACTGAAGCAAATGCGAAAATTTCATTTACCTTCGCCGCCCTGTTCCCGGTGTCGTCCTGGCGCAGGGTGATCGCCAACCGCGCGGCGGCCGGCTACACCCTGGGCTACGTCGCGCATTGCATCGAACTCTTCGGCTCGCGCGGCTGGATGGTCGCGTTCCTCGCCTATTCGGCCGGCCTGCAGGCAGCGGGCGCGTCGTTCCCCTGGAACTTCGCGGCCATCGCCGCGGCGGTCAATCTGCTTGCGGTGCCGGCGTCCATTTTCGGCAACGAGATCGCGCTGCGCATCGGCCGGCGGCAGTGGATCCAGATCGCCATGCTCGGTTCGGGCGCCTGCGGCATCGTGCTCGCCGTCTCCGGTGGGCTGCACTGGAGCATCGTGATCCTGCTGCTGATCGTCTACTCGATGCTGGTGATGGCCGAGTCCGCGACGCTGACCGCCGGTCTTGTCGCGGCGGCGCCGGCCGAGCTGCGCGGCGCCGCGCTGGGGCTGTATTCGCTCGCGGGTTTCACCGGCGGCATGCTCGGCCCGTCGCTGTTCGGCGTGGCGCTCGACCTCGCCGGAGGCAAGGCGGACGCTGCAGCCTGGGTCTGGGCCTACGCCGCCATCGGCGCCGGCTGCGTCGCCGCGCCGGCGGTGGTCAGGCTGTTCCGTCGCTAACGCACGAGTGCGTTCCTTACCTTTGCGCGAGCGCGTTCCCTGCTACGTTAGAATTCGCAGCAGGAGGAGTTTCCATGGAAAAAATCTGGCTGAAGAGCTATCCGCCCGGCTGGCCGGCGGAGATCACCTGGAACCAGTACCCGTCCGTCGGCGCGCTGTTCGAGGACAGCTGCCGGAAGTTCGCCGACCGGCCGGCGTTCCACTGCATGGGCAAGACGATCAGCTTCGTGGAGCTCGATCGCCTGTCGAGAGACTTTGCTGCCTGGCTGCAGGCGAAGGGACTGCCCAAGGGCACGCGCATCGCGCTGATGATGCCCAACGTCCTCCAGTACCCGGTGGCGCTGTTCGGCACGCTGCGCGCGGGCTACACCGTGGTGAACGTCAACCCGCTCTACACGCCGCGCGAACTCGAGCACCAGTTGAAGGACTCCGGCGCCGAAGCGATCGTGATCCTGGAGAACTTCGCGGTCACGCTGCAGGAAGTTCTCGTCCGCACCCCGGTGAAGCACGTGGTCGTGACTTCGCTCGGCGACATGCTCGGCCTGAAGGGCCTGATCGTGAATTTCGTGGTGCGCAACGTGAAGAAGATGGTGCCGGCGTTCAATCTGCCCGGCGCGCTTTCCTGGAGCGGCGTGCTTGCCGAAGGCGCGGGCAAGCCGATGAAACCTTTCGAGACCGGGCACGAGGATATCGCCTTCCTGCAGTACACCGGCGGCACGACGGGCGTGTCCAAGGGGGCGATGCTGCTCCACCGCAACATCCTCGCCAACGTCGAGCAGGCTTCGGGCAATATCAACGCGGGCCTGGGCAGCGAGCCGCCGGTGATCATCACCGCGCTGCCGCTCTACCACATCTTTTCCCTCACGGTGAACTGCCTGATGATGGCCAAGATGGGCGGACTGAACATTCTCATCACCAATCCCCGGGACATTCCGGCGTTCGTGAAGGAACTGGGCAAGCACCGCTACAACATGATCTCCGGCGTGAACACGCTGTTCAACGCGTTCCTGCACAACCCGGATTTCGCCAAGCTCGACTTTTCGGCCGTGAAGTTGTGCGTCGGCGGCGGCATGGCGGTGCAAAAGGCTGTGGCCGACAAATGGAAGGAAGTCACCGGCAGGACGCTGCTCGAGGGTTATGGCCTGACCGAGACCTCGCCCGTCGCGACCATGAATCCGCACGACCTCAAGGAATACAGCGGCTCGATCGGTTTGCCGGTGCCTTCCACCGAAATCGCGCTGCGCGACGACAACAAGCAGGACGTGCCGCTCGGCCAGCCGGGCGAAATATGCATCAAGGGCCCGCAGGTGATGAAAGGCTATTGGCAGCGGCCCGAGGAGACCGCGCAGGTGCTGGGGCCGGACGGCTTCCTCTACACCGGCGATGTCGGCGTGATGGACGAAAAGGGCTTCGTGCGCATCGTCGACCGCAAGAAGGACATGATCCTGGTGTCGGGCTTCAACGTTTACCCGAACGAGATCGAGCAGGTGGTGGCGATGATGCCGGGCGTGCTGGAAGTCGCCGCCATCGGCGTGCCCGACGAGAAATCGGGCGAGGTGCCGAAGGTGTTCATCGTGAGGAAGGACCCGGCGCTGACCGAAGCGCAGGTGCTGGCGCACTGCAGGGAGCAACTCACCGGCTACAAGCAGCCCAGGCACGTCGAGTTCCGCACCGAACTGCCGAAGACCAACGTCGGCAAGATCCTGCGGCGTGCCTTGCGCGACGAGAAGAAGGCGGCGTAAAAAATAAATCGGGCCCACCTATTCTAGGGACTGGTGTGGCTCGGCATCGCGATCGCGTCGTGGGGCGCTCTCTGTTCGATCGCCAAGCGCTCCCTGCCGGCAGCGGTCTACGGCCTGATCGGCTTCTGCGGTTTCAACATCCTGGTGTGGTTGGGGCTCGCCTTTACGCGGCCCGAGCACGCCGCGATCATCATGGCGCTGCAGACGCCGATGACCGCGATCGCAATCTGGCTCACGCGCGGCCTGCGCCCGGCGTCGTTCACGATAGGCTGCATCGCCGCCGCGATCGGCGGCGTGCTCGTGGTGGTCACCAAGGGCAATCTCGCCCACGTCTTCGAGGGCGGTACGCTGATTGGCGACCTGCTCGTCCTGCTCGGCGCCGTGAGCTGGGTGATCTACACCATGCCGGGCCATCATTTCTCAGGCTGGTCGCCGCCGCGCATGACGGTGTTCACCTGCATTCCGGGCGCCATCGGCCTCGTCGCGATCAACGCCTTCACCATCGCATCGGGCTACTCGGTGCTGCCGACGTTCGACCAGGTGTGGTCGGTGAAATGGCAGCTCGCCTATTTCGTGGTGTTCACCGTGGTGCTGGGCGTGCTGGGTTTCAACAACGGGGTGAAATACCTGGGCGCGCTGAACGCGATGCTGATGCTAAACCTGATCCCGATCATCGTATTCGCGATTGAAGCCTGGCTGGGCTGCAGCTTCGCCGCGATCGAGATCGGCGGCGCGGCGATCGTGATTGGCGCACTGGCGGCGAACAACCTCTACCTGAGAAGGTCCGCGCAGCGGCCGTGAACCTCTCGCCCATCGCCTTTGCCAACGGCGTGCTGCTGGTGGGCCTCTACGCGCTGGACTGGGCGCCCGGCACGATCGCATTCCTGTTCTGGTTCGAGGCCGCCGTGATCGGCGCGTTTACCTTCATCAAGGTGGCGGCGAGCCTGCCCGGCGATGTCCCCGGAGTAAAGAAAAGCGTCATCTACGTGCGGCTCCCGCTCCCGGGGGAAAGAACGCGCGTGAGCACATCGGTGCCGCGCGTCAACGCATTCGCCGTGCTACCGTTGTTCGTCGTGTTCTACGGCGTGCTGCTCGCGGGGTACGGTGCGCTGCTGCTTTTCTCGCTGAAGGATCCGGACTATCCGGCGTTGGTCAGGAGCGCGCTCTCGTCGGACGGCGTGCGTCTTGCCATGGCGCTGTTCGCCGGCCAGCACCTGTGGGCCTTCTGGCGCGGCTACGTGCGCGGCCCGGCATGGCAGCGCTCCGATCCGACTTTCCATTTTTGGAAACCCTTCGGCCTGGCCATCATCGCCTGGCTCGCCTTCTTCTTCGGCTTCCTGGTGCTGGGTTGGTTGAACAGCCCACTGGTGATCCTCACCGTGCTGATCGTGCTAAAAGCGATTGCTGAGTTGTTCAACGCGCTGGTCGATGCATAGGCCGGCGAGTGGCAGCGGGTCGACGAAACGCCGTGAGTCAAGGTGCCGGCACGAGGCGCAGCAACTGGTGCTGCTCGGCGTCGAGGATCCTGCGCTCGGCGCGCATCGGGATGTATTCGTTCTTCGCCCAGGCTTCGCTGAAAGCCTTGTAGTGGTCCGAGAGGATGTTGCCGGACTGGCCGCCGGAGTGGATGTAGAGGGATTTCTCCAGGTCTGACAGGTCGTAGATCGCGCGCAGGCTGGCGGCGTGGCGGTTGGCGAAGGGCTGGGCTTCGTCGTTCAGGTTGTTGCGCCCCACGTTCACGGTGTAGGCGTCGCCCGGCGAAGGCACGTTGATGTCGAAGAGCCCTGCAAGCAGCGGCTGGCGGCCGAAGGGCCGGTGCTGGTGGCGCGCAAGATGCGCTTCGCCCCAGCGCCAGCGGGCCTGGTCGCTGCCGTAGCGCTTCGCAAGATCCGCGAGGGCGGCCTCCAGCGAGAGCGCGAGCGCTTCCTCGCAGGTCTCGAGCGCGGGCGTGCGCACGTCGTCGCACCAGCGTGCGCGTTCCGCGTCGCCCGAGAGCACGTTGCCGAGGAACACCGCGCGCGCGAGCCAGTTCTGGTGAAACGCGTCGCCCAGTTCGTCGGCGTAGATGGCGCGCGTGAGTTCGCGCCACCAGGCCCAGGCGATCAGCGGTTCGGCGCGCTCGGGCGCCATCGCGCCGTCCCACTTGGCGAGGAGAGCGAGCGCTTTGCGCGCTTCTTCGCTACGCGGCCGGGTCGCCAGCAGCTTTGGCAGCAGCTCGCGCATCGCAAGCGACACCACGTCGGCCTGGATGCGGGCGAAGCTGTTCACGCCATGTTTCGGTGTCGCATCCAGCAACTGCTGGATGCGCTCGGCGCGGTAGGGCGGCTGCCAGTCGGAGCTGATGAAGTGCGGGTAGCCGGGCGGGGTAATGCGGTGATTGGCGGTGACGACGGCGCCGCTTTCGGGATTGAAGCTGCGCGGCAACTGCTCGAACGGGATGTAGCCCGCCCAGTCGTACTTCGCCTGCCAGCCCGGCGCCGGCGCCATGCCCTTCAGGTCGTTGCCGGGTTTGCGCTGCGGCACGCGGCCCGCGGCGACAAAACCGATGTTGCCCTCGATGTCGGCGTAGACGATGTTCTGCTGCGGCGAATGGAAATCGCGCGCCGCGGCGAGGAAGCCATCCCATTCGCGCGCGCGCGCGAATCTCAGCGCCGCCTGCATGCTGCGGTCGTCCTCCGCGAGCGCGGTCCACGCGAAAGCGATCACGTGGCCGCGCGGCGCCAGATCCTGGGCCGTGCGCATCACGTCCGAGATCACGGGGCCGTGGCGCGAGATGCGCACGCGCAGCTTCTCGGATTCCGCGCCCTTGACGTTGATCGTCTCGTCGATCACCTGGAACGCACGCGGGCCCTCGGGTGCGAGGTACCCGCCGGCGGCATCCAGTTTTTCGATATAGAGGTCCTGCACGTCGGAGCCGGTGTTGGTCATGCCCCAGGCGATGCGTTCGTTGCGACCGAGAATCACAGCCGGCACGCCGGGCAGCGTCGCGCCGATCGCGGTCAGGCCGGGCGCGGAAAGATGCGCGAAATACCACACCGATGGCGCGGTGAGGCCCAGATGCGGGTCGTTCGCGAGCAGCGGCTTGCCGCTCGCGCTGCGCGCGCCCGAGACCACCCAGTTGTTCGAGCCGAGGCCTTCGTTGTCAGGAACAAATCGGGCGAGCCGCACCGCATCGCGTTCCATCGAGCTGTAGAGCTCTTTCAGATCTGCGATCACCGGCACCGGATCGCCGGGGTAGGGCGGCAGCAGTTCGTGGATGCGCGCGAGCGGCAGGTTCCTGGCAAGGCGCATGCGCAGCAGCTCGTTGCGCCAGTTGCCGCCAAGGTCCCAGGCCATCATCTTCACCCAGGCGATCGAGTCGGCGGGGGACCAAGGTTCCGGGCGCGCGCCGGTGAGCCAGAACTCCAGCGGCAGCACCGGGTCGGAGGCGAGGAAGGCATTCACGCCCGCGGCATAGGCCTCGAGAAGCGCGCGCGTCTCGGTGTCCAGCGTGCGAAGGTTCGCTTCCGCCGCGCGCCGCACGCCGAGCGTGCGCACGAAACGGTCGGTCTCGAGTGCGCCCGGGCCGACGATTTCAGCCAGCCTGCCCGAGGCGATGCGCCGGTTCATTTCCATCTGCCAGAGCCGGTCCTGCGCGTGGATGAAGCCCAGCGCGAAGCTCGCATCCGCCAGATTGCCGGCGAAGATGTGCGGGATGCCGTAGCGGTCGCGCAGGATCTCGGCGGGCGCGCTCAGCCCGGCGAGGCGGAATTCGCCCCGCGACTGGGGCAGGGACTGGCGCAGGTAGAGATAGAACCCCGCCAGCAGCAGTGCCGCAAGGATTCCCGCGACGGCGGCAAATTGCAGGGTGAAACGCAAGATTCGTCGCATTTCAGGAAGAATACCCGCGATATCCCCTGCGGGCCTTGAACCGCCTTATGCCGCACTGCCGCAAATCTGCTATGGTGCAGGCGCATGCTATACAAGATGTTCGAAGCGCAGCACCAGTGGCTCGGGCCATGGCGACATGCCGCGGAGGCCGCCCGCGGCTGGTTCGGGCACCCCTTCAGCCCTTTCAGTTATTCGCCGATTTCGCGCCGCATCGCCGCCTCCAGCGAGCTATTCCTGCGCGTCACCCAGCGCTACGAGAAGCCGGCCTGGAACATCGACTTCACGCTCGTGGACGGCCGGGAGGTCGCGGTCGAAATCGTCACCGAACTGGACAAACCGTTCTGCAAAATGATCCATTTCCGCCGCGCCATTGACGGGCCGCAAGGCCGCGGGAATGACCCGCGCATCCTGCTCGTGGCGCCGCTCTCGGGCCACCATGCGACGCTGTTGCGCGACACGGTGCGCACGCTGCTGCCCGAGCACGACGTCTGGGTCACCGACTGGGTGGACGCGAGGATGGTGCCGCTCAGCGCCGGACCGTTCCACCTCGCCGACTATGTCGACTACGTGCGCGAGTTCATCACCCTGTTGACGGATCCGCGGCAGCCGAACCTGAATGTGATATCGGTATGCCAGCCCACCGTGCCGGTGCTTTGCGCGGTGGCTCTGATGGCGCAGGACGGAGGGCCCGCATCAAGTCACCTGGCGCCGAAAACCATGGTCATGATGGGCGGGCCGATCGACGCCCGGAAAAGCCCGACCGCGGTGAACAACCTCGCCACGCGCAAACCCTATTCGTGGTTCGAGCAGAACGTGATCCAGCGCGTGCCGGAAAAGTATCCGGGCTACTCGCGCCGCGTCTATCCGGGATTCCTGCAGCACCTCGGTTTCGTGGCGATGAACCCGGATCGCCATCTGAGCGCGCACTGGGACTATTTCAACCACCTGCTCGAGGGCGACGACGGCTCGGCCGAAAAGCACCGCGATTTCTACGATGAATACAACGCGGTGCTGGACCTGCCCGCCGAGTACTACCTCGATACGGTGAAGGCCGTGTTCCAGGATTTCGCGCTGCCCAAGGGGCGCCTGTTCATTCGCGATCAGCTGGTGCGGCCGCAGGAAATCCGCGCTACCGCGCTGCTCAGCATCGAAGGCGAGCTGGACGACATTTCCGGTAACGGCCAGACCGAGGCGGCGCACCTGCTGTGCTTCAACATTCCGGCAAATCGGCGCGAGCACTATGTCGCCCCGGGCACCGGCCATTACGGCATCTTCGCCGGGCGCCGCTGGCGCGAGACCATCTACCCCAAGGTCAGGGATTTCATCCGCGAGCACGCCTAAAGTTCGTAGCTGGTTCCTGTCTTTTCCATCACGGTTTGTTCCACCAGATCGCGCGACAGGTTCGGCGCGAACAGTTCGATGAAATCGTAGGCGTAGCGCCGCAGGTAGGCGCCGCGCTTGATGCCGAGGCGCGTGGTCGACGAGGTGAAGAGGTGCGCGGCGTCGATCGCGCGCAATTGCCGGTCGCGTTTCGGGTTGAATGCCATGGCGGCCATGATGCCCACACCCAAGCCAAGCTCGACATAGGTCTTTATGACATCGGCGTCAAATGCGGTGAGCACGACCTGGAGCGCGAGGCCGCGCTGCTCGAAGGCGCGGTTAACGACGGAACGATTGGCGTAGGCGAAGTCGTAGGTAACGATCGGGTACTTCGCCACGGCCTCGAGCGTGAGCGGCGCGATCTTGAGCAGCGGGTGCTTGGGCGGCACCACGATGCAGCGGTTCCACTGGTAGCAGGGCAGCGCCGCAAGACCGGGGTGCTCGGCGATGTGCTCGGTGGCGACGCACAGGTCGGCCTCGCCCCGCGCGACCTCTTCGCAGATCTGCGTCGGATTACCCTGATGGATGAATAGCTGCACCTTGGGGTAGCGGCGCTTGAATGCCGCCACCGCCTTCGGCAGCGCGTAGCGCGCCTGCGTGTGGGTGGTGGCGACGGTCAGCATGCCGATCTTCTCGCCGGCGAAATCTTCCCCCGCGCGCTTCAGGTTGGCCGCGTCGGCCAGCATGCGCTCGGCAATCGCGATCACCGCGCGGCCGGGTTCGGTGATGCCCGTGAGGCGCTTGCCGTTGCGCACGAAGATCTCGATGCCGAGTTCTTCTTCGAGGCCCTTGATCTGCTTGCTGATCCCGGGCTGGGAAGTGTGCAGCGCCCCTGCGGCCGCCGAAATGTTTATTCCGTGGCGGGCAACCTCGCAGACATAGCGTAATTGCTGAAGTTTCATGGACTTAGGAAAGACCTATCAATTATATAACTTTAACATAATAGTATTTTATAAGAATAAGGTAGGACCGTACGATTTGCCGTCATGTACCTCTACGACGAGATCGACCAGCGGCTGGTGGACGAAAGAGTGGCGCAGTTTCGCGACCAGACGCGGCGCTTTCTCGACGGCAAGCTGTCCGAAGACGATTTCCGCGCGCTGCGGCTGAGGAACGGGCTCTACGTGCAGCGCTACGCGCCGATGCTGCGCGTCGCCATTCCTTATGGTCTTTTCAGTTCAAAGCAATTAAGAAAATTGGCTGACATAGCCCGAAGGTACGACCGCGGCTACGGCCATTTCTCCACGCGCCAGAACCTGCAGCTCAATTGGCTGAAACTGGAGGAAGTGCCCGACATCCTCGCCGAACTCGCCACGGTCGGGATGCACGCCATCCAGACCTCAGGCAACTGCGTGCGCAACATCACCACCGACCACTTCGCCGGCGTGGCGCACGACGAGATCGTCGATTCCTTCGTCTGGTGCGAGCTGATCCGGCAGTGGTCCACCTTCCACCCGGAGTTCAATTACCTGCCGCGCAAGTTCAAGATCGCGGTCAACGGCGCGGCGGCCGACCGGGCGGCGACTTTCGTCCATGACATCGGGCTGCACGCGTTGAGAAATGCCGGGGGCGAGGTCGGTTTCCGCGTCATCGTGGGCGGCGGGCTCGGGCGCACGCCGATCGTCGGCCACGTAATCCGCGAGTTCCTGCCCTGGCCGCACCTGCTCACTTACCTTGACGCCATCCTGCGCGTCTACAACCGCTACGGCCGGCGCGACAACATCCACAAGGCGCGCATCAAGATCCTGGTCAAGGAGCGGGGGGTGGAGAAATTCCGGGACGAGGTCGAAGCCGAGTGGGCGCATCTCAAGGACGGCCCGGCGACCGTCGTGGAGGAGGAAATCCGCAGGATCGAAGCGCGCTTTACCCGGCCGGCGTATGAAAAGCTGGCCGACATGGACTATACCAACGTCAAGACGCCGTTTACGGCGTGGATGAAGCGTAACGTGCATCCGCACAAGCTGCCCGGCTACGCCGCGGTCAGCCTCTCGTTGAAAAAAACGGGCGTGCCGCCGGGCGACGTGACGTCCGACCAGATGGAGCGCATCGCCGATCTGGCCGACCACTATTCCTTCGGCGAGCTGCGCGTCACGCACGAACAGAACCTGGTGTTCGCCGACGTGCGCCAGGCCGAGCTGCACGGCCTGTGGCAGCAACTGCGCGAGCTGGGCCTCGCCACGCCGAACGTCGGCCTGCTGACCAACATCATTGCCTGCCCGGGCGGGGATTTCTGTTCGCTCGCCAACGCCAAGTCCATTCCCGTGGCCGAGGCGATCCAGCGCAGAGTAGAAGAACGGCGCGACTCCCTCGACTACCTGTTCGACATCGGCGAACTGGATCTCAACATCTCCGGCTGCATCAACGCCTGCGGCCACCACCATGTCGGGCATATCGGCATCCTCGGCGTGGATAAGAACGGCGAGGAGTGGTACCAGATCACCATTGGCGGCGCGCAACAGGGCAGGATCGGCAAGATCATCGGGCCGTCGTTCGCCCGCGCCGACATTCCCGGCGTCGTCGAGCGCCTGATCGAAACGTACCTCGAGTTGCGCGACAGCGAGAACGAACGCTTCGTCGACGTGGTGCACCGCACGGGCGTCGAACCTTTCAAGAAACACGTCTATGCCAACCTTGATCAGAAACCGGCAGATCGTCGCCGAGCCCTCGCCGCCTGACCTGGTGGTGTTCGATCTCGGCTCGGAAAATGCGGATGACCTCGCCGCACTTGCCGGCCGGATCGGCACGCTCAATGTGATCGCGGTCAACTTCCCGAAATACGGCGACGGGCGCGGCTATTCCATCGCGCGCCTGCTGCGCGAGCGCTATGGCTACAAGGGCGAGCTGCGCGCGGTGGGAGTGGTGGCGCGCGATCACCTGCAACAGATGGCGCGGTGCGGCTTCGACTCCTTCCTGTTGCGCGAAGGCGAGGATGCGC
>SHXL01000052.1 GCA_009693345.1 Betaproteobacteria bacterium
CGCCTGCGCCGCCGCGATTCTCGATGACGATGGCCTGGCCGAGCCGCTCGGAGAGCTTCTGCGCCACGATGCGCGCCACGATATCGGTCGAGCCGCCGGGCGGGAACGGCACCATCAAGCGGATAGGCTTTGCCGGCCAGGCCTGGGCCAGGGCGCCTGCAGAGTGCAGCAGGATCGTTGCGCTGATGGCTGCGCCAAGCAGTGTCCGAAGGTTCATGGATCTCCTAGTTGAGTAATGCTGCCACGGCGCGCAGGTAGGCGTTGCGCGCGGACTCCTCCCGCGCGTGCCGCCTTTGCCTGACCGCCCATTTGCCGCCGACCATCACGTCGCGCACCAGGCCGGTTGCGCCCGAGAAAACAAGCGCATTGGCGATCGCATCGCCTGAGCGTCCCGCGAGGTCGGGGTGGTCCGCGTCCAGCACCACCAGGTCGGCGCGCTCGCCGCGTGCGATGGCGCCCATGTTGCGGCCGAGCACCTTGCCGCCGGCCGCCGCTTCCAGCCACAGCGTCGTGCCGACCGCCTGCGAAACCCCGCCGACGACGAGGTTGCGGCGCCGCGCGCTCAGGCGCTGCGCGTATTCGAGCAGCCTGAGCTCCTCCGCGGGGTCGCGCGAGACGTGGCTGTCGCCGCCGATGCCGTAGCGCCCGCCCGCCGCGCGGTAGCCGAGCAACGGAAAGATGCCGTCGCCCAGGTTGCCCTCGGTCGTGGGGCAGAGGCCCGCGGTGGCGCCGCTCTTCGCCAGCGCTTGCGTTTCCGCGGGCGTCATGTGCGTCGCGTGAACCAGGCACCAGCGCGCATCCACATTCATGTTTTCGAGCAGCCATTCGACCGGCCGGCTGCCTAGTGCTGCGATGCAGTCCTCGACTTCTTTCGTCTGCTCCGCGGCGTGAATATGAATGGGGCCGGCTGGAAGACCCTGAATCAAATCCTTCAGGCTCGCCGGATCCACGGCGCGAAGCGAGTGGGGCGCGACACCCGCTACTACGTCCGGGGAAGCCTGCGCGTGAATTTTTTCCAGCATTTTCAGGATGAAAGCAGGGTCGGAATCGAAGCGCGCCTGCCGCGCCTGCAACGGCCTCTTGCCGAAATTCGACCAGCGGTACAGCGACGGCAGCAGCGTGATCGCGATGCCACTTTCTTTCGCCGCCGCCAGGTGCCGCAGCAGCAATTCGCCGGAGCTGTCGTGCAGGTAGTGGAATTCGCCGACCGCGGTGTAGCCGTGCTTCAGCATCTCGATGTAGAGGTGCGTCGCAACGGCCTGCGCCAGGTCGGGCGTCAGGCGCTCGAGGAACCGGTACATCAGTTCGCGCCAGGACCAGAAATCGTCCTCGGGCGAGCCGCGCACTTCGGTCATTCCCGCCATCGCGCGCTGGAAGGCGTGCGAGTGCAGGTTCGCCATGCCGGGCAACACCGGGCCGGCAAGCTTTTCCGCGTTATGCGGATTGGATTTTTCCTTAACTGAAGAAAAACTGCCGGAAGAATCAACTTCCATCCGGACGTTCTTCGCCCAGCCCTCCGGCAGCAGCACATCCGACGCAAAAAACGAAGTCATCCCGCTATCATAGCGGCATGCACGACGCGCTCTGGGTGAATGCGCAGCTGGCCACCATGGCCGGCAGCGAGCCCTATGGCGCGATCCGCGATGGCGCGCTCGCCGTGACGGACGGCCGGATCTCCTGGGTCGGCCCGCGCAGCGCGTGCAAGGAAAAGGCGCAGCGCGAGCACGACGCGCGCGGCGCCTGGATCACGCCCGGGCTGGTGGATTGCCATACGCACCTCGTCTACGCGGGCGACCGTGCGGCGGAGTTCGAACTGCGCCTCAAGGGCGCGAGCTACGAGGAAATCGCGCGGGCCGGCGGCGGCATCGTCTCCACAGTGGCGCAGACCCGCGCGGCGACCGAGGACGACCTGGTGAAAACGGCGCAGGCGCGCCTGCGCCAATGGCTTGCCGAAGGCGTCGCCGTGGTCGAGGTCAAGTCCGGCTACGGTCTGGATTGCGAAACGGAACTCAAGATGCTGCGCGCCGCGCGCCGCCTCGAGGGTGTCACGGTGAAGACGACGTTTCTCGGTGCGCACACGTTGCCCCCGGAATACCAGGGGCGGGCGGACGATTACATCAAATTCGTCTGCGAGGAGGTGATGCCGCTGGTGCAGGCGGATGCGGTGGATGCTTTTTGCGAAGGGATTGGTTTTTCGCCTTTGCAGGTTGAGAAGTTATTCATCGAAGCGAAGAAACGCAGACTACCGATTAAGCTGCACGCCGACCAGCTTTCCGATCTGGGCGGCGCGGGGCTCGCGGCGCGCCACGGCGCCCTGTCCGCCGACCATCTCGAATACACGAACGAGGCGGGCGTGCGCGCCATGGCGGCTGCGGGCACGGTCGCGGTGCTGCTGCCGGGCGCTTTCTATTTTCTGCGCGAAAAGCAGCTGCCGCCGGTCGCAGCGCTGCGGCGCCACGGCGTGCCGATCGCGCTCGCCACCGACCACAATCCCGGCTCCTCGCCGCTGACGTCGCTCCTGCTGACCATGAACCTGGCCTGCACGCTGTTTCGCCTCGCTCCAGAGGAGGCGCTCGCCGGCGTGACGCGCAACGGCGCGCTCGCGCTGGGCATGCAGGCGACGCACGGAACGCTGGCAGCCGGCAAGCAGGCGGATTTCTCACTGTGGGATATTGAATCGCCCGCGGCGCTTGCCTATGCGATGGGCGCTAACCCCTGCGCGCAGGTGGTGCGCGGCGGCCGCGTCCTCCAGCGAGGCTAGTCGGGGATCATGAAAACGCGTTCAAGGTATGTTTCAAGCATCGCTCGCAGGTGCGGGCGCAGGCGTGCCGCAAGCACGTCGTCAAACGCGTAGGGCGGACGCTCGTCCATGTAGCTGATCGAGGCCAGTTCGAGCTGCACCGCGTGTACGCCTTCGGTCGGCTTGCCATACTGGCGTGTGATGTAACCGCCCTTGAAGCGGCCGTTGAGCACAGCGCTGTAACCGGCGGCGCGCTGCGCGGTTTTCAGCAGCGACTCGCCGATTCGCGGCCCGCAGGAGGCGCCGTTGGCGGTGCCCAGGTTGAAATCGGGCAAGCGGCCGGAAAAAAACCGCGGCACTTCAGAGAGAATCGCGTGCGCTTCCCAGAGCAGCGCGAAACCGTGCTTGCGCTTCAACTTGGCCAGTTCCTCGGCGAGCTTGGCATGGTAAGGGCGCCAGTAGATTTCCACCCGCTCCGCAATCTCCGCTGCAGCGGGCTCCTGCGCGGCCTGGTAGACAGGCGCGTTTGCGAACGTATCGAGCGGGCAAAGCGCGGTGGTGTCCTGCCCGGGGTAGAGGTTGGCACCATCGGGCGGCCGGTTGAGGTCGACCACGTAGCGCGAGTGCGTGGCGGCGAGCACGCAGGCGCCCATCGCGTCCACGAAGTCGTACAGACGCTCCAGATGCCAATCGGTATCGGGCAGCGCCAGCGCCGGCGGCGACATGCGCGCAGCGATCGGCGCGGGAATGTGGGTCCCGACATGGGGCATCGAGATGAGCAAGGGCGAACGACCCTGGCGGAAGCGGAAAGTCTCCATGGCGCGATGCTACTCCCCGAGCGAGGCAATGAGGCCCGCCCCGTGCCAGGCGAACACGCCCCCGGTCACCATGCGCTTGGCGGCTTCGATGTCGGGCGCAAAGTAGCGGTCCTCGCGGTAGAAGGGCACGCGCGCCCGGATCTCGCGCATCGCGTCCTGCAGCGCGGCCGAGGTCGCGAGCGGCGCGCGCAAGTCTATCCCCTGCGCCGCAGCAAGCAGTTCAATGGCGACGATGCCGGCGCAATTGTCGGCAATCTCCGCGAGCCGCCGAGCGGCGAAGGTCGCCATGCTGACGTGGTCTTCCTGGTTGGCCGAAGTCGGAATGCTGTCCACGCTCGCCGGGTGCGCGAGCGACTTGTTTTCGCTTGCCAGGGCAGCGGCAGTCACCTGCGCCACCATGAAGCCCGAATTCAGGCCCCCGTGCTCGACCAGGAACGGCGGCAAGCGCGAAAGGCTGGCGTCGATCAGGAGCGCGATGCGGCGCTCGGACAGCGCGCCGATCTCGGCGGCGGCGAGCGCGAGCATGTCGGCGGCGAAGGCCACGGGCTCGGCATGAAAGTTTCCGCCGGAAAGCGCTTCACCCGTGTCCGGGAAGATGAGCGGGTTGTCGGAGACGCCGTTCGCTTCGATTTCGAGCGTATGCGCCGCCATGCGCATCAGGTCGAGGCAGGCCCCCATCACCTGAGGCTGGCAGCGCAGCGAGTAGGGATCCTGGACGCGATCATCGCCCTTCACATGCGATGCGCGAATGGCGCTGCCCTCGAGCAGCGCGCGGTAGCGCTTCGCCACCTCGATCTGGCCGGGCTGCCCGCGCAGCTCGTGGATGCGCGGATCGAACGGCGTATCGCTGCCCATCGCCGCGTCCACCGACAGCGCGCCGGCGACGAGCGCGGCGGCGAAGACGTCCTCGATGGCGAACAACCCCTGCAGAGCGAGGGCCGTGGAAACCTGCGTGCCGTTGAGCAGCGCGAGACCTTCCTTGGGCCCAAGCGCAATCGGCTGGTCCAGCGCGACGTCGCCGACCCCGATCAGCGCCGCGGCGAGGTGAGCAAGGGGCGCAAGATCCCCGGAGGCCCCCACCGAACCCTTGGACGGGATGCGTGGATAGATGCGCTCGTCGTAGAGCCGAATCAGCGCCTCGACGGTCTCCGGGCGCACGCCGGAACGGCCCCTGGCGAGGCTCGCGACCTTGAGCGCGATGACGAGCCGCACGGCGGCGTAGTCGAGCGGCGGCCCGACGCCCGCGCAGTGCGAAAGCACGAGGTTGCGCTGCAGCCTGGCGAGGTCCGCCCGCGGAATGCGCGTCTGCGCGAGCTTGCCGAAGCCGGTGTTGATGCCATAGGCCGGCTCGCCGGCGGCGACAATGCGCTCGACCGACGCCACCGCCGCGCGGCAACCCGGGCAGGCAGGCCGGATCGAGCGCGATCGGCGTCTCCTCTCTCGCGATGCGGCGCAGATCGCCGAGCGTGAGACGGGTTCGGCCAAGAAGATGGGCCACTAGCGAAGCATCGGCAGCTTGAGGCCTTGCGCTTGCGCGCAGGCGATCGCCTCCGCGTAGCCGGCGTCGGCGTGGCGCATCACGCCGGTCGCGGGGTCGTTCCAGAGCACGCGCTCGATGCGTTTCGCTGCCGCCTCGGTGCCGTCGCACACGATCACCATGCCCGCATGCTGCGAGTAACCCATGCCGACGCCGCCGCCGTGGTGGAAGGACACCCAAGTGGCGCCCGAAGCAGTGTTGAGCAACAGGTTGAGCAGCGCCCAGTCGGACACCGCGTCTGAGCCGTCCTGCATGGATTCGGTCTCGCGGTTCGGGCTCGCCACCGAGCCGGCGTCCAGGTGGTCGCGGCCGATGGCGATCGGCGCTTTCAGCTCGCCCTTGCGCACCATCTCGTTGAATGCGAGCCCGGCGAGGTGCCGTTGGCCGAGGCCGATCCAGCAGATGCGCGCGGGCAGGCCCTGAAACTTGATGCGCTTCGCGGCCATGTCGAGCCAGTTGAGTAAGCCTTTATCCTCTGAAAATAGCTCTTTCATCTTGTCATCGGTGCGCCGGATGTCTTCCGGGTCGCCGGACAGCGCCACCCAGCGGAACGGCCCCTTGCCGACGCAGAAGAGCGGCCGCACGTAGGCGGGCACGAAGCCGGGGAAATCGAAGGCGTTCTTCACGCCGACGTTCTTCGCTTCCTGGCGGATGTTGTTGCCGTAGTCCACGCACGGAATGCCCAGCGCCTGGAAGCCGAGGATCGCGCGCACGTGATTGGCGATCGCCTCGCGTGCCGAGATCGCGACTTCTTCCGGATCCTTTTTCCTCAGCTCCTTCCAGCGCTCGAGCGACCAGTGCTCCGGCAGGTAGCCGTTCGAGGGGTCGTGCGCCGAGGTCTGGTCGGTGACGAGCGAGGGGCGGAAACGTGTGGTCTTCGCCAGCTCGAGGAGTTTGGGCACGAGTTCTGCGGCGTTCCCCAGCAAACCAACGGAAATGGGTTTGGTTGTCTCTCCAAGAATTTTCATCGCCTCTTCCACGGAAGAAGCTTTCTGATCCAAATACCCGCCCTTCAACCTCATTTCTATCCGAGTTGGATCGCACTCGATCGCCAGCATCGAGGCGCCCGCCATGGTGGCGGCAAGCGGCTGCGCGCCGCCCATGCCGCCCAGGCCCGCGGTGAGAATCCATTTGCCCGACCAGTCGCCGCCGTAGTGCTGGCGGCCGGCCTCGGCGAAGGTCTCGTAGGTGCCCTGCACGATGCCCTGGCTGCCGATGTAGATCCACGAGCCCGCGGTCATCTGGCCGTACATCATCAGGCCCTTGCGGTCCAGTTCGTTGAAATGCTCCCAGGTGGCCCAGTGCGGCACCAGGTTGGAATTCGCGATCAGCACGCGCGGCGCGTCGGCATGCGTCTTGAATACGCCGACGGGCTTGCCGGATTGAATCAGCAATGATTCATCCGAATTCAGTTCTATTAACGATTCGACAATGCGATCAAAGCATGCCCAGTTCCTGGCCGCCTTGCCGATGCCGCCGTAGACGACGAGATCCTCGGGCCGCTCGGCGACCTCAGGGTCGAGGTTGTTCATCAGCATGCGCAGCGGCGCCTCGGTGAGCCAGCTTTTCGCCGAGAGCTGCGTGCCGCGCGGCGCGCGCACGACGCGCGCGGCCCCGCTCATGCACGAGCCTCACGCGGGTGCGCGATGGGGAATTCGGGCCCGTCGAGCGGGTCGCCGTGGCCCAGCTTCAGACCGGGGAAGGGCGGCGAGGTCCTGCCGCCGCGATCGACGAACATCGCGTCATCGCCGACCCAGCGCGAGGAGAACACGCGCCGAGAACGCTCGGAGCGGTTGGCTGGTGCGCCGTGCACGGTGCGAAAGTTGAACGCGATCGCGTCTCCGGGCTCCACGTCCCAACCCACGATGCGGTAATTGCCGCGCTGCGCGTCAATGTCGGGGATCGGCTCAAAGTCGTCCTTCGCGTAAAGCGCAGTGCCGTCGAAGCGCGTGGGCCGGAAGTCTTTGCCCCAGCGGTGCGAGCCGGCGACGCACTCCATCACCGTGTCGCGCGCGACCGGGTCGAGCGGTGTCCAAAAGCTCACGCTCTGGCGTCCCTCGACAGGGTAATAGGGCTGGTCGTGGTGCCAGGGCGTCACGATGCTCGTGCCCGGCTGCTTGACAAGCACATGATCGTGGAAGAAGCGCGCCGTGCGCGAGCCCATCAGGCGCGCGGCGATCGCGGCGGCGGGCGACTCGAACACGAACTCGCGGTACTCGGGGATGCGCTGCCAGCTGCACAAATCCTGGAAGAAAGGCGCGGATCCGTCCTCGGGTTTGTAGGTGCGCTCGAACGGGCCGGGAGCGGCCATGTTCGTGCGCACGCCTTCGCGCAAGCAATCGACCCAGTCGCGGAACACGCCGCGCAAGACGATCACGCCGTCGGCCTGGAAGGACGCGACGTCAGCGTCCGAGACAATGGAAGCGAGGCGTGGGTTCATGCTTTGGCTCCTTTCGTGGCAACGATCATTTCACGAGCTGCCGCGCCCCGATCTCCGCGGAGGCGAGGCGAGCCTCCTTGGCGACGAGCAAGCCGAAGCGCGCCAGGTCGCGTTCGCCGATGCGGAACGACGGTCCTGTGATGCTGAAGGCGGCGATAACCTGGTCGCCGGGGCCGTGTACCGGAGCCGCGATCGCGGTGACTCCTTGATCGAGCGTGTCGCGTCGCGCGACGTAGCCTTCGGCGTTCACCTCGCCCGCGAGCGCCGCACCCGCCGCGGTCTTGCGGATCGGCAGGATGCGGCCGAGCCATGCGGCATGGTGGATCGTCCTCGGGCTGAGGACCTGCCGCAGGTAGATCGCGTTGTGGGCGTCGGCGCGCACCGCGAGGTTCGCGGTCTCGCCGCTGGTTTCCGAAAGCCGGCGCAGGTGCGGTTCGGAGAGATCGTAGATGCTGAAGCTGCGCAGTGACGCGAGGCCGATCTGCACGAGGCGCGTGCCCGGGCGGTAGCGGTTGTCCGGGTCGCGGCGCACGAAGCCGCTCTGCTCGAGAGTGGCAAGGAGGCGCGCCACCGTACTGACCGGCAGCGTGCTGTCGCGCGCAAGCTCGGAGAGCGTGGCGCCGGGGCGTTCGGCGCCGAGCAGGGCGAGCAGATCGAAGGCGCGCTGCACGGCGCGCACCGGCAGTTTGTCGGCCGCGCCCGGCGTAGCCCGGCGCAGCGGGCGCCGACTGGACGACAGCTTGACGGGGGCTTGCGTGTTTGCCATCTGATGGAATACTATGCCGACCTATGGCAAAAAGCAACGTCGGCCTTATACGTATCGTTGTAGAGGACGGACGCACTGCATCCGAATCACGCTCAATCGCCAAGGAGGTCGTATGTCATTGAAGTCACCCAGCACGCTTCTGGTCGCCGCGGCGCTCGCCGCCGCGTTCGCAGTGCCCGCGGCCGCGCAGAACATCAGGATCGGATTCCACGCGCCGCTTACCGGCTTTGCCGCCTCCGACGGCAAGACGGCGCTGCAGGGCGCGGAGCTTGCGGTTGAGCAGATCAACGCCGCAGGCGGCGTCAACGGCCGCAAGCTCGAACTGGTGGTGCAGGACGATCAGGGGAAGCCCGACCAGGCATTGCCGCTCGCCAACAAGTACATCGGCGAGGGTCTCAAGGTCGTGATCTCCGGCAGCTATTCAGGCCCGACGCGCGCCGCCGCAGGCGTGTTCCAGAACGCGAGGATCCCATACATCACGGCCTACGCGATCCATCCGGATATCACGCGCGCGGGCAATTTCATGTTCCGCACGTCCTTCATGGGCGAGGTGCAGGGCAGGGCGGCGGTCAAGCTCATCGGCGACAGCCTTAAGAAGAGGAAGGTGACGCTGCTCACGCTCAACAACGACTTCGGCCAGGCGCTCTCGGCGGGCTTCAAGGAAGCCGCGGGAAAGTTCGGTGTGCAGGTGACAAGCGAGTACACCTATGCAATGGGCGACCGCCAGTTCGGCTCGATCGTGGCGAGCGTCAAGAAGGACGATCCGGAGGTGCTGTACATTTCCGGCTATTTCTTCAATGGCGGGCCGCTGGTGGCGCAGCTTCGCGCCGGGGGTGTCACTGCGCCGATCGTCGGCACCGAGGGGTTCGACACGCACAACTTCATCTCCATCGCCAAGGACGCGGCAGAGGGCGTGATCATCACCACCTCGCTCGACCGCGATACCAAGCTGCCCGAGATGCGCCAGTTCATCGATGACTACGAGAAGCGCTTCAACGTGGGCGCCGAGATGGTCGCGGCGAGCACGCACACCGCCGTCAACGTGGTCGCGGCGGCGATGCGCAAGGTTGGCGCCGACGATTCCGTGAAACTGCGCGAGGCCATCGCGGCGACGAAAGACATGGCGGTCGCCACCGGCCGGATCGGTTTCAATGCGCTCGGCGAGGTTTACAAGGCGGCGCAGATCCAGATCATCAAGGGCGGCAAGTTCCGCTACTACGCGGTGATCGACGACCCCGTGCTGCTCGCGCCGCCGACGAAGTAGGGGTTTTCCCGAGCCACACCGGCACATGTATTACGTCGAACTGCTGCTGGTCGGGCTGGTGTGGGGCTGTACCTACGCGATGATGGCGCTCGGTCTCACGCTGGTGTACGGGCTGTTGCGCATCCTGCACGTCGCGCAGGCCACCGTATTTACGCTCGGGGCCTATGTGGGGCTGCTGGTCGCCAACCACACCGGCAGCCTCGCGGCGGCATTCGTCGCTGCCGGGCTCGCCGCCGGCGCCCTTGGCCCGTTGATTTACCGGCTGGTCTATCAGCCGATTCTCGACAAGCCGCCCTTCGTCGCGCTGGTGGCTTCGATCGGGGTGCTAATCGCGATGGAGGATGGCTTTCGCCTCGTATTCGGGCCCTACGGTCTGTCGTTTGCGAAGAACACGTGGTTCACGACGTCTTTGCGCTTCGGCGGGCTGAGCCTGAACCTGGTGCAGATCTGGATTGCGATTGCCGCAGTGGTACTTCTGTTGCTCTTCGCACTGTTCGCGACGCGCACGCGCGCCGGCGTGGCTTGGCGGGCCACCGTGTCGGATCCGGCTATCGCAGAGAGTTTCGGTGTCAGTGTGTCCGGCGTTCGCCATCTCAGTTTCTTCATCGCCTCGGTCCTGGCTGGGGTCGCCGGCGTGCTGGTGGGCCTGCTCAACAACCTGGTCGAGCCCGGCATGGGTAGCGTGATCAGCTACAAGGGGCTTGCGATCATCGTGCTCGGCGGGCTGGGCAACGTACCGGGCACGCTGCTGGCGAGCGTGCTGCTGGGCGTGGTCGAGAGCTTCGGCACAGTGTATCTGGACAAGGTGATGGACCGGGATGCCATCGCGTTTATGTTCCTCATCGTCGTATTGATGATCCGGCCCCAGGGTTTGCTCGGCAAGGCGCACTGAGGCATGGACTACTACCTTTCGGTCGCGACATTCGCAGCGCTCAACGTGATTCTCGCGCTTGGTCTCAATCTGATCAGCGGGTTCTGCGGACAGGTGAGCCTGGGGCATGCGGCGTTCTACGGGCTGGGCGCGTATGGGGCGGCGTTGTGCTCGGTTGCGGGATTGCCGATGGGACTCTCGGTCGCGGTCGGCATGATGGTGGCGGGGGCCTTCGGCATCCTCACCGGATTTGCAGCGCTGCGCGTGCGCGAGGATTTCCTCGCCATCGTGACGATGGGGGTCGGGTTCCTGTTCCTCGGCGCGGTGCGCAAGCAGGCGTGGCTGGGGGCCGAGATGGGCATCGCGAAGATCCCGTCGCCGCTCGACAAGTGGGGCTATGCGATGCTGGCGATTGGCGGTGCGGTGGCGCTGCTCCTGCTCAGCCTGCATGTCCGGCGCAGCTGGATGGGCCGGGCGTTCGGCGCCGTCGCACAGGACGAGGATGCGGCGCGCAGCATCGGCATCGACGTCTCCGGTTACAAGATCGCGGCGTTCTTCATTGGCACCGCGGCGGCCGGCCTTGCCGGCGGCATCTACGCGCACATGACCCAGTTGATTGTGCCGGATGCGTTCAACTTCGTGCAATCAGTGACCATCCTGGCGATGGTGGTGGTCGGCGGGATCGGCTCGACGCTCGGCGTGGTGGCGGGCGCGGTGCTGCTCACGCTGATGCCGGAGATGTTCCGCTTCATCAACGACTACAAACTGCTCGTCTATGGCGGACTGCTGCTTGCGGTGATGCGCTTCAGCCCGGAAGGACTGGCCGGGCTGGTGCATCGCTGGACGGGCCGGAGGCTCGCCTGAGTATGCTGGAAGGCCGCGACCTCAGTATCGCGTTTGGCGGCGTGCGCGCCGTCGCCGGGGTGAATCTGCGCGTCGAGCGCGGTGAGCTGGCGGGACTGATCGGGCCGAACGGCGCCGGCAAGACCACGCTCCTACGCCTGCTCACCGGCGTGCTTGCGCCGGACTCGGGCAGCGTGCGCTTCGAGGGCCGGGATGTGACGCAGATGCCGATCCATCGCCGCGCGCAACTCGGTTTCGTGCTCACGCACCAGATCGTCCGTCCGTTCCGGGACATGACAGTGCTCGACAACGTAATGGTGGCAGCGGCCACGCAAGTGACTTTGCGGCCGTGGCGTGCGCTGGTGAGTGTCGATACGCGGCCAGCGCGGCTGCGGGCGCAGGCGTTGCTCGCGCGGCTCGGCATCGCCGATGCCGCCGACAAGCCCGCGCGCAGCGTGCCGCTGGGCTACCTTAAGCGCATGCAGGTTGCGCGGGCGCTGGCGCTCGAGCCCCGCCTGTTGATGCTCGACGAGCCGCTCGCGGGCCTCAACTACACGGAAGCGGCGCGGTTCGCCGACCTGATCGCGCAGCTCAATGCCGAGGGCATCACCATCGTGCTGGTGGAGCACAACCTGGGGGAGGTGACACGTATCGCGCGGCGCCTGCTGGTCCTGCACAACGGCGCGGTACTCGCCGAAGGCGTGCCGCGCGACGTGATGGCGCGGCACGACGTGCGCGACGCCTACCTCGGTGCCGATCAAGACGCGGTGGCGCATGCTTGAGCTCAAGGGCTTCGCCTGCGGCTACGGCCTCGTACAGGTGGTCGAGGAGCTGGACCTCACAGTGCCATCCGGCAGGATCACCGCGCTCCTCGGGCCGAACGGTGCGGGCAAGACCTCGACCTTGATGGCGATCGCCGGCCACGTCGAAGTGCAGGGCGGGCAGGTGCTCTTCGAGGGTGAGGACATCACGCGCCTCGCGCCCGCCGAGCGAACGCGACGCGGTATCGCGCTCGCACCCGAGGGCCGGCGCATCTTTCCGGACCTTACCGTCGCCGAGAATCTGCTCGTGGGCGGCTACACGCAAACCGCGGTGGCGGCGCGCGAAACTGAGGCGCGCGTGATGGCGCTCTTTCCGCGCCTGCAGGAACGCTACCGCCAGCGCGCCGGGACGCTCTCGGGCGGCGAGCAGCAGATGCTCGCCCTCGGCCGAGCGCTGATGGCGCGCCCGAAGCTGTTGCTGGTCGATGAGCTTTCGCTAGGGCTGATGCCGGCGATGGTCGAGCTGTGTTTTCGGGCGCTGGTCGAGTTGAAGGTGCAGGGCCTCGCGGTGCTGCTCGTCGAGCAGAACACGCACCGGGCGCTCGCCGCCGCCGACCGCGTCGCTGTGCTCGTCTCGGGTAGGAAGGTCTACGAGGCAACGGGCGAGCAAGCGCGGCGCGATCCGGAAATGGTCGATTCTTTCCTCGGTCTGAAGGAGATGGCTTGAGCACGGCAGCGCGAAGGGTCCCCGCGCAGCGCGGCGCTGCCATAGACCTGCCGCACCCGCGGCACTACACCATGAAGACGACGCCCGAGTTCTCGCGCACCAAGGCCGAGATTACAGAGTTGATTCGCGTCGAGTCCATCAAGGCGGTAGAGATGGGAGCCGCCTGATCTTGTTGGATCGGTCTGCCTTGTAGCAAGATTCCCGTTGTTAACGCCTGGATTGCTCCAGGCAGCCGGCTTGCTTGGCAGCGTTGGAGATCTGGCCGCACCACTTTTCATCCTTGAGCTTGCGCGCCACCACCAGAAAACAGGTATCGCGATAGGTCTCCGGATCGCACTGCAGCCCGGGGGACTTGAAGCGGAATGGCGCCGCGATCTGCTCGCAAAGCGCCGGGTTGCCCTTGCGCTCCGCGATCTGGTAGAGGCAACTCCAGCGCGAGGAATCGAAACTGACCTGATTACACAGGGACTCGTCACTGTCACGCAGCGCAAAGTTCATGATGCAGGCGCCGCGCTTCATTTCATCCTGTAGCGTGTCGCACCCCGCCGCCAATTTGGGTGTGAACTGCCAGAATGCCGCCGCGCCGCCGACCGCAAGCAGGACAGCGCCCGTCGCCGAGGTGCAGTCACCCCGTATGGTCAAAATATCGATCGTCGCTGATTTCCGGAAAAACAAAAGCGTTGTATTGCCGCGATCTCGGTGTAGGTCAGGTTGGTCGACAAAAAAACCGGGCAATTTATGTGCGTAGGGCACGCGCCAGCACCGACGAAACAACGAGGCTCAAGAGAAGCCCCCATCGCCACTTACTGTAACAACGAAAGCACCCTGCCCTGTCCAATAAACATCGGCCGTGCCAGCGAGAAACTCGCGGATCTGGCCAATCGTGGTTAGCTTCGTCTCGTTCATGTCGATCACCATCCTCGGATGATCGACCCAAACTCAGCGCTCCAGGCTCATACCATGTTGGAAACACGGCACCGCCTTCAGGCTCAAACCATATTGGAAAAGGCTAGCGATTGGAAAAGGCTAGCGATTGCGCTTCACCCCCGGCAGGTCTATGATGTTCTTGCCCTTTCCTATTGGCGGGGGAAGCGCTGGTCCGGTTGTGACGGGGTAGTCTCACCGAGAGAGGGTATCCAATCCCTCCCAACCGGATTGGCCGACCTTTTCAGCTATTTCCTTCCGGGCAGCCTGTGGGTGGCGAATTCGCAAATCAAGCCGCAATCGGGATTTGAAACAGCCTGCAGGGAATGATTGCGTCACACCTCGCCATTGGACGCCGGTTCGATTTCCAAATCCGGAATCGAACTGATGAACAATTTGTGGGGCCCGAGGCGATAGTCGCCAGAAATCGCAACTGGTTGACCCGATTTCTCCGTCGGATGGGAAAAAGCCAAGCCCCCAAATCAGGGACAAACACCCGCAGCAGCACTCAGGAGTAGGAGAGATCGTTTGAAAACCGGGTACGACTACACCACCAGTTCTTAAAGCCAACTCTTCTAGGTTGGCTTTGTCTTTTATGGCTTTGCCCCGCACCACGTGGGGCTACGGCCCGATCTGCGTGTGCCGACAGGTCGGTGACAACCCGCCCGTTTTCCAAAAACCCCGCCGTTTCGATTCTGTTCTGCTCTGTGTTCTTAAAGAATAGTGCAGAACTTCCCACGGTTGGCACACGCAGAATCCCTTTGCCGACCGGCACTTGCACGTGTGTCGCATAGATGGAGTTTTCCACATGGAGTGGTAACCAGCCGGGGTAACAGACAGGCTAACGGCTACGCGCAGCGCAGTCCTTGCTATGATGGCTGAATGAAGGTCAGCGAAATATTGCGAATGCTCCGTGACGATGGCTGGTATCTGGCGGCAACCCGTGGAAGCCACCGGCAATTCAAGCACTCTTCGAAGCTTGGTCGTGTCACGGTCCCCGGAAAACCGAGCGACGACTTGGCACCGGGCACTCTGAACAGTATCCTGAAACAGTCTGGTCTGAAAAAGTGAGGATGAAATGCGCTACGCGATCGTGATCGAGAAGGCCGAAAGCAATTTCTCGGCATACGTGCCCGACCTGCCGGGGTGTGTC
>SHXL01000053.1 GCA_009693345.1 Betaproteobacteria bacterium
CTTGTACAGGTGCCGGAATGCTTAGTGGAAACCGCAGGGTCGAGCAGGCGAAGAGGGGTCGATTTCTTTGTCACGGTTTATGCCTAACGTAATGTGGCCCCATATTTGGGGCGTCTTAAGATCGATGCTGGCGGCGATGGATTGCTGGATCGAGACCGCAAGAAAAGACAGGGTTCCTGCACCTTTCGGCCGGAAAGCCTAGTATACGGCAGGACAACGGGAGCAATTTTGAGCAGCGCAGACGATAGGCACGGAAACGAAACCCTCAGGTGGCCGACCAACCTGGACCATCGCGCCATCGTCCTGCGGCTGGTGGAGTTTCGCGAGGCCGCGCGCGCGGCCGGCCTGGCCGACATCGCCGAGCGATTCGACCGCGTCGAGGACATGCCGGCGGCCCAGATCGGCGCCATGGTCATCGCCACCATGACCCTGCTGCAGGAACGCACCGACCAGATGCACATCGCGAGGCAGCTCGAAATGATCGCGATGAACCTGAAGAACCTCAAATAATCAATCAGCCTTGATCTGCGCCGCGCGGATCACGCCGGCCCATTTCTTCCGTTCCCCCAGCAGGTAATTGCGGAATTCGTCGCTCGTGCCGCCCACCGGCTCGACGCCGATGCCGGTGATGCGATCCCTGATCTCAGGCAACTGCAGCGCCGCGGCGAATTCCTTGTGCAGCCGCGCAATGACGGCGGGCGGCGTGCCGGCGGGGACAAGCGCGCCGTACCAGCCGGTAGCGTCCACGTCCTTGATCCCCATCTCGCCGAGGCTCGGAATGTCGGGCGCGAACGCGGAGCGCCGGGGCGAGAGCACCGCGAGCGCCTTCACCTTGCCCGATTTGATCAGGTCCATCTGGCCGCCGAGGCCGTCGCAGGCGAACGGCACGTGGCCGCCGAGCAGGTCGTTCTTGAGCGGCCCGGAGCCCTTGTAGGGCACGTGCTGCATGCCGAAGTCCGCGCGCTGCTTGAGCAGCTCGATGCCGAGATGCGAGTTGGAGGCAGTCCCGGGCGTGCCGTAGGTCAGGCTGCCCGGCTTCGCCTTGGCCTGCGCGATCATCGCCTGGATGCTGGTGACCTGCGATTGCGTCGAGGCGACCAGCACCTGCTCGTAGCGCACGAGATGGATCACCGGGACGAAGTCCTCGAACTTCCAGGTGAGCTTGTCGAACAGCGCTTCGCTCGTAGTGAAGTTGGGCGCGGTGATGAGGATGGTGTAGCCGTCGGCGCTCGCGCGCGCCACGAACTCGGTGCCGATGTTCGCCGAAGCGCCGGGCTTGTTCTCGACCACCACGGGCTGGTTGAAGATCGTCGAGAGGCGCGCGGCCATCAGGCGCGATACGGTATCGGTGCCGCCGCCGGCGGCATAGGGCACGACGATGCGCAGGCCCTTGGCGGGATACTCCTGCGCGAAACCGCTGTTTGCGGCGAAGAAAAGCAGGAACGGAAGCAGAAATTTCATGCGGTGTCTCCTCAATCGGCTTTGATGCCGGCGCTACGGACGACTTCGGCCCAGCGTGCGATGTCTGCGGCGACCATCGCCGTGTACTCGACGCGGGTCATGCGGTTCGGTTCGGCGCCCAGCTCGCGCAGGCGCTCGGCCATTTCAGGCGCGTTCAGCCCGGCGGTCAACGCCGCATTCAGGCGATCCGCGACCGCGGCGGGAATGCGCGCCGGGCCCGACACGCCGAACCAGTTGCTCGCCGTCAGTGGTGCCAGGCCCAGTTCGCGCACCGTCGGCACGTTCGGCCAGCGCGCAGCGCGCGTCTCCGTCGTTACGGCGAGCATGCGCAGGCGCTCGTTGCGGCCGACATCGGGCACCGCGGCGATGAGGCCCTCGATCTGTCCGCCGATGACGTCCGCGGTCGCCGGCGCCGAACCCTTGTAGGGAACGTGGGTGATGTCCACCTTGGCGGTGCGGTTCAGGATTGCGAGCTTGATGTGGGAGGAAGTGCCGTTGCCATTGGAGCCGAAACGCACCGCACCCGGCGCCGTGCGCGCCTTGTCCAGCAGCGCGTTCAACGTGGTGTAAGGACTGTTCGCAGCGACCACGATGCCGCTTGGCACCGCGGCGATCAGCCCGATGTGCGTGAAGTCCTTGAGCGCGTCGTAAGGGACCTTGCTGTTCACCGCGGGACCGATGGCCTGCGAGGCGATGTTGGAGAGCACCAGCGTGTAGCCGTCGGGCTCGCTGCGCGCGACCGCTTCGCTGCCGATGGCGCCGCCGGCGCCGGCGCGGTTCTCCACCACCACCGGCTGGCCGAGGACTGTCTGCATTTCCTTCGCCGCGAGTCGGCCGAGCAGGTCGCCGGTACCGCCAGGAGGAAAGGGCACGATCAACCTTAGCGGCCGGATCGGCCAGGTCTGGGCCTGCAGGGCCGGCGGTACTGCGGCTGCGAAAACGAGCAGCAGCGCGGCGATGGTGCGAATCGGATGCATGCTGGACGAGACTATCGGAATTCCGGCATTCCGAGAAGCGATTTCGGTTCTCTCCATGCGACAATTCTCTCATCCATCTTTTTCGCACCGAGGCAGGCATGGCAACCCGACCGGAAGAACGCATGATCGAGCCCGACATGAATCCGCAGGACCTCTGGCTCGAGGAGGTCTTCACCGACCGGCGCGTCGGCACCATCCGCCGCATGATTCCGGTCGACGGCCGGGCGCGCGAAAGAGGCAGGATTGAATTTCCTATCGCTTTATAGAAGCCCGAAAGGAGCCATCGATGAAACCGTGGGACGGCATCATCAGCGAGGAAGAGCAGAAGGCCTACCACGCGGCGGGTTTCGGCAGGCCCTCGGGCATCGGCAAGCGGCCCGCGCTGCTCATCATCGACGTGCAGTACCGCACCATCGGCACCACGCCCAAGCCATTCTGGGATTCCATCAAGGAGTTTCCGACCTCCTGCGGCGACCTGGGCTGGAACGCGATGCGCAACATCGCGGTGTTGCTCGCCGAGTTCCGCCGCAACCAATGGCCGGTGCTCTATCCGCACGTCGCGCCCAAGAACAAGGCCACGGACGGCGGGCGCCTGGCGGCCAAGGTGCCCGCGATCATGAACATCCCCGAGAAGGGCTACGAATTCCCCGCGGAGATCGCGCCGCGCGAGGGCGACGTGCTGATCCCGAAGAAGCATCCGAGCGCCTTCTTCGCCACGCCGCTCGCCAGCCACCTGATCGACCTGCAGGCCGACACACTCGTCGTCACCGGCTGCACCACCAGCGGCTGCGTGCGCGGCAGCGTGGTGGACGCCTTCGCCTTCAACTTCCGCGTGCTGGTTCCGCACGACGCCGTATACGACCGCAGCGCCACCTCGCATGCGGTCAACCTGTTCGACATGTCTTCGAAATACGCCGATATCGCCTCTACGGCGGAAGTTCTCGAGCGGCTCAAGCCGCTGCGCCGCGCGGCCGCTGCGTGAATATCACCGAAACGTTCGGCCACCACGCGCGCGCGGTCCCCGACCGCCCTGCGATCGTGCACGGCGAACGGGTCGTTCTCTACCGCGACCTCGATGCGCTGGTAAGCTGCACCGCCGCGCACCTGTACTCGCTGGGACTGGCACAGGGCGACGTCGCCGGCGTGGCGCTGAAGGACAGCATCGAGCACCTCGTCATCCTCGCCGCGATGGCGCGCGCGGGAATCGTGATCCTGCCGCTGGATTGGCGCTGGACGCCGGCGGAGCAGGAGCGCGTGGTGTCGCATTTCGGGGCAAGGATGGTGCTTACGGAGCCGGGTAAACAGGATTTGAAGGGTGTTGCCTGTGTTGTCGTTGGCCCCGATTGGAATGCTTTGATAGAAAAGAAAAGTGCTCAACAGTCTTTCCCCGGCGGCGACCTGCCGCTCTTGATGTCCCTTTCTTCCGGTACGACCGGGCGGCCCAAGGGCCCGCGCATCCGGCACAGCCAGTTCCTCGCGCGCTACCGCGTGTTCTGGATCAACCTGGGTTTCAACAGCCAGGACCGGTTCCTGTCGGCGACGCCGTTTTATTACGGCGGCGGGCGCACGTTTCCGCTCACCATGCTCTATTCGGGCGGCACCGTGTTCATGCTGCCGCCGCCGTATGAACCAGAGGCGCTCTGCGAAGCGGTAACGAAATATCGCATCAGCTCGATATTCCTGGTGCCGACGCTGATCCGCCGGTTGCTTACGCTGCCGGCAGAGAAGCTCGTGCCGATCCGCTCGCTGCGCCTGCTGTTGTCCTCCGGCTCGGCGCTGCACGCCGAGGAGCGCCGCACGCTGAGGGCACTATGCCCGGGCTTCGTCGAGTACTACAGTTCCACCGAGGGCGGCGGCGTCAGCTTCCTGACCGCCGAAGATCCGGATTCCTTCAGCGAATCGGTGGGCCGGCCGGTGTTCGGCGTGGAAGTGCAGTGCGTGGACGAGAACCACCTGCCGCTGCCGGCACGCGGCATCGGGCGCATCCGCTACCGCGGGCCCGCGGTCGCCGACGGCTTCTGGAACGATCCCGAGGCGAGCAAGGAGGCGTTCCGCGACGGCTGGTGGTACCCGGGGGACCTCGGCATGCTGGACGAGAGCGGCTACTTGTATCTCAAGGGCCGCTCCAAGGACATGATCATCCGCGGCGGCATCAACATCTATCCCGGCGAAGTCGAGGCCGCGCTGCAATCGCATCCCGCGGTCGCCGACAGTGCGGTGGTCGGCTGGCCGTCGCGCGAATTCAACGAGGAAATCGCCGCGTTCGTGATCCTGAGAGGGACCGCGACGCCCGGCGAGTTGCGCGATTTATGCAAAACGCGGCTCGCGCCCTACAAGGTGCCGCGCGAGGTGTTCGTGGTGAAGGATTTTCCGCGCAATACGCTCGGCAAAGTCATCAAGGCCGACCTGAGCGCGGGCCTGGCGCCCCTGGGTTGAACGCCGATGCGCATCTGGCACCAGAGCCTGACCGTTCTCGGCGACCTGCCGGCGTACGGGGAGCGCATGCGCGCGCATATCCGAACGGTGGTGCGGCCCGATACGGAGGTCGTCCTGCACGGCATGCTGCCGGGCACCTACCCGGCGAACTATCCGGGCGACGACATCGCCTTTCGCTTCTTCTTCACCATGCACTCGACGCAGTGGGCGGTACACGCCCTGAACGCCGAGAGCGGCGGCTTCGACGCCTTCGCCCTGTGCTCACTGCCCGATCCGATGCTCGCTGAAGTACGCACACTGGTGAATATTCCGGTGATCGGTTGCGGCGAAACCTGCTTCCGGCTCGCGGGCGCTGGCGAACGGCGTTTCGGCATGCTGCTGTTCATCGATCGCATGGCGGCGCGCTACCTGCAGCAGATAGAAGAGCAGGGCCTGTCCCGGCAATGCGTGGGCGTGGAGCCGGTGGGCTTCCGCTTCAACGACGTGCTGGCCGCTTTCGGCAAGCCGGGCGAAATCATCGACCGTTTCCGCACCGCCGCGCGGCGCCTGATTGCCGCGGGTGCCGAGGCGATCATTCCCGGCGAAATACCGCTCAACGTCCTGCTCGCTTCTGCAGGAGTAACCGAAGTCGATGGCGTGCCGCTCATCGACAGTCTCGGCGCAACGTTGCGGCAGGCCGAGCTGATGGTGGACCAGCGTGCCGCCGGTCCAGGAGCGCGTCCCGACGGCTGGTCCACCTCCGCGCCGCCGCGCGAGCGCGTGATGCAGGTGCTCGATTTTTACGGCCTTGGAAAACATTTACACCGGAAAGGAATCCCATGATATTCAGGACACTGATCGCGTTGCTTATTTCGTGTGGCAGCGCGTTTGCGCAAGGCTACCCGAATAAACCCATCCGCATGATCAGTCCTTGGGCGCCGGGCGGCCCGGCGGAGGCGCTCGCGCGCACGGTGACGCTCAAGATGTCCGAGGCCATGGGCCAGCCCTTCGTGATCGAGAGCCACGGCGGCGCCAACGGCACCATCGGCGGCGCGCTGGCGGCGAAGGCGTCACCCGACGGCTACACGATCTTCTTCTCGCACCTGGGGCCGATGGCGATCGCACCCTCCCTCATGAAGCAGATGCCCTACGACACGCTGAAGGATTTCGAGCCGATCACCCAGGTGGTCGCGGGGCCGACCCTGCTTTGCGTGAGGAACGACCTGCCGGTCAAGTCCGTGAAGGACCTGATCGCCCATGCCAAGGCGAATCCGGGCAAGTTGAGCTATGGCTCGGTCGGCATCGGCAGCACCACGCACCTCGCGGGCGAGATACTCAACCAGTTGGCGGGGATCGATACGCTGCACGTGCCCTACAAGGGCTCGACGCCGATCCTCACCGACATGATGGGCGGGCGCATCGACATCGCCTTCATCGGCATCTCGGGCTCCATCCAGCAGGCGCAGGCGGGGCAGATTCGCGCCATCGCTATCAGCACGCTGAGGCGCTCGCCGAATTTCCCGGAAATTCCCGCCGTGAGCGAGACGGTGCCGGGCTTCGAGCTCAATTCCTGGTACGGCATGGCGGCGCCGAAGGGCACGCCGAAGGCGATCATCGATCGCCTGCAGCGGGAAGTCGCGGCGGCGCTGAAGAAGCCCGACGTGGTGGCGTGGATGAAGCAGAACGGCCTCGACCCGGTGGGCTCGACGCCCGAGGAGCACGCGGCGCAGATCCGGGCCGAACTCGTCAAGTGGGCGAAGGCGGTGAAGGACGCGAAAGTACAGGCGAACTGACGTGGGCCTGTCGCTGCGCATCGCGGAATTCGCCCTGGGTTTCCAGTGGAAGAACCTGAGCGAGGGCCGCAGGCAGAAGGCCCGCTGGTTCGTGGCGGATTACATCGGCAGCACGCTGGCCGGCAGCACGCTGCCCGAAGCGGCGAGCGGCTTCGTGCTCGCCCAACCGGGCGCCGTGAAGTTGCCCGGAGACAGCAGGGGCCTTACGCCGGAGTCCGCCGCCGTGGCGATGGGAACCCTGGGCGCGCTGCTGCAGATCCACGACGGCTTCGGCGGCGGCGGCAACCATCCGTCCAGTTCCATCATCCCGGCCCTTTGGGCATCGCGCGGCGGCAAGCCGCTGGCCGAGTTCCTGTTGCCGGCGGCGGTCGGCTACGAAATCGCGTGCCGCATCGCCAAATGCTCGCATCCGGCGCAGACGCTGGCGGGCGCCGCGCCCACTTCGACCACCGGCGCGATCGGCGCCGCCGTGGCTGTCGGAAAGCTGCTGCGATTGGACAAGAGAACGCTGGCCGACGCGGTTTCCATCGCGGCGTTTACGGTGCCGGTGGCTGCGATGCGCGCACTGACCGAGCACGGTTCGGTGGTGCCGATTCACGGCGGCCTGGCGGCGCGCGCCGCACTGGAGGCGGTGCGCCTCGCGCAAGCAGGCCTGGCCGCGGGCGAGAACGTGTTGGAGGGCGGCAAGGACAGCGGCCTGCTGCAATTGCTGCGCGGCGACGCGGCGTCGCTGGCGCCGGAAACCTGGCGCGGCGACATGCTGGACGGCGTGTACTTCAAGCCGCTGCCGGCCTGCCGGCATGCACAGCCGGCAATAGAGGCTGTCCTGGATATTATTTCTAAAGGTTCTCTGGATTTTAGAAAAATACAAAATATAAAAATCCACACGTACCCCATGGCGCTGATGTTCGGCCAGCCGCCGCGCGAATCGCACGAACTCTACGACCGGCTCATGAGCATGCCCTGGGCGATCGCGAGTTGCCTGGTGCATGGGGGCTTCAGCTTCGACAACGTCACCGCGCCCGCGCGAGATCCGCGGATTGAAGGCCTTTACTCCCGGATTTCTTCTGCTTCGGATCCCGATTTCGAAAAGGAATATCCCAAGCGCTTCATCACGCGCATCGACATCGAAATGCAGGATGGCACGACGCGGACCGGCGAGTGCCGCATGGAGTACGGCATGCCTTCGGAGTCCGGGCCTTATTCGCCGCGCGGCACGACCACGCCGCCGCTGGACGAAGCGGGCATGCGCCGGAAATTCTTCGACCTTGCCTGCCGGCGCATCAGCCGGGATGAGGCGGAGAAAATCCTGAACGAAATCTTCGAGCGCGAACTGGCCACATGAAAAAGAACGACATCAAGGCCATCGACATTGTGGTCAACATCTGGACCAGGGAAGCCAATGCGCTGCGCCCGAAGCGCGACGCCTTCTACCGGGGCAAGATGAAGGTGAAGAAGGAGACGGCGCAAGGCATCAGCCACAAGGAGATGCTGCGCCGGATGGACGCGGCGGGCATCGAGAAGGCATTTCTTGTCGCCACGCGCGCCGGGCGCCTCGGCCATCCTGCCTGCTACCACCTGCCGTACGAATTGGTGGCGAAGGCGGTGAAGCTCCACCCGGACCGCTTCTACGGCATGGCGGGCCTCGATCCGTACGACGGCATGCACGGCGTGCGGGAGCTGGAACGCGCGGTGAAGGACCTGGGCTTCATCGGCGCGCATTTCTACCCGCACTGGTACGAACTCGCGCCCGATCACGCCAAGTGGTACCCGTACTACGCCAAGTGCTGCGAGCTCGACATTCCGGTGCAGATGCAAGTCGGGCAATCCATGATCTACGACCCGACGTACCGGCTGAAGAGCGTCGGCAGGCCGATCACGCTCGATGCTGTTGCCTGCGACTTTCCCGAACTCAAGCTCATCGGCATCCATGTCGGCATTCCCTGGACCGAGGAGATGATCGCCATGGCCTGGAAGCACAAGAACGTCTACATCGGCTGCGATGCGCACAGCCCGAAGTACTGGCCCGCATCCCTGGTGCGCTACATCAACAGCTTCGGCCAGGACAAGGTCCTGTTCGGTACCGATTTTCCGATCCTCGATTTCGAGCGTACCCGCGCGGAAATAGAAACGCTGGGATTGAAGCCGGAAGCGAAGCGAAAGTTTCTCAGGGACAACGCCGTGCGTGTCTATAACCTAGGAAAAGCGAGCACACCATGACATCGAGCCACCCTTTCACCCGTCGCCGCGTGATCACCGCGGGCGGCGGCATTGCGCTGGCCGCGGCGCTGCCCGGCATGGTCACCGCGCAGTCGGGCTGGACGCCGAGCCGCGATATCCGCTTCATGAACGGCTTCGCGGCCGGCGGCTCCGGTGAATTCGTCTGCCGCGTCTTCGCCGACGCGCTACGCACGCAGTTCGGCGTTCCGGTGATCGTGGACACGCAGCCCGGGGCGAACGGCTTCATCGCCGCCCAGGCCGTGGCGCGCGCGGCCCCGGACGGCCACACCATCGGCCTCGCGACCATGAGCATGCTCACCATCGCGAACCAGCTGCCGGGCGCGAAAATCCCCATCAACGTGGAGACGGACCTGACGCCGATCGCGAACGTCGCCGGCGTCTACAAACTCCTCGTGACCTACCCCGAGGCGCCGTTTCGCACGGTGCCCGAGTTGATCGCCTATGCCAAGGCCAATCCGGGCAAGATCTCCTACGGTTCGGCGGGCATCGGCTCCAGCCCGCACATGGCCGCGGAACTGTTCCGCAGCCAGGCTGGCATCGATATCGTGCACATCCCCTACAAAGGCGGCGCGCCGGCGATGGTCGACCTCATCGCCGGGCGCATCCAGATGATGATCGGCAACTTGCCGGATTTCCTCGGCCAGGTGAAGGCGGGCAAGCTGCGCGGCGTCGCGTTCGGGGGCGAGCGTGCCTCGTCCGCGCTGCCGGATCTGCCGCTCATCAAGCAGTGGCTGCCGAAGTACAGCGTGACCAACTGGTTCGGCATCGTCGGACCCGGCCGCATGCCGCCGAACATCCTGTCAGCCTTGAACGGAGCGTTGCAGAAGGCGCTGGCGGACCCGGCCGCGCAGGCGAGGCTGCTCGAGCACGGTGTCGAACTCCTGGGCGGCTCGGTGGAAAAGTTCAACACCGAGATCGCGGCCTACCGCGCGAACTGGGGCGCGGTGATCCGCAGTGCCAACATCCGCGCCGAGTAGCCCGGGGCGCTAGCAGGTGCTCGCGGAACCCTTCGTCCTGGCCGGCCGGCGGCTGCGCAACCGGCTGGTGCACGCATCCATGAGCACGCGCATGGTGCGCGGCGGCATGGTCACGGACGAGGTCATCCGCTTCTACGCCAACCGGGCGAAAGGCGGCGCGGCGATGATCGTCACCGAGCCCTTTGGCATGGCGGACGAACCCACGCAGCATTCGCCCTTCAAGACGCGCACCTGGAACGACGACAACGTGGACGGGCTGCGGCGCTGGGCCGACGCGGTCGAAGCGCATGACTGCCGGCTGCTCGCGCAGATCCAGCACTCGGGGCGCGCGCGCCACGACCCCGGCAGGCACCGCGGCGCGGTTGGGCCCTCGGCGCTGCCTTGCGATCTCAGTTGGACCATGCCGCGCGAGATGACGCGCGATGAAATCCGGCGCTTCGTCGAGGGCATCGCGCAGTCCTCGTCGCGCCTGCAGCGCTGCGGCTTCAGCGGCGTGGAGATCTCCGCCGGCCACGGGCACCTGTTCCACCAGTTCCTGTCGCCGCGCTCCAACATCCGCGTTGACGAGTACGGCGGCGACTGGCAGGGCCGCACGCGCTTCGTGGCCGAGATACTGTCGGCGGTCCGCAAAACCTGCGGCCCGGGATTCATCGTCGGGCTCAAGCTGCCGGGTGACGACGGCTTGCCCAACGGGATCGGGCCGGCGCAGGCCGCAATCGTCGCTTCAATGCTCACCCGCTCCGGCGAGGCGGACTACGTCTGTTTCGCGCAGGGCGCGCACGCGAGCACACTGGAAATGCACGTCCCGGACCGGCACGGGCCGCGCCTGCCGTATCGCAAGCTGATCGCAGGCCTGCGCGCCGCCGCGCCCGGCGTGCCGCTCATCGCCTTGGGCCGGATCACGGATCCGGCCGAGGCCGAGGCGATCCTGTCCTCCGGCGAAGCGGAGCTGGTCGGCATCGGCCGCGCGCTCGTCGCCGATCCGGCCTGGCTGGTCAAAGCCGAGAGCGGCCGCGCGCACGACATCCGCTATTGCCTGTCCTGCAACACCTGCTGGGACACCATCGTCACGCACCAGGCGAACATCGCTTGCGTGAACAATCCCCGCGTCGGGAAAGCGGATGAGGTCGACTGGTGGCCGGAGAAGGCGGGCAGCAGGCGGCGCATTGTCGTCGTCGGCGGCGGCATCGCCGGGCTGGAGGCGGCCTGGGTTGCTGCGGCGCGCGGGCACGACGTCCTCGTGTTTTCGCGCTCGGCGCAACCGGGCGGCAAGGCGCGGCTGCGCTCCTTCCTCCCCGGCGGCGAGGAAGTCTCCAGCATCTACGACTACCAAATGGGCGCGGCGCAGCGCGCCGGCGTGCGCTTCGAGTTCGGCGTGGATGCCTCCCTCGAAGAGATCCTGTCCGCCTCGCCGGACGCGGTGATCCTCGCCGCAGGCGCGGACATGATCCGGCCGGACTGGGTGCCGGCGGAGGTGGGGGAGGCAGGGCTGGTGCCGGATCTGCGCGACGCGGTCGCAGCAGCGGTCACACATCGCGCCGGCGGCGCGCCGCAACCGGGCACGGCAGTGATCTTCGACATGGACCACTCGGAGGGAACCTACGCCGCGGCGGAGTTCTTCCGCGGCCTGTTCGAGCGCGTGATCCTCGTGACGCCGCGCAACTCGCTCGCGGACCTGTGCTCGCTGGTATCGCGCCAGGGCATCGAGCGGCGGTTCTCGCAGAAGGGCATCGAGGCGGCGTTCCTGAGCGAGCCGCGCTGGGGCGCCGAGGTGGAGGAGGGGCGCCTTGCCTGCGCGAACATCCACAGCGGCCGCACGCAATGGATCGATGACGTGGCGCTGATCACTTATTCCACGCCGCGCGCGTCATCGAACGGTCTCGCGCCGGGGCTGCGCGGCACGGGCATCCCGGTCACCCTGGTCGGCGATTGCCGCTCGCCGGCTGATATGCTCGCGGCGACGGCCGAAGGCCATGCCGCAGGCAATGCAGCCTAGGCGCCCGATGAAACTAGAGATCCTGCAGCCGAGCTTCCCACGCCGATCGCTGCTCCCAGGGCGGCGCGGCGGCGATGCCCATGCGTCTGCCGAGCGCCCAGGCGAGGCAAAGAGTGGACGACAGCACGGGCTTGCCGAAACTGCGCGCAAGCTGGCCGATGGCGCGCAGCGTCGGCATGCCGGTGCCCGAGAGCAGGATCGCATCCGCGTCACGGCGCTTGAGGCGCCCGGCTGCGGCGACCGCGTCCGCGCTGGTGGCGTCGTAGACGTTGCGCGTATCCGCGGTGTCGGCTTCGACCTGGACCACTTCCGAGACCTCGATGCCGGCGTCGCGGTAGTAGGCGACAGCCGCTTGCGTAAGCCAGGCCGGGTAGGGCGACACCAGCGCCACGCTGCGCGCACCGACGTGCGCGAGCGATTCGAGAATGGCCTCGGTCGCCGGCACCGCGGGATAGCCGCGTCGCCGGGACAGTTCAGCGAAGGCGGCCCGGTCCTTCTTCACGCCGAGCAGGTAGGACGAGCCGGTGCAGGCGAAGCCGAAGGCGCTCAGAGGAGCGCAATCAAACGTTTCGATCGTCGTGTCGAGCGTTTCGAAATAGTCGAGCAGCCGCTGCCGCGAGTTCGTGCGGCTGCCCTGCAGTCGGGCAGTGATCAGGTTCACGCCGGCCGGCACGAGGGCGCGGAACTCGGCCTCGACCGTGGTGTTTGCCTGGGGGACGCCGATGCCGATCGTTCCCGCCTTGCCGTATTCCCTTGCCGATTTCATGTTGTGCATTCTAACCAGGAGACATCCATGGTCCCGCGCTTTTTCAAGTTCGTCATAGCCTGTATTGCGGCAAGCTTTGCCGCCGCTTCCTTCGCGCAGCAGTACCCGAACAAGCCGGTGCGCCTCATCAATCCGTGGACGCCCGCAGGTCCTGCGGAACTCCTCACGCGCATCGTAGGGCAGAAGATGGCGGAGTCGCTCGGCCAGCCGTTTATCGTCGAGAACAAGCCCGGCGCCAACGGCACCATTGGCGCGACCTTCGTCGCCAAGTCGGCGCCCGATGGCTACACCATCCTGTTTTCCCACGTCGGGCCGATGGCGATCAGCCCGGCGGTGGTCGAGAAGATGCCCTACGACACGCTGAAGGATTTCGAGCCGGTCACGCAGGTCGCCGCGGGCGCGCTGGTGCTGCTGGTCCGGAACGACATCCCGATCACCAACCTCAGGGAGCTGGTGGCCTACGGCAAGGCGAACCCGGGCAAGATGAGCTGTGGCTCGGTCGGCCCGGCCAGCACCTCGCACCTCGCCTGCGAACTGTTCCACACGCTGGGTGGCGTGCAGACCATTCACGTGCCGTACAAGGGTTCGGCGCCGGTAATCACCGACATGCTGGGCGGCCAGATTTCGATTTCCTTCCTCAACATCGCCGGCGCGATGCCGCAGATGAGGGCGAACCAGCTACGTCCGGTCGCCGTGACGACGCTCAAGCGCTCCAGCGTGCTGCCCGACCTGCCCGCCATGAACGATTCGATGCCGGGCTTTGAAGTGAATTCCTGGTACGGCATGATGGCGCCTGCGGGCACGCCGAAGCCGATCGTGCAACTGCTGCAGCGCGAAGTCGCGAAGGCGCTCAAGCTTCCCGAGGTATCGGAAAAGCTCAAGGAATTCGGCCTCGAGCCGGTCGGCAACACGCCCGAAGAACACGCGGCGCAGCTGAGGGTGGATCTCGAGCGCTGGGGCAAGGTGGCAAAGGCCGCCAAGATCAAGATCGATTGAGCCTTCAATGAGCGAAGCGATCCTCGTACTGGACATGACCCGGGACTCGGTGGCTCCGGAAGCGCGGGCTGTCGAGAAGCGCATCGCATTGCTGCCGCGCACGAAGGAGTTCCTCGCCTGGGGCCGCAAGACCGGACGCCCGGTGGTGTTCGTGTGCAGCGCGCGGCGCAGGACCGACAAGTGGTTCCTCAAGCACTGGGAACTCGCCAACGAAATCTGGCAGCCCGGCCAGGAGCCGATCGCCGAGCTCTACGACCGGGACAAGGACACCGTCGTCCACAAGCGGCGCTACAGCGGCTTCTTCGATTCCGACCTCGACCTGACGCTGCGCGAGCTGGGCGTGGAATCGCTGCTGCTGCTCGGCTGGTCGACTTCGCTCGCGGTGGCGACCACCGCCATCGACGGCTGGCAGCTCGGCTACCCGAACACCGTCGTCACCGATCTCACCGTGGCGCACGCCTGGGGTGGGCACACGGTGGATGAAACCCAGAAATGGTCGCTCGAATTCATCGCGGCGATGGCGAAATCCAGGCTCGCCACGACGGAAGAACTCATGAAATGAATGTTCTTCGCCAACTGAAGGCAGGCGGGAATAGCTATTCCTATTACGCCATCGCCGCCGCCGAAGCCGCCGGTCTCGCCGGTGTCTCGCGGCTGCCGTGTTCGCTCAAGGTGGTACTCGAA
>SHXL01000054.1 GCA_009693345.1 Betaproteobacteria bacterium
TCCGTACGGCCGTCCGAAGACCAATAATTTGATAGGAAGTAAAGAACTCGCCGCTGCCGCAACCGCGCTTGCTCGTCACGGAGTATCGATTAGAAAAGCAGATTTTGAAGAAACTCTGGATTCTGCCGGAGAAGGAGACCTAGTTTACCTAGACCCTCCGTATGTCACCGGCCACAATGGCAATGGTTTAGCCGTTTCGACACCCCCCCAAAAAGAGTTCCCGTGAAAACAGTACTGATTACCGGCGCCGGAAGAGGTATTGGCCTCGCCACCGCTCGCGCATTCCTCGCCGCGGATTGGAAGGTCCTAGCACTGGACAAGGATTTTTCGACCTGTGACGAAAAAGGGTTCGAACGGATTGAGTTCGACCTGCAGAATCTCGCCGGAATACGAAAGCTCGTCGACAAGAGGGAAATCCACACGCTCGTGAATAACGCGGGGGTGTTGTACTGCGATCCATACGACGCGATACCTGAGCAGCACCGGAAGGAAATCATTGCCGTGAACGTCGAGGCGCCGTCCGAGCTCATCACGGCCCTCGCGCCACAGATGAAGGCAAGAAAATCTGGCCGCATCGTGAACGTCGGCTCGGTGGCGGCGTTCACCGGGCACCCTGACCTCTGGTACGGCATCACCAAGGCGGGAATCCTCAACCTGACCAAGGCCTGGGCGAAGGAGCTCGGGCCGCACGGCGTGCTGGTCAACGCGGTCGCGCCCGGCCCGACCCAGACCGCGATGTACGACCAATTGCCGCAGTCGCGCAAGGACGGCGTTATGAAATCGGTCCACTCCGGGCGCGTCTGCCGGCCCGATGAGGTCGCCGCCGCTATCCTGTGGCTCGGCAGCACTTGCCCCGAGTACATGAACGGGACTACGCTCGATATCAACGACGGTTCGTATCCACGCTGAGGAGATGGTGATGCTTCGCCTGTTCTTTCTTTTGTTTCTCGTTTCGTTGAATGCAACCGCACAGCAATGGCCCGTCAAATCGGTGCGCATCGTGGTACCGTTCTCGCCCGGCGGCTTTGCCGACAGCGGCGCGCGCGCGATCAGCGACAAGCTCGCCGCACGCCTGGGCCAGTCGGTGCTCATCGAGAACCGCGTCGGCGCGAGCGGCAATATCGGCGCCGAGGCAGTGGCCAAGAGCGCCCCCGACGGCTACACGCTGCTGCTGGGCTTTGACGGCACCATGGTGATCAACCCGCACGTGTTCGCGAAGATTCCCTTCGACACGCTGCGCGACTTCGCGCCGGTCACCAAGCTGGGCGACGCGCCCTCGCTCATCGTCGCGCACCCCTCGGTGCCGGCGAACAACCTGCGCGAACTGATCGCGCTCGCCAAGGCGAAACCGGGCACCCTTTCGTACGGCACTTCCGGCACCGGCAATACGCCCCACCTGGTGGGAGAGATGCTCAACCTGCGGGCCGGCACCGATCTCCAGCACATTCCGTACAAGGGCGGGGCGCAGGCGATCGCCGACGTGGTGGGCGGGCAGATCCCGCTCAGCTTCACGGCCATCGCCGGCGCGCAGCAGTTCCTCAAGGCCGGCAAGCTGAAAGCCCTGGGCGTCTCCAGCCGGCAGCGCGTGGCGGCGCTGCCGGATACGCCGACGTTCATCGAGTCCGGCCTGCCGGACTTCGTGGTGAATACCTGGATCGGCATCCTCGCGCCGGCGAACACGCCCCGCCCGATCGTCGAGCGCCTGCAGCGCGACATCGCCGCGGTGCTGAAGGACCCCGACGTGCAGGCCCGCTACGCGGTCCTCGGCAACGAGCCGGTCGGCAACACGCCGGACGAATACGCCGCGCAGATCAAGGCCGACCTCGCGCAGTGGGGCGAGATCGTGAAGCGCGCCGGCGTGAGGATTGAATAGGGGATCAATGATGGCTGGCGAACTGAAGGCGTTGCTGGCGAAAGGCGAGTTCATTGTCGCGCCCGGCGTATTCGAGATGTTCTCGGCGAAAATCGCCGACCGCATGGGCTTCAAGGCGCTGTACATGACGGGCTACGGCATCTCGGCCTCGCACCTGGGCCTCGCCGACGCGGGCCTCGTGACCTACCGCGACATGGTCGAGCGCGCGCGCACCATCGCGCAAGGGACGAAAACGCCGCTCATCGCCGATGCCGACACCGGCTTCGGCGGCCTGCTCAACGTGCGTGAGACAGTGCGCGGCTACGAAGCGGCCGGCGTGCAGGCGATCCAGATCGAGGATCAGGAAACGCCGAAGAAATGCGGCCACACGCCGAACCGGCGCGTGGTGCCGATCGAGGACGCGGTCAAGCGCATCGAAGTCGCGGTGGAGGCGCGCCGCAGCAAGGACTTCCTCATCATCGCGCGCACCGACGCGCGCACGGCGCTGGGATTGGACGAAGCGCTGCGCCGCGCCAAGGCCTTCGCCAAGGCGGGCGCCGACATCCTGTTCGTCGAAGCGCCGGAATCCGAGGACGAATTCAAGCGCATCGGCGCCGAGCTCTCGGGCAGCGCGAAGCTGCTCGCCAACATGGTGCCGACCGGCAAGTCGCCGATGGTATCGGCGGCAACACTGAAGTCATTTGGATTCTCAATCGCAATTTATCCGAGTGCTGGAATGGGTGCTGCATGCTTTGCCATTGAAAAAACTTTTTCATACCTAAGAGAACAACTAACACTTGAAAACTGCCCGGTACCCGCGTACGACATGAAGCAACTGCACGAACTGGTCGGCTTCCCCGATGTCTGGGAGTTCGAGCGCAAGCACGTGGAGACGAAATGAGCGCAACGCTGTTCGACAAGATATGGGACCAGCACGTGGTCGACGACCTGGGCGACGGCGTGCAGCTGCTGCACGTCGACCGCCACCTAATGCACGAGCTCTCCGGCCAGCGCGGCCTCCTGGAAATGAAGCAGCGCGGCATCCGCATGCGCGATCCGGGCCTGACCATCGGTTCCATGGACCACGTAGTCTCGACCGTGCCGGGCGCGAAAGGCGGCAACGCGCCCTGGGCCGACAAAATGATCGAGTCCTTCCGCGCGCAGAGCCGCGAATCGGGCGTGAAGATCTACGACATCGGCCAGGACGGCCAGGGCATCGTGCACGTGGTCGGGCCGGAACTCGGCTTCACGCTGCCGGGCACAACGCTGCTGTGCGGCGACAGCCACACCTGCACCCACGGCGCGCTGGGAGCGCTCGCCTGGGGCATCGGCACGAGCGAGCTCACGCACGTGCTCGCCACGCAGACCATCGTGCAGCAGCGACCGAAGACCATGCGCGCGCGCTTCGACGGCAAGCCGGGACGCGCGGTCACGGCCAAGGACATGATCCTCGCGCTGATCGGCAAGATCGGCACCGCGGGCGGCGTCGGCTGCGCGGTGGAGTACGCCGGCGAGGCGATCCGCGGACTCGACATCGAAGGCCGCCTGACGGTCTGCAACCTGTCCATCGAACTGGGCGCCAAGATCGGCATGATCGCGCCCGACGAGAAGACCTATGCCTATTTGAAGGGTCGGCGCCATGCGCCCAAGGGCGCGCTGTGGGACCAGGCGCTTGCGCACTGGAAAACCCTGCCGAGCGATGCCGGCGCGAAATTCGACATCGAGCACAGCATCGACTGCTCGCTGCTCGCGCCGCAGATCACCTGGGGCACCAGCCCCGAAGACGTGATCGGCGTGGACGGCGCGATCCCCGGCAACAAGCCCGAAGCGCTCGCCTACATGGGCCTCGTCGCGGGGAAGCTAATTGCCGGCATGAAAGTGGACCGCGTATTCATCGGCTCCTGCACCAATTCCCGGCTGCCGGACCTGCGCGCCGCCGCAGAGGTGGTGCGCGGACGCAAGGCCGCGAAGCACGTGAAAGCCTGGGTCGTGCCCGGCTCCTGGCGCATCAAGCAGGACGCCGAGGCCGAGGGCCTGCACCAGGTGTTCCTCGACGCCGGCTTCGAGTGGCGCGAAGCGGGCTGCTCGATGTGCGTGGGCGTGAACGGCGAACAGGTCGAGCCTCTCGCGCGCTGCGTGTCCACCTCCAACCGCAATTTCGTCGGCCGCCAGGGCCCGCAGGCGCGCACCCACCTCGCCAGCCCCGCCATGGCCGCCGCCGCCGCGATCGCGGGGGAGATTGTTGATGTTCGCTCTTTTTCTCTTTAGCTTTAGAAACCAACGTGAACAAATTCGAAACCCTGACGGCAATCGCGGCGCCTTTCCCGAAAAAGAACGTCGATACCGATCTGATCATCCGCATCGAGCGCTGCACCGGCACGCCGAAGGAGGAGCTCGGCAAGTACACCTTCGAGATGGTGCGCTTCCTGCCCGGTGGCGCCGAGAATCCGGAGTTCGTGCTCAACCAGCCGCGCTACCGCGGCGCGAAGATCCTCGTCTGCGGCGAATTCTTCGGCACCGGCAGCTCGCGCGAAGTCGCGGTCTGGGCGCTCGCCAGCATGGGCGTACGTTGCGTGATCGCGCCTTCCTTCGGCCAGATCTTCTTCAACAACTGCTTCCAGAACGGCCTGCTGGCGATCGTGCTTCCCGAGCCAATTGTTGAAGAATTAATGAATAAAGCTTCAAATTCCAATGCAGAGCCATTTACTGTCGACCTCGAGCGGCTGACCATCAACGGCACCGTGCATTTCGAGGTCGCGCCGCGCAACCGGAAGATGCTGCTCGAAGGCCTGGACGAAATCGGCCTGACACTCGCCATGGAACCGAAGATCGCCACCTTCCAGGCCGCCGACCGGCAACGGCGTCCCTGGATTTATTCCTGATCATGCCAATTTCGATTTTTCCGGTAACGCCGGGTTTCGTCGCCGAAATCGGCGACGTTGATCTTAGCCGACCGCTCGACGCCGACACGCTCCAGGCAGTGCGCGGTGCATTCGCCACCTACGCGGTGCTCGTGTTCCCGGCACAAACCCTCACCTCCGAGCAGCATCTCGCGTTCGCTTCGAACTTCGGCCCGCTGGAGGTGACGATACAACGCGCCCTGCGCAACGAAAAGCTGCGCGTGCGCAAGGAATTCGCCGATATCGCGAACATGGACGCCGAGGGCAAGCTGTGGAAGAAGGACGCGCGCATCCGGCTCTTCCAGATGGGCAACCGCCTGTGGCATACCGATAGTTCGTTCAAGGCGCCGAGTGCCCATGCCTCGCTGCTGTATGCGCGCTCGGTGGCGCCGATCGGCGGACATACCGAATTCTCCGACCTGCGGGCGGCCTGCGACGCGCTGCCCGCGTCGCTCAAGGCCCGATTGCCGGGCCTGATCGCGGAGCACTCGCTCATCTACTCGCGCCGCAAGCTCGGCTTCACCAGTTTCACGCCGGAGGAGGAAGCGGCGTTTGCGCCGGTACGCCGGCCGCTGCTGCGGCGCATCCCCGAGTCCGGCCGCGAGACGCTCTACATCGCCTCGCACATCGGCCGCATCGCCGGCATAACCGATGCGCAAACCGAGGCGCTGCTCGCGGAACTGGTCGCGCACGCGACACAACGCCAGTTCGTATACACCCATCGCTGGCGCGTGGGCGACCTCGTGATGTGGGACAACCGCTGCACCATGCACCGCGGCACGGAATTCGAGGACACGCGCTGGCCGCGCGACCTGCAGCGCGCCACCACCTCGGACCGGCTTGATGCCTTCGGAGTTAGCGAGAAGCCAAGCGCCCTCGCCGCGAACTACTGACTGCCCTCCCTGACCTGGTAGATCTCCACCGGAAAGTTGCCGCGCGACACTTCCAGGCTGCCGCGCTTCTTTTCGAGCTGCGCGACGAGCACCGCGCGCTCGGCGCCTTTCTCCCAGCGCATCTTGAACACCTTGCGGTCCGGCTTGCCCTGGCGAGCAATGACCTCGGTCGCCTCCGCGAGCGGCGTGCCCCAGCGCCCCCTGAGGTGCGATTTCACGCGCTCCAGCTCCCTGACGTTGAAGCGGATGTCGTAGGCCTGGACCACGCCGGCCTTGAGGAACACGGCAATCCGCGTCTCGACGCCGGCGACCGAAACCTTGGCGTCGTCGCAGCGCCGGTCCGCGGCGTCGGATTTCCACTCCAGCGCCTTGCAAAGCGCGCTCGGCATGGCCTTTTTCACTTCGATCTCCTTGCCGCCAAGCCCGATGCCGTTGACGTCGAAGGCGAACGCGGGCAGCGGCAGGAGCGCGAGTGCGAGGATCGCGGCAAGATTCATTTCAGACGATGCCGACATTCTTCTCCTGCATCAGCGACACGAGCCGCCCACCGAGCATCGACAACCGGTCGGCCATCACCGAAAGGAATACCTCGCTGAAGCGCGCGCGGCAGGAGTCGGAGAAGCCGTCGATGTCCTGGATGCGCAGGCCGAGCACCCAGCTGGTCTCCATCGCGGTGACGGTGGCGCTGCGCGGCGCGCAGCTGCGCCGCGCGTAGACCATCTCGCTCACGCTCTCGCCCGGGCTGACCGCATTCAGCAGCTTGCCGCGCTGCGTCACCTTGAGCATGCCGGCCGCAAGCACGTAGATCTGGTCGTCCTCCACGCCCTCGCGGATCAGGTCGGCGCCGGCGCCGATCTTGCGGCAGCGGCACGCGCGCACCACCTCCCAGACCTCGGTGTCGGAGAAGCGCTTGAAGAACGCAAGCCGGCGCATCGCGCTGAACTCCTCGGCGTCCGAGAGGCTCGACATGGTGGCGTCTTCTTCCGACAGCAGCGGCTCGATCGCGGCGGCAAAGTCGTTCCAGGTTCTGAAGCGATCGTCGCGCGACTTTCCGAGCGCGCGCAGCACGACGCTGTCCAGCGCGGCCGAAACGCCCTCGGACACGGCCGAAGGCGGCGGCGGATCCTTGGAGAGAATTTCGTCCATCAGTTCATAGGCCGTCGAGCCGCCGAAGGGCCGCTGTCCGGTGAGCATGTGGTACATGACGCCGCCCAGCGAGAACATGTCGGAGCGGAAGTCGATCTCCTCGCCGCCGCGGATCTGCTCTGGCGACATGTAGGCCGGCGAACCGACGCCCGCGACCTGCGTGGTGTCCGAGCGGGCGAGCTGCGCGGCGCCGAAGTCCGCCACTTTTATGTCGTAGTCCGGCTGCAGCATGATGTTCGCGGGCTTGATGTCGCGGTGCACGACGCCCGCCGAGTTCGCGTACTCGAGCGCCTTGCAGCATTTGTAGGCGATCTGGGTGCTGCGCGAAGCCGGCAGCAGGTCCGAGGGGACGCAGTACGGCTGCAAAGAGGTGCCTTCGACCAGTTCCATCACCAGGTAGAGAAGATCCTTGCCGTCTTTCTTGTCCACCCCGGCGTCGAAGATGCTGACGATGTGCGGATGGCGCAGCTTGCCGGCGAGCGAGGCCTCGTTCTGGAAGAACTTAAGCACGCGCCGCGCCTCTTCCGGGTCGTTCGGCATCGCGTCCATTACCTTGATCGCGACGTCGCGGCTGGCGAAGGCGTCGCTGGCGAGATAGACGGAGCCCGTCGCGCCCTTGCCGAGCAGCTTCTTCACCTCGTACTTGCCGATGTGCGAGTACATGAGGAGGGCATCCTAACCCAAGCGGCGGGCATAGAATCTCGGGCAAGCCATGCTCGCCACCACCTCACGCCCCGCATTACCTTTTCTAACATTCGCTCTGGCGCTGGGCCTGTACGGCTGCGGGGGAGCGCACTGGCACAGACCTGACGCGGACAGCGTAGCCGCGGCGAATGACCAAAAAGCATGCCGAAAGGACGCCCAAGCGAAATTCGGCACGGCCAGCGCCCTCGCGATGCAAAGCTCGAACGACCCCCGCTTCGGTCCCATGGGGCCGAGCCAGACCGACCTGCGGATGCAGGAAAGTCAGGCGGTTAGCGCGTGCATGCGCAAGAAAGGCTACGTCCTGGTGCCGGACGCCAATTAGGCCGGTACTACGGGAGACGGTACGTCTTTCACCTCGTGGCTCGCCGGCCGCGCGCGCAGCCTGAGTTCGGTCAGTTCGGCGCGCTCGCGCGGCGCGTTGCGCAGCGCCTGATCCTTGCCGGGCAGATACGGGGGCGGCCAGAACTGCCCCTCGTGCTGGTACCAGGCCGAGGCCTGCAGCGTCAGGCAGGGATTCGCCAGGTGCGGCCGGCCGAGCGCGACCAGGTCCGCCTTGCCCGAAGCGAGCAGAGTGTTCACCTGGTCGACGCTGGTGACCGCGCCCACGGTCATCGTCGCGATGCCGACTTCATTCCTCACCCAGTCCGCATACGGCGCCTGGTACATGCGGCCGTAGACCGGCCGCTGCTGCGGCACCGTCTGGCCGGTGGAGCAGTCGATCAGGTCGCAGCCCGCCGCCTTCAGCAGGCGCGTGAGCGCCATCAGGTCTTCTCCGGACAGTCCTCCGGGCGCCCAGTCCGTCGCAGAGATCCGAACAGACATGGGCTTGTGCTTTGGAAAACTTCTTCGACAGGATTCAAAAACCGTCAATGGGAAACGCATCCGGTTCTCGATCGAACCGCCATATTCGTCCGTGCGCCTGTTGGTGAGCGGCGAGATGAAGCTCGCCAGCAGGTAGCCGTGCGCCATGTGGATTTCGAGCATGTCGAACCCGGCTTCATGAGCCAACTGGGTTGACCTCACGAACTGGGAAATTACTCGGACCATTTCGGAAACCGACAGCTCCCGCGGCACCTGCGACTCGCCGTCGAGGTACGGAATCGGAGAAGCCGACACAAGCGGCCAGTTCCCGCTTTCAAGCGGATGATCCATGCGCTCCCAGCCGAGCTGCGTCGAGCCCTTGCGGCCGGAGTGGCCGATCTGCAGGCAGAGCTTCGCCCTGGAGTTCGCGTGGCAGAAGTCGGTGATGCGCCGGAATGCGTCGCGCTGCGCCTCGTTCCACAGCCCGGTGCAGCCGGGCGTGATGCGGCCCTCGGGCGAAACGCAGGTCATTTCGACGAACACCAGGCCGGCGCCGCCGATGGCACGCGAGCCGAGGTGCACTAGATGCCATTCGGTGGGCACGCCCTCCAGCGCCGAGTACTGGGCCATGGGCGAAACGACGACGCGGTTCTCCACCACCATGCCGCGCAGCCGGAACGGCGTGAACATCGGCACCGGTGGATTTGCGAGGTCGACGTCGAAGCCCTGGTCGTTCGTTTTCTTCGCGAACCAGGCTTTGACCTCCTGCACGAACGCCGGGTCGCGCAACTCCAGATTTTCCCAGGTGATCTGCTTGGAGCGCGACATGACGCCGAAGGCGAACTGCAGCGGGTCCATGTCCCAGTAGCGGCGCATGTGCTCGAACCACGCCAGCGAGACATTCGCGGCGTGTTGCGTTTTCTCTACTTCTTCGCGCCGTCCAGTGTCGTAAAGCCTTAAGGCCTTTTCTATGTTGTTTTCAGTCTTAATAAAATCGAAAAGAGAAATTGCATCCTCCATCGCCAGCTTCGTCCCAGACCCGATCGAGAAATGCGCGGTTGCCTTGGCGTCGCCCACCAGCACGGCGTTGCCCTTCACCCAGGTCCGGTTGGTGATGGTCGGGAAGTTGCGCCAGACCGAGCGGTTGGGGATCAGCCGGTAGCCGTCCAGCTCGTCCGCGAACACGCGCTCGAGGGTTTCCAGCATCGCGGGCTCGTCCTTGGCGTCGAAGCCGAAGTTCTTCCACGTCGCCTCGTCGGTCTCCAGGATCCAGGTGCTGCGCCCCTCCTCGTACTGGTAGCAGTGGGCGAGGATGATACCCTCGGGCGTCTCGCGGAAGAAGTACTTGAAGGCGTCCAGCGGTCTGGTCGAGCCCAGCCAGGTGAACTTGTTCGGCCGCAGGTCGACGCTGGGCTGAAAATGGTCCCGATTTTTCTCTCTGATCTGTGAATTTATTCCATCTGCGACGACGATCAGGTCGGAATCGGAAAACTCTTCCAATCCCGTAATTTCCCTCTGGAATTGCAGCTTCACGCCCAGCTCGCGGCAGCGGTCGTGCAGGATGTGCAGCAGGGCCACGCGCGAGCAGCCGCAAAAGCCGTTGCCGCCGGAGCGCATGGTGCGCCCCTTGTAGACCACGTCCACGTCACCCCAGTAGGCGAAGCGGCGCCGGATCATCTCGTAGGAAGGCCCGTCATAGGCCTTGAAGGCGTCCAGCGTCTGGTCGGAGAACACCACGCCGAAGCCGAAGGTGTCGTCCGGCCGGTTGCGCTCGTGCACCGTGATGTCCCAGCGCGGCCAGGCCTTCTGCGCCAGCAGCGCGAAGTACAGGCCGCCGGGGCCGCCGCCGATGACCGAAACCTTCATGGGATCACCGCTGTCGTTTCGATTTCTAGCCGCGCTTCATCCTCGATCAGCCCGCTCACCTGCACCACCGCCATCGCCGGGTAGTGCCTGCCCATCAGCTCGCGGTAGGCCGCGCCTATTTCCCGGATCGCACCGAGGTACTCCTGCTTGTCGAGGATGTACCAGGTCATGCGCACGATGTGCTCGGGCTTGCCGCCGGCCTCGGCGAGCACCGCGAGCGTGTTCTTGATGGTTTGCCTGAATTGACTTGCGAAATCTCTTGCTTCCCATTTGCCTTCGCCGCTCCAACCGATCTGCCCCGCCACAAAAACCAGTTTCCCGGCGGCGGAAATTCCATTCGAAAACCCCTTGGGCTTCGCCCAGCCGGGCGGTTGCAGGATCTGCATCATGGTGTCCTCAGCTTGAAGCGCTGCAGTTTTCCGGTCTCGGTGCGCGGCAGCGCGGCCACGAACTCGATCTCGCGCGGATACTTGTAAGGGGCGATATTGCGTTTGACATGCTCTTGCAGATCTTTCTTCATCTCATTGCCTGCAGGGAAATTCTTCCTCAAGACGACAAAAGCCGAAACAATCATGCCGCGCTCCTCATCGGGCTTGCCCACCACGCCGCACTCCGCCACCGCGGGGTGCGACAGCAGCGCCCCTTCCACCTCCGGCCCGGCGATGTTGTAGCCCGCCGAGATGATCATGTCGTCGGTGCGCGCCTGGTAGATGAAATAGCCGTCCATGTCCATCACGTAGGCATCGCCCGTGAGGTTCCAGCCGCGCATTTTCCCGCCGGGCACGTAGGCGCGCTGCCGGTCATCGGCGAGATAGCGGCAGCCGGTGGGCCCTTTCACCGCCAGGCGCCCGATCTGGCCGGGCGCGCAGCGCTCGCCGTTTTCATCCAGCACCGCGGCGGTGTAGCCGGGAATCGCGTGCCCGGTGGCGCCGCGCTTCACGTGCTCGGGCGCGTGCGAGATGAAGATGTGGATCATCTCGGTGGCGCCGATGCCGTCGATGATTTCGATGCCGCTCGCCTGCTTGAAGAACTGGCGCGTGGCGTCCGGCAGCGCCTCGCCCGCCGAGACGCATTTCTTCAACGATGACAGGTCATAATTCTTCCAGATGCCCGCCAGCGCGCGGTACATGGTGGGCGCCGTGAACAGGATCGTCGCCTTGAACCTGCCGATCGATTCCAGCAGCGCCTCGGGCGGCAAGCGCTCCACCAGCGCGGTGCTCGCGCCGAAGCGCAGCGGAAAGCACAGCAGGCCGCCCAGGCCGAAGGTAAAGGCGAGCGGCGGGGTGCCGATGAAGACGTCGTCCTGCGTCGGCTTCAGGCAGGAGCGCGGAAAGCAGTCGCACATCGCGATCACGTCGCGGTGGAAATGCATCGTGCCCTTGGGTTTTCCTGTCGTCCCTGACGTAAACGCGATCAGTGCAACATCTTCAGCGGATGTATCGAGAGTTTTGAATTCCGCTGAGCATTTTTGTATCAGGGCATCCGTTTCATCGTCATACCAATAGCAAACCCGCTTCAAGGTCGGGCAATTCGGCAACGCCAGGTTCAACTCCGCTTCCAGCCGCTTGTCACAGAGCGCGTGCGTGATCTGCGCCTTGTTGACGATCTCGGTGAGTTCCTTGGCGCGCAGCAGCGGCATGGTGCCGACGCAGATGCCGCCCGCCTTGAACACCGCCAGCCAGCTTGCCGCCATCATCGGATTGTTCGGGCCGCGCAGCAGCACCCGGTTGCCGGGCTCGAGGCCCATGTCTCGCACCAGCAGGTTGGCGAGGCGGCTGGCCTGCGCCTGGAGCTGGAGGTAAGTGCACTCACCGTCGGGGGCGCGAATCGCGATGCGATTGCCGTGGCCCGAGCGCACCATGTCGTCGAGCAGGACGGAGGCGCAGTTCATGCGCTCCGGGTACTGCAGTTCGGGCAGGTCGAACTTGAACTCCGGCCATTGATCCTTCGGCGGAAGGTTGTCGCGCGCGAACGTATCGACGTGCGCCGTCGCGATCATGCCCTTGCCCCACGCAGGTGCAGGACGTGCCCAAGCCGGCGCGCGGGGGCGAAGTCCGCGAGCACCGAGGCGTGGATCGCGCGCAGGTTCTTCCAGGGGTCGGCGTCAGCGTAGAAGCGGCGCAGGAAGAGCAGATCCGTCAGCATGCTGTCCATCCAGTTGACGTCGGTGGTGTAGCCGGCCACCGCCCTGCAGCGCGACGTCCGGAGGAACTCGCGGGCGAAGTTATCGCCCCGCTTGCCCTTGAACACGCTGCAGGCGCCGAAATACACCAGGTTGTCGTAGCCCTTGCCCCAGCCCGCGAACGCCCGGCACAGCGCCGCCGGGCCGATTTTGGTCAGCGCGGTGTGGATCTTCCCCGGCGAGCCATGGAACGAGAGGTAGTAGACCGGCGTGTCGAAGGTTGCAGGATCACGCCAAAGCAATCCTTTCTTATATTTTGTATAGGAAACCAGTTGTGACGGCGTATCCATGAACCGGTGCGCCACCGCGAGCGGCGGCTCGAGCTGCGCCGCCAGCCCCTCGAAGAACGGCCGCACCGAGCGCTCGCGGAACGCCTGCACGTGCCGGTCGGACCAGTAGGTCTCCAGGCACACCAGCTTGCGCGGCGCTCTCCTGCCGGTCCTCATTTTCAGGCCTTCGGTCTCTCGACGATCTGCGGCAGGGGACTCACTTCAGTTCCACCTCGACGAACACGAACTCGTGCGCGTTGGGATTGACAACGTTGTGCTCCACGCCAATCTCGCGGGCGTACGACTGGCCGGCCGCGAGCTCGGTCACGATCTCGCCATTCGCGGTTTCCTGCATCAGCTTGCCCGCCGTGAGCACCACCACGATGTAGTCGTGCGCGTGCCGGTGCCACCCCGTCTCGGCGCCGGGCGCGAAGCGCCACTCCGTGACGATGGCGCGGTCGGTCTCCTGCAACAACCTTGATGTCGCCTTGGCCCGCATTGCGTTCTCCCGGCTAGCGTTTCTCCGGCGGAGTTTTCCCGATCGCGGCCGACAATTTCGCGTGCGCCGCGGTATCCACCGGACGGTGCTTCACCGTGGTGCCCGCCGGATACTTGCCGAGATAGTTGTCGCCCTTCAGGTTCTTCGAGGGGCGCACCGGCCGCGGCATGAACCCGCCGCCGCAGTTCGGGCACACGTTGCGCAGCACATTCTCCACGCAATCGCCGCAGAACGTGCATTCGAACGAACAGATCCACGCCTCGGCGGATTCGGGGGGCAACAGGCGGTTGCAGTTCTCGCAGGTCGGCCTGACTTCAAGCATGTAGTTTTCCCAATTCGGCGCTGCCCGATGTTGCCGCCGGCGGTGCGGTCGCCGCAAGCGAGAGGCGCGCGGCAATGCGTTTGAACCAGTCGCACAGCTTCGGGTGCCCCGGCTGCCAGCGAAAATCGGGATTGCGGGCTTCGAGCCCGAGGGCGCAAGCGAGCGTGAGCTGCACCATGTTCAATGCACCGCGCATCAGCGGATGGCCGATTTCCGCTTCCCACACATCGGCCATGCGCCGGGCGCACTCCGCTTCGTGCTGAATGACACTGGGCGACTGCTCGTGTTGCGGCCGGGTGATCTCGCGGCCCCAGACCGAGAGGCCGTCCACCATGCTTCGCGCCAGGGCTTCGAGGCGGCGCGCCTCCCATGCCTCGCCGCCGCCCGGCAGGTCGAAGACCGGTTTGCCGTCGAAGTGATCGAGCCAGGCGCAGATCACGGCGGATTCTTCCATCCCGGCGCCGTCGTCCCGGACGAGATAGGGAACGCGGCCCGATGGGTTGATCTTGTAGTACGGGCTTTCCGCGGCGCGGGTCATTGCCAAGATGACCTCCACCCGGCTCTCCAGTCCCTTTTCGATGACCACGATTCGCGCCATGCGTGCGTAGGGAGAGCCCGGCGTGACGTAGAGCTTCATGCCGCGCTTCAGTCCGCAAATACCCCGGTCTTGCGGATGATCGGCGTCCACTTCTCCACTTCGGACTTGAGCAGCGCGCGCAGCGATTCCGGGTTTGCCTTGGCGAGCGGCGCCGGCTCGGCGCCAAGATCCGCGAGACGGCTGCGGAACAC
>SHXL01000055.1 GCA_009693345.1 Betaproteobacteria bacterium
GACGGCAAGCTGTAGAAAATCGGGCTCTGACCACGATTCCATTTGAAACCTCAACGGGCCTAATGTATTTCCATGTCCATCAAGTCTTTCCTCGCCGGGCTGGCACGGCCCGTGCCCTCGCTGAGCGCGTCGATGCCAGGCTGAAAGAGCGCAATTTCGACTTGGCCCTCGAACTCGTCGACGATGCGCTGCGCGACGCTCCCGGCGATACCGAGCTGATCTATCTGCGTGGGCGCGTTTTCCAGTCGCAGGGTGAATGGCAGCGGGCGCGCGATTGCTATGCCGAGGTGACCCGCTTCGCGCCAGCCAAGGCCGAGGCGTGGAACAACCTCGGCTGCATGCTGCAGGCGCTGGGAGTGTTCGAGGAGGCGCATCAGGCGTTCCTGCGGGCGGTAGTGCTGCGTCCGGATCTGGCCCAGGCGCACAATAACCTCGGCGTGCTCGAGGCGGGCGCCGGTCGGCTCGATGAGGCGTGCGATTATTTCCGGCGCGCGATCGGCGCCGACGCTGACTTTGCCGAGGCTCAGTTCAACCTGGGACGGGCCCCGACAGAGCTCGGGCGGGCCAAGGAGGCCGCGCCCATGCTGCAACGCGCAAGCGAGCTTGAGCCGCGCGGCCGGCTCGACGTATTCCTTGCGCTGTCGGTGCCCGAGATCCTCGACAGCGCCGGGCAGGCCCATGACATACGCGCCGCCATGCGGCAGCGACTGGATAAGCTCGGCGGCATCAGACTCGAGGATCCGCCCGGCTCGGTGGAGCTTTCATGGTTCTATCTCGCTTACCACGGCATCGACGACACGCAGCTCAACCGGCGCATCACGGACTTCTTCTCCGCCTCCTGCCCCGACCTCGCGTTTGAGGCGCCGCACTGCCGGCGCTCACGCAGGCCGCGCGAGCGGCTTCGGATTGGGTTCATATCGCGCCATCTCTACGACCACAGCATCGGCAGAACCACGCGTGGCGTCGTGCCGCGACTTTCCCGCAAGGACTTCGAAGTGCATGCCATCTTCGTGGCGCCGGTGACCGACGATGCCGTACACCGGGAAATCAAGGCCGGCGCCGATGGGTCGATTGTGGTGCCTGATTCGTTGCCCGCCGCGCGCCGTGCGATCGCCGCGTTGGAGCTTGACATCCTTTTCTACCAGGATCTCGGCATGGACGCCTTCACCTACTTCCTTGCTTTCTCCCGCCTGGCGCCAACCCAGTGCGTCGGATGGGGTCACCCGGTGAGCCCGGGGCTCGAGACCATCGATGCGTTTCTCTCTACCGAAGACTTCGAGCCGCCGTCAGCGGAATCGCACTACAACGAGCGGTTGCTGAAGATGTCGGGGATCGCAACGCCGTCGTACTACTTTCGTCCCGATTCGGCGCGAGCAACCCTTACCCGGCAGCAGTCAGGCTTCGAGGACTCGGCGACCGCGTATTTCTGCCCGCAGACGCTGTTCAAGCTGCATCCGGACTTTGACGCGGCGCTTGCCGAGATCCTGTTCGCCGATCGCGACGCCGTGCTGTACCTCCTCGAAGACCGGCGCAGCGTCTGGACCGAGCGCGTACGCGAGCGCCTCGAGCGCCGCTTCGGGCGCGCCAGCGGGCGCTTTCGGTTTCTGCCGCGCCATCCCGGCGTCGAGCACTATTTCAGCCGCCTCAAGCACGCCGACGTGATTCTCGATACCTTCCATTTTGGCGGTGGCAATACCAGCCTGGAAGCATTCGCGTTCGGCGCACCCGTTGTGACGTGGCCTGGTGAATTCATGCGCGGACGCCATACTTTGGGCATGTATCGCAGGATGGGAATCGGCGATGCCATCGCCTCCTCGCCCAGCGAATATGCGCGGATCGCCGTAGATTTGGGAACGGACCGCGCGCGGCGCGAGGCCCTGAGAGGACGCATCATGGAGCGCAGTGCAGTCCTATACGAGGACGACAACGTGGTCCGCGAGCTGGAGCGCGTACTGAAGCAGGCGGCGCTCCGGGCCTGATTCGAGCCGACGGATCTCTCCTGAGAGGTGTAAGGCAATGAGCGAACCATTTAGACTGCACATCGGGGGGTAAGAACCCAAATCCGGTTGGAAAATAGTAAACATCCAATCCGGACCTCATGTCGATTACGTTGGCAACTGCACCTCATTGGAACAATTCGCCGATGGCAGTGTGGATGAGGTATATGCCTCCCATGTGCTGGAGCATTTGGGATTTCGTGAAGAATTGCCCAAGGCCCTGAAGGAAATATGGCGTGTGCTGAAACCGGGCGGCGTACTGAAAATCAGCGTCCCTGACTTTGAAGTCCTATGTAATTTAGTCGCGGACGAGAATGTACCGAAGGATCAAAACTTTCCTTGATGATGCACATGTTCGGAGCACAAGAAGATGAGCACGACTTCCATAAAGTGGGATTGACTTTGGACTTCATGGGGTATTTTCTCAATCAGGCGGGTTTTCCAAGAATGAGACGTGTTGACGAGTTCAATCTATTTGACGATTTCAGTTCGTTCAGGCGATTTGGATTTCTCATCAGCCTCAACATCGAAGCGTTCAAATAGCATGTGCTGCAGCCACTTTTCCACTTCGCGCGGATCGGCGAACAGGGTCTTGAGTTCCGCGCGCGCTTCTGCCTCGGTCTGCAGGACCGATTCGACCACGCCGCGGTCTTCGCCCGAGCGGTCGGTGGCGAGCTCGAGGCGAATGCCGTTAGGGTCGTAGAAGTACGCTGACCAGAAGCGACCGCCGAGCGGCACCGGGCCGATGACATCCACGCCCGCAACTTTCACGCGCTCGACCATGCCATCGAATTGCCCCGGCGCGAGGTGGAAGGCGATGTGCTGCATGCCGCCGGGCAGGTCGCGGTTCTGCCGTGGCAACCCTTTCGGGTACTCGAAAAACGCGAGCAGGGAGTCGTTGCCCATGTCGAAGAAGTAATGGCGCAGGTTTTCGTAGGGCGGCTGGCCGCGGTCGCGCTCGAAGGGCACGCGGCGCACGTGCACTAGCCGCATGCCGAGCACGCGGGTGTAGAAGTCCATCGTCGCCGGCAGGTCGTCGGTGACGAATGCGAGGTGATCGATCCCTCTAATGGGCATGGCTTTTCTCCTCCAGCGCGGCGATGAACGGCTTCATCGCCGCGATCAAACCATCCGGATTCTCGCCGCCGATATTGTGGCCCGCGTCCACTTCCGCGACCCGCAGCCCCGCGTTCGCCGCCTGCATCTTGGCGACGGTTTCGGGGGCGTACATGTCCGAGCGCGTGCCGCGCACCGACAGGATCGGACAGCGCACTTCGCCGAGGACCTGCCACATGTCCACGCCCAGATTGGGGCGCTCGCCGGTCTCGAGCAGTTTGCGGAACTGGTTGCGGAAATGCGGGTCGCGCTTCAGCTCGTAGCCTCCCGCTACCGGCTTGAGGTAGGCCTCGAAGCGCTCGCGCTTGTCCGGGGCCGCATTGAAATACTTCATGCCCTCGTCGATGCTCGCAAAAACGTCCGGCGTGCCGGCGACCGTCTGCGCGGTGCGCTTCGACCCGGCAGGCGCGTTGTCCGGCGAATAGTCCACGAGCACCAGCCCGGCGACGCGCTGCGGCTGCTTCGCGGCAAGGTAAGCGGTGCTGCGTCCGCCCATCGAATGGCCGAGGACGATGGCGCGTTTCCATTGCAGGTGATCGAGGAGGCTGGCGAGGTCCTGCGCCATCGAAGGCACGCTGTAGTCCTTCGCCGGGCTGCGCTCCGAATCGCCGAAGCCGCGCATGTCCACTGCGACGCACTCGCGATTGTTGCGGAACGCGGCCGCGACCGGCAGCCAGTCATATGAAAAGTAGGACAGGCCGTGGACAAAAAGAATCGGGGTCAGAGCCCGATTTCCGAGGTGGCGGTAGAAAATTTCCAGGTCGCCGGACTTGCAGCGCCCGGTCTGGTGGGGAACCGGCATCGGCTATTCTCCTCGCGATCTAGTGTACCCTTTTCGAGTGAAATAGAACCGCAGTCCGCTCGAAACGCTGCTCGACAACGTCAATGTCGAGCGCATGTCAGAGATCCCTTCGCCCGACGAAGTTCAGGAGCGCATTCCGCTTACCGATAGCGCTGCGGAAACCGTCCTCGCGGCACGCAATGCGCTGCGCGCGATCCTCGAGCGCAAGGCCCCGCGCCTGTTCGTGGTGGTCGGTCCCTGCTCGATCCACGATCCCGATGCCGCGCTCGACTACGCGCGCCGGCTGAAGCGCCTTGCAGGCGAGGTAAGTGACACGCTGGTGCTGGTGATGCGCGTGTATTTCGAAAAGCCGCGCACCGTGGTCGGCTGGAAGGGGTTCGTCAACGATTCCTATATGGACGATTCGTTCCGCATCGACGAAGGCATCGCGCGCGCGAGGACGCTGCTCATGCAGCTCGCCGAGCTCGGGCTGCCCACCGGCTCGGAAGCGCTCGACCCGATCTGCCCGCAGTACCTCGCCGAGCTCATCTCCTGGTACGCGATCGGCGCGCGCACCACCGAATCGCAGACTCATCGCGAAATGGCGAGCGGGCTTTCGGCCCCTGTCGGCTTCAAGAGCGGCACCGACGGCTGGCTCGAGGTCGCGATCAACGCCATCAAGTCGGCGGCGCTGCCGCACGGTTTTCTCGGCGTCAATTCGGCGGGCAGGACGAGCGTGATCCGCTCCCGGGGCAATCCGCACGGGTACCTGGTGCTGCGTGGCGGCGGCGGGCGGCCGAACTACGATACCGTGAGCATGCGGCTCGCCGAGCAGGGGCTGGCGAAGGCGAAGCTCGCGCCGAACATCGTCGTCGACTGCTCGCACGCGAATTCCATGAAGGACCCCGCGCTGCAGCCGCTGGTGTTCAACGATTGCGCGCACCAGATCCTCGAGGGCAACCGCTCGATCGTGGGCATGATGCTCGAATCGAACCTCGAGGCGGGCAGCCAGGCGATACCGGAAGACCGCTCGCAGCTGCGCTACGGCGTCTCCGTCACCGACCCGTGCATCGACTGGAATAGTACAGAAGAGCTGCTGCGCCGCGCGCACCGCGATCTCGCTGCCATCCTCAAGCAGCGAGTTTGAAAATCAGGCTCTGACCCAGATTTCCGCGATTTTCTTCGGGCATACTACCGGCATGCAACGCGTTCCCAATGCCGAGTTCGATCCGGTCCTGCAAAAGCGCCTCGAAGAACTCTGGGGCAAGCCGGTCAATCTGTACCGGGCGCTCGGCAACCATCCGGCGCTGACCGCCGCCTGGACCGAATTCGCCAACGCGATCCGGCACGACAGCAAGACGCCGCGCGCGCTGCGCGAGCTCATGATCCTGCGCACCGCGCAGATCGTGCGTTCGGAGTACGAATGGGCGCACCACCTGCGCATGGCGCGCAGCGCAAAAGTGAGCGAGGCGAAAATCGCGGCGCTGGCGAACTGGCGCGTGTCGAAGGAGTTCGATGCGAAGGAGCGCGCGGCGCTCGCGCTGACGGAGGCGGTGATAGCCTGCAATGTGACCGACGCAGTGCACGCCGAAGTGAAGCGGCACTTCAGCGATGCCGAATTCGTCGAGCTGGCGCTCACCGCGGGCTTCTACGCCATGGTGTCGCGCATGCTGGACGCGATGCGCGTGGAGCTGGACCCGGACGTGCGAGGGTACGCGCCAAAACTGCCTTGAAACAATATCGCTACTACGATTTCATCATGGCGGCTTTTGTCACCGTGCTGATCTGCTCCAATTTCATCGGCGCCGCCAAGCAGGCGGTGGTGGACCTGCCGCTGCTTGGGCCGACGCCGTTCAGCGCCGGGGTGCTGTTCTTCCCGATCTCCTACATCTTCGGCGACATCCTCACCGAGGTCTATGGTTACGGCAGGGACCGCCGCGTGGTCTGGGCCGGGTTCGGTGCGCTTGTGTTCGCTTCCTTCATGGCCTGGGTAGTGGTGAACCTGCCGCCGGGACCATCGGACTACATGAAGGGCTACCAACCGGCGCTCGAAGCAGTGTTCGGCAACGCCTGGCGCATCGCGCTGGGGTCGATGATCGCGTTCTGGTGCGGCAGCTTCACCAACAGCTACGTGCTGGCGAAAATGAAGATCTGGACGGCCGGCAAATGGCTCTGGACACGCACCATAGGTTCGACGCTGGTGGGCGAGCTTGTCGATTCATCGCTGTTCTACTTCATCGCGTTCTACGGCATCTGGGAAACGTCCGACATTCTGAAGTTCGCGATGGCGCAGTACGTGCTGAAGACCGGCTGGGAGGTGGTGATGACGCCAGTTACCTACAAGATCGTCGCTTTCCTGAAGCGCGTCGAGCAAGAGGACTACTACGACAGGCACACTGACTTCACGCCTTTCAGGGTGAAGGTCTAGAACTTGCCAGGCGAGGTGAACTCGAGCGGCAGTTCCTTCCGGAACCATCGCTTGCGGTCGTCGAGAAAATTGAAATACAGGATATGCCAGATCGCCGCCACGCCGTCCCGCCAGGTGATTTTCTTCCCCTCGGCGTATCGGCGCGGGAAGTAGCTGATGGGAAGTTCAGAAATGCGCAGCTTGAGGCGCGCGATCTTGGCGGTAATCTCCGGTTCGATGCCGAACCGCCGCGACTCCAGGTTGATGTTCTGGATGACTTCGGCGCGGAAAAATTTGTAACAGGTCTCCATGTCCGAAAGGAAGACTCCACTGGCGAAATTACTCATCAGGGTCAAGGCGCGGTTTGCAAGATAGTGAAGCGTCCGGGGCGCGTGGAAACCGCCATTCCTGAACCTGGAACCATAAACGACATCGGCGCGGTCCTCGATGATCGGTTCGACGAGGCGCGCGATGTCGTCAAAGCGATATTCGAAGTCCGCGTCCTGGATTCCGATGATGCTGCCCGTGACTCGCTGTATTCCCGCGGTGACCGCTGCGCCTTTGCCGCCGTTGGAATGCAGTTCGACAAACTGGATCTGGGAGACGAAAGGGAACCGCCGGACGATTTCACTGCTCTCGTCCCCGGAACCATCGTTCACGATTACGAGTTCGCAAGACAGGGGCAGGCGGATCCGGTCGATTTCTTCCAGGAAGCGCCGGAGGTGCGTCGCCTCGTTGAATACGGGAATGATCAGGCTGATCTTGGCGGGCGCCTCAGCGCGCACTGTTGCCTTGCCCGCAGGTGCGCGCGACATGATCAATCGAGACTAGCGCGTAGGCGATGACGACCGGAAAGGCTGCGAAGAACATCCGGCCAAGATTTCCGGATAACAGAGCATAGCCCAGGCCGATTGGAATAGTCGCCAGTACAACGTGCGGAATGACATAGCATCGATGCCTTGCATTCAGCCAGGCGCCGATCGCAGCGAGCAGGAGAAGGAAGGAGAATCCGTTTTGCAGATCATGTATTCCCGCAAGCGTAAGCAGCTCGCCGACGTGCTGCGGCACATCGCCAAGGTGTTCGCGAATGGTCTCCAGAAGATTCGACGCGTTTGACGGATGGAGTCCGTCGATGATGCGGCGGTTGATCATGAAAATCGCGATGGAAACGGGGAGTGCAACCCAATACGCACGGAATTTGCGCATGTCCGTCAGCATGGGCAGCAGGAGAAATGGCAATACCGTTTCCTTGCAAAGAACCCTCGCCGGAAGTAACAGCGCGAGAGGCCAGTATTTCCTCGCGACGGATAGATAGAGCAGGGCCGCGATAGCGCAAAAATATGCTGCGTCCACTAATGGCGTCGCGGTGACAAGAACGGTGACCCTGCTGCTGGCAAAAGCGCAAACACCCAGAAGGGAGAGGGGTATCGAAAAATCCATCGCCTGCAACAGGGCAAACAACGCGATACAGGTGCCGAGGCTGAAGGCGAAATTCACAACGTAGAACGACAGTTTGACGGCCAGTTCGTCATCTTGCAGCGCGTTTTCGATGACGGGGCGGCTAAATCCGGCGAGCGTCGGCGTCAGCCAGCGATATCGATGATGTGCATCAATGTCAAAGTGTGACTTTGACATCTGAACGTAATAGACCGCGTCCGACGCTCCGCCGGGATAGCGCAGGTCGAGGAACCTGAATTGCTGGTAGGTGGTTCCGTAAAGTATCGCCGCGGAAAAAAGCAGCACCAACGTGTAAAGCCGGAAAAGCTTGGGCCGCATATGCGTCGAAATAAGGTGGCGATCGGCGTGAAGATCTAGCGCGGCAACTTGCCGCTGCGGCAGGCCTCGAGCACCCAGCGCAGGCTGGTGCGCTCGTCGTTCGGCACGTCATCGACCAGGTAGCGGCCATCGACCTCGACGAAGTACTGCCCGGCGATCCGGGTCGCGCCTTCCTTCAGGTCCCAGATCAGCAGGCGATGCTTGCCGATGACGATTTCGGCGAGCAGCCGGTTCTCCGGGAAAAAATACTGTGCGAAGACCCGCTTGAACTCCTCTTCGCCCACCGATTCGCGATAATCGCGCAGTACCTCGAAGCGGCGGCGCGGTGAGTTCGATAGCAGCGCCGCTTCCTCGATATCCCCGGCCGACAGATGCAGGTTAAGCAGCTTGGCTGCATCGAGCGCACTCGTCGGCGCGAGCTCGCCCGCAGGCCGTGCCATGTGCGCGTCCGCCGGATGGATGCGCAGCGTGTACGCGACGCTGCCGCCGCCCTCGAGTTCGAGCGTGCGGCTCTCCTCGGTCTGGGCATGCAGTGTCGTGGCGATAAACAGCCCCGCGACAAAGACCCCGATCTTCATGCGGCGGCGCGGATCGGGATGCTGCGGTAGCGCGCGAGGAGCTCGTCGCGTTTCGCGCGCGCGGCAACGGCGCTTTGTGCTTTGATGTGGCCGTAGCCGCGGATCGTTTCCGGTAGCGAGGCGATCTCGACCGCGAGCGCGAGGTTATCGCGCGTCAGGCCGGCAATCAGGGTATCAACCGTCTGCTCGTATTCGGCGATCAGCGCGCGCTCCATGCGCCGCTCTTCGGTGCGGCCGAAGATGTCGAACGCCGTCCCGCGCAGCCTTTTGAGTTTCGAAAGAAATCCAAATAGGCTCAAAACCCAACTCCCGAGCCGCATCTTGCCCGGTTCGCCCGTGCGCGCATCGGGCCTGGCGAGCAGCGGCGGCGCAAGGTGGAACACGAGCTTGTAATCGGTACCAATGCGGCCTTCAAACATCGCCTCAATCTTCTTGCGGAAGGCGCCGTCGGTATAGAGCCGCGCGACTTCGTATTCGTCTTTGTAGGCGAGCAGCTTGGCGTAGTAGCGCGCAACCGCCTCCGTAAGCTTTGCGGAACCGGTTTTCCCGTTTTCCGCCTGCCGGGTTTTTTCCACGAGGTTTCGATAGCGCGAAGCGTAGGCCGCGTCCTGATAATCGGTGAGAAACCGGGCCCGCCGGTCCGCCAATTCGTCGAGATTGCGCGAGAAGTACTGTTCGATCGGGACCACTTCGGCCGGCATCGCAATGCGCCGCACGCGCTCGAGATCCACTGCCGCGCGCCGTCCCCAGTCGAAGCTCTTGCGGTTGAATTCCACCGCGACGCCGTTCAGGTCGATCGAGCGCTCGAGCGCCGCGAATGAGAGAGGCACCCAGCCTTTCTGGAAGGCATAGCCGAGCATGAACATGTTGGTGGCGATCGAGTCGCCCATCAGCGCGGTGGCAAGCTCGGAGGCTGGAACGAAATCGGCGTTCCTGCCGCCGCAGGCTTCGCGAATATCGCGCGTCAGGTCGCTGCCCGGCAACTGCCAGTTCGGGTTCTTGACGAACTCCGCGGTCGGAGAAGTGGTGGCATTTACGACGGCACGGGTTCCCGTCCCACCCGTGCGCTCCGCGCCCATGCGCGAAAGCGCGTCCTGGCTTGCGGAGACGACCAGGTCGCAGCCGATCACCAGGCCCGCGTCGCCCATGCCAATGCGCGCGGCGTGCAGATCCTCCGGCCGGGCGGCGATCTTCACGTGCGACATCACGGCGCCGTATTTCTGCGCGAGGCCCGACATGTCGAGCACCGACACACCCTTGCCTTCGAGATGCGCGGCCATGGCGAGGATCTGGCCGATGGTGATCACGCCGGTGCCGCCGATGCCGGTCACCACGATGCCGAACGGGGTTTGCAATTCGGGAATGGCGGGATTCGGAATTTCAGGAAAGTCCTCTGCCACTTTCGGACCGGCCTTTCCTTTCTTCAGCTGCCCGCCCTCAACGGTGACGAAGCTGGGGCAGAAGCCTTTCACGCAGGAGAAGTCCTTGTTGCAGGTGGACTGGTTGATCGTGCGCTTGCGGCCGTATTCGGTTTCCAGCGGCTCAACCGACAGGCAATTGGATTTGGTGCTGCAATCGCCGCAGCCCTCGCACACCATCTCGTTGATCACGGCGCGCTTCGCGGGATCGGGATACTCGTTCCTCTTCCTGCGGCGGCGTTTCTCCGAGGCGCAGGTCTGATCGTAGATGATCGCCGATACACCCGGCAGCTCACGCAGTTCGCGCTGCACCGCGTCCAGCTCGTCGCGGTGGCGGATGGTGATGCCGGGCGCCCAGTTGGTGCCGGCGGGATACTTTTCGGGCTCGTCGGTCACAATCACGATCGGGGTCACGCCTTCGGCCGCGATCTGGCGCGAGATGATCGCGGGGTCGAGGGGCCCGTCGTGGTGCTGGCCGCCGGTCATCGCCACCGCGTCGTTGTAGAGGATCTTGTAGGTCATGTTGACCTTGCCCGCGACCGCGGCGCGGATCGCCATCAGGCCGGAGTGGTAATAGGTGCCGTCGCCGAGGTTGGCGAAGATGTGCTTCTCGTCGGTGAACGGCGCCTGGCCGATCCAGGTCGCGCCTTCGCCGCCCATGTGGGTGAAGGTGGCGGTGCTGCGGTCCATCCAAACGGCCATGAAGTGGCAGCCGATCCCGGCTGTGGCGCGGCTGCCGTCGGGCACGCGCGTGGAGGTGTTGTGCGGGCAGCCCGAGCAGAAATAGGGCTGGCGGATCGAGGTGACGCGCGGCCTGGCGAGCGCCTTTTCCTTGAAATCCAGGTAGGCGAGCTGTTCCTTGAACCGGCTTCCCAGTACAGAAGTCATATTCAGTTTCGATAGCCGCTGCGCGATCGCCTTGGCGACGATCGCCGGCGACTGCTCGTAGTGCGCGGGCAGCAGCCAGGTCCCGGCGGGCTGTCCCTGCGACTGGCTCCACTCGCCGTTGTCGTCGAATTTGCCCACCACGCGGGGCGCGCGCTTGCCTTCCTCCCAGGTGTAGAGCTCTTCCTTGATCTGGTACTCGATCAGCTGGCGCTTTTCCTCCACCACCAGGATCTCTTCGAGCCCCTGAGCGAAGCGGCGCGCACCCTGCGGCTCGAGCGGCCAGCTCATGGCGACCTTGTAGACGCGCAGGCCGATGTCGCGCGCGACGTCTTCGTCGATGCCGAGGTCGGCAAGCGCCTGCATCGTGTCGCCGAAGCTCTTTCCGGTGGTGACGATGCCCATGCGCGCCTTGGGAGAATCCCAGATGATGCGGTCGAGCTTGTTCGCGCGCACATAGGCGAGCGCCGCATAGACTTTGTAATCAAGGAGGCGCAGCTCCTGCTCGAGGAAATTGTCGGGCCAGCGGATACTGACGCCGCCCGGCGGCAGCGCGAAGTCCTGCGGCAGCACGATTTTCACCCGGTCCGGATCGACGTACACCGAGGCGCCCGATTCGACCACGTCGGTGACGCACTTGAAGGCGATCCAGCAACCCGAGTAGCGGCTCATGGCGAAACCGTGCAGGCCGTAATCGAGGTATTCCTGGACGTTCGCCGGATTGAGCACCGGGATGCAGCAGGCCTTGAGGATATGTTCGCTCTGGTGCGCGAGCGTCGAGGATTTCGCGGCGTGGTCGTCGCCCGCGAGCACGAGCACGCCGCCGTGCTTCGAAGTGCCGGCGGAATTGGCGTGCTTGAAGACGTCGCCGCAGCGGTCCACGCCCGGCCCCTTGCCGTACCACATGGCGAAAACGCCGTCGTATTTCGCGCCGGGGAACAGGTTCAGCTGCTGCGTGCCCCAGATGGCGGTGGCCGCGAGGTCTTCGTTCACGCCGGGCTGGAATTTGATCTGGTGCGTCGTGAGATGTTGTTTCGCGCGCCACAGGTTCTGGTCGAGGCCGCCGAGCGGGGAGCCGCGATAGCCGGAGATGTAGCCGGCGGTATTCAGGCCCGCGACGAGATCGCGCTCGCGCTGCAGCATTGGCAGCCGAACCAGCGCCTGGGTACCCGTGAGGAACACCCGCCCGGCATGCAGCGTGTACTTGTCTTCCAGTGAAACCCGGGCGAGCGCAGCAGCATTAATGGGGGCGTTCATCGGCGTTCTCCTCGGAGTAACTTTCTAGCACATTCTCACGGGCGGTCCCAGTACGGTTCGGGGCCGAACGATTCGGCGAGGTAGTCGATGAACACGCGCGTCTTCGCCGGCAGGTAGCGCCGGTGCGGATAGACCGCGTAGATCGCGACATCGGGGCCGAAATCGTAGCCGGGCAGCAAGCGCACCAGGGAGCCGTCCTCGACTTGCCGGCGCACGTCCCAGGTCGATTTGAGCGCCACGCCCATTCCCGCGAGCGCCCAGTCGCGCAGGACCTCCCAGTTGTCGCAGGCGTAGCGGCCCGAGACGCGGACCGCGCCGCGCTTGCCGTCGGGCGCCTTGTACTCCCAGTTCATCTGCAGTTCGGTGGTGGTCAGGCAGTTGTGGCGCTGCAGGTCCCCGGGCGCGCGCGGCGCGGGATGCCGCTTGAGGTAGTCCGGGCTCGCGCATACCACGCGCCGGTTGGGCGCGAGCTTGCGCGCGGCGAGCGAGGAATCCTCCAGTTCGCCGATGCGGATCGCGAGGTCGAAGCCTTCCTCGATCACGTTCACCGTCCGGTCCGAAAGGCTCAGCGCGAGCTTGACCTGCGGATAGCGCTCGGCGAACTGCGGCACCAGCGGCGCCACGTGCAGGTGGCCGAACGAGGCGGGCAGGGCGGCCTTCAGCACGCCCTGCGGCACGACGCGCCGCGTCGCGGCGGCTGCGTCCGCAGCTTCGATTTCCCCGAGGATGCGGGTACAGGCGTCGTGGTAGCTAGCACCTTCGTCAGTGAGCGCTAACCGTCGCGTTGTGCGGTTGACCAGGCGGACCCCGAGGCGGGCTTCAAGGGCGGCCAGCCTGCGGCTCACCACCGCTGTGGAGACACCGAGGTCGCGTCCGGCGGCCGACAGGCTCCCGGCGGTAACCACTTTGGAGAACACCAACATCTCGTACAAGGAGTCGCTCATGAGGAGAAATCTATTGTTGCACTAATAACAAAGGTGTTTTACATTTATGGATGATTGTATAGAAATTCGCAAAGCCGTATATTTGACGCACTGCAACAGAGAATTCGCTGCAGATCGAACACAAGAACGCGCCTTCCGCGGGCTCCTCCCTCCTCCTCCGCGGTCGGGTTCGTCCCCTCCGCACTTGCCGCAAGGCGGTGCGGAGAGGGACCGCGTCTGACAAGGGATTATTTCCTCCCCGCGCCCAAGATGTATCTCCCCCCGCCCGATAAATGGTTCGCAACGTGGAATAACGCATATTGGCCCGCCTTTCCGCCGCAAACCGGCCCCCGGCAAGACCCTGCAACGATTCTGAGGCCTGGATCTTGCGTAACTGACGGAAACAAGACATAATTTCAGGTTCCGCCGGAGGGGTGCCCGAGCGGCTAAAGGGGGCAGACTGTAAATCTGTTGGCCTTGCGCCTACGTTGGTTCGAATCCAACCCCCTCCACCAGCAAACTCGGGCGCGCAGCGGACGGGAAATGGGTGAAGTGACGTGAATGGTGAATGCGCAGGTAAACGGAGGCGGGTGTAGCTCAATGGCAGAGCAGAAGCCTTCCAAGCTTACGACGAGGGTTCGATTCCCTTCACCCGCTCCAGAAGCGTTTTGTAAGGTGTGTCGCGGCTGTCGTTACGTGGATGGGCCCATGTAGCTCAGTGGTAGAGCACTCCCTTGGTAAGGGAGAGGTCATGTGTTCGATCCACATCATGGGCACCAGATTTTCGAACGTTTTCAACCGATAGGCGTCCGTCATGGCAAAAGGCAAATTCGAGAGAACCAAACCGCACCTGAACGTGGGGACGATCGGGCACGTGGATCATGGCAAGACGACGCTGACGGCGGCGATGACGCACATTCTGGCGAAGAAGTACGGCGGCGAGGCGAAGAACTACGACCAGATCGATGCAGCGCCGGAGGAGAAGGCGCGCGGGATCACGATCAA
>SHXL01000056.1 GCA_009693345.1 Betaproteobacteria bacterium
ACGGCGTCCCCGAGGGCGACCACCGCCTGAGCTCGATTTTGCGGCTCAGGGAATGCAACCAGCGGCACGCATGTTAACGTACTGGATAGCAGAACCCAGAGGAGCTTCCCATGAAGCGCGCGCGATTTCATGCAGTTATCTTAGCTCTTGTCACAGCGACGACGGTATGGGGCATGGATACTCCGGCGCTCGAACCGAAAACGCCGAAGGATCCCGCGCTGGAGCAGGCCCGGGCCGCGATCGGCAAGCAGGACTGGATGGGCGCACAGAAAATCCTGCGCGACGCGGTGGCGCGCAACCCGCAGGATGCCAACTTCCACAATCTCTACGCCTATTCGATGCGCAAGGGACCGAATCCGGCCATGGATCTCGTGTTCCGCCACTACAACGAGGAGCTGCGCCTCGATCCGAAGCACCGCGCCGCGCACGAATACCTGGGCGAGGCCTACCTGATGGCGGGCAACGTGCCGAAAGCGAAGGAGCACCTCGCGCGGCTGGATGACCTTTGCACCTTCGGCTGCGAGGAATACACCAAGCTGAAGAAGGCAGTCGCCGCCTACGAGCAGCAGCACGCGAAGAAGTAGCGGCGGAAAGTCCTATTCAATCACGCGGTCGGCGCGCAGCAGAAGGGGCTTGGGAAATTTCACGCCAAGCGCTTTCGCGACTTTGAGATTGACTATCAGGTCGTACTTGGTGGGCTGCTCCACGGGCAGTTCCTCAGGTTTCGCCCCCTTCAGGATGCGGTCCACGTATTCCACGACGCGCCGGTACATCTGCGGGAAATTCGCGCCGAATGCGATCAGCGCGCCGTCGTCGGCGTAATTCGAATTCGCAATCACCGGGAGGCGCTGCGCGCCGGCCGCGGCAAACATCTTTTGCCGCACCTGGAAAAATGCACCCGAGGTCAGCGCCAGCACCGCGTCCGCACGTTGCGCCTTGGCCGCGCGCAGCGGCGCCTCGAACTCGTAGACATTGCCGAGCATCTCGAACGGTAGCAAAGCGATGGTGCGTTTCTTCGCTTGTTGCGCCACGAAATCGAGCTGATCGCGGCTGAACCTGTCCCACAGCACCGCGACCCGCGCGCGCCCTTGGCAATGTTTCGGCCAGAAGTTCCAGGCGCTTTGCTGCGGACTCCAGCTGGCGCAGGAACAGGCCGGTGATGTTGCCGCCAGGCTTTGACAGGCTTGCAATGAAGTTTCTCTCCACCGGATCGAAATCGATGGCGATCATGACGATCGGTGTTGTCCCAACTGCCCCGCGTAGCGCTCTCAGCACGATTTCCGATCCCGTCGCGAGCACGACGTCGGGGCGATTGCGCGCCAATGCTGCCGCGAGCTCCGGAATCTTGTCGATCTGCCCGGTTGCCGAATGCCAGTCCAGGGCAAAGTTCTTCCCCTCGGCTTAGCCCAGTTCCCGGAACCGGTCCTCGAGGGAGACGTAGAAAGGCGTCTGGCCGCGGTTGCCGGTGGTCGTCAGGATGCCAACTTTGAAGATTCGCCCCGCCGGCTGCGCGCCCGCGCGTCCCACCGCCAAGGCCGCGAGCGTGAGCAGGAACGTGCGTCGCTTCATTTCACCCCCGGTCTCATTGTGGCCTCCCGGATAACTCCTCGGAAGAAATTCTACGCTCAATGCATCGCCAGCAGTCAGGAACCAGTAAACGCCGGCGCCCGCTTTTCCAGGTAGTGCGCGATTCCTTCCTTGAAATCCGAACTCGCGAAGCTCTTCTGCATTTCGCCGTCGGCCAGCGCGAGCGCTGCGTTGAAGTCCTGGCGCAATGCCTTCCAGATCTGCGCCTTGATCACCGCCGTCGATCGCGGCGACACGCTCCGGGCGAGCGCGCGCGCATAGGCCATGACCTCCTGCATGAAGGTTTCCTGCGGGAACACCTTGTTTACGAGGCCGATGCGTTCGGCTTCGGCGGCGCCGAGCTTGCGCGCCGAAAGCAGCAGGTCCAGGGCGTGCGCCGGCCCGATGAGGCGCGGCAGCAGCCAGCTGATGCCGTGCTCGGCGATCAGGCCGCGCTGGGCGAACGAGGTGGTGAATTTCGCGTCGCTGCCGGCGAAGCGCACATCGGCATAGAGCGCCAGCACCAGGCCGAGACCTGCGGCCGGCCCGTTGAGCGCGGCGACGACCGGCTTTCGGGCCTGCAGAAAATAGCCGAAACGCCCGCCGTAATCCGTCTCCGCATCCCGGCTGGGGACGCCGCCGAGATCGCGCTTCACTTCCTGCGCCTGGGTGGCGCTCGTGGCGCCGGGCGTGATTTTCTGCAGCAGATTCATGTCCGCGCCGGCGCAGAATCCGCGGCCCGCGCCCGTGAGCACGATGATGCGCACCTCAGCATCCGCCTCCGCATCCGCCACGGCGCTTTTCAGTCCCTGGCCCATCGCCACCGTATAGGCGTTCAATGACTGCGGCCGGTTCAGCGTAACCACCGCAACGCCGTCCGTCACCTCATAGAGCACATCTTCGTAGACGCTCATGCGACCTCCGTTGGAATGGCTGGACTAAGGTTTCTTGCCGTAGCCGCCGCCGCCGGGCATCTCGGCGAGCAGGCAGTCGCCCGCGGGGACGACATAGGTTTCCTTGCCGGGCAGCACCCTGCCGCTGGCGAGTGCGACGCGGCCGACGCGGCCGTCGGCGCCGCCGGCGCGGCCGCGCGCCGGGTTGTGGCGCCGGTCGAAGGTGGCGCAGGCAATGCTGAAAGGTGCCGGCTCGGTGTTCTCGATTTCGATCACCGCGCCCATGCCGCCGCGCTGCCGCCCTTCGCCGCCCGAACCTTCCGCGAGTTCGCGCCGCCGGAACAGCAGCGGCGACTGCGCTTCCGTGATCTCCACCGGAATCGCGCCGACGCCGCTCGGGAACGCGGTGGTCGAGAGGCCGGGCTTCGCCGGGCGCGCGCCCATGCCGCCGATGCCGATCGATATCACGTTGAACCGGGTCGTATCCGGCCTTGCGCCCTCGACCTGCGGCCCGCCCGAGAGGCCGAGGATCCAGATGCTGCCCGCACCCTCCGCCGGCACCTGCCCCTTGAGCGGCTCGTCGAAGCAGGCGAACACCAGCTCGGGCAGCGTCTGGCCGACGAGGTGGCGCGCGGTGACCGCGCGCGGGCGCAGCGGGTTGACGATTGAATCCTCGGGCGCGGAAACCGTCACCACCGCCAGCGAGCCCGCGTTGTTCGGAATGCCCGGCGCGACGACGCACTTCACGCCGAACGAGGTATAGGCGTCGGTATAGCACTTGGGCGAATTGATGCCGAAGCGCGAGGCGGGCGACGAACCGGCGTAATCGACGTGCACGCCCGCGTCCGAGACCGTGAGCGCGGCGCGCAGTTCGACCGGCGCTTCGTAGCCGTCGAGCGTCATCGAGCCGCGCCAGGTGCCGCGCGGCAGCTTGCGCACGGCGGCGCGCATCGCATCGCGCGAGGTGGAGATGATGTACTCTCCCAGCGTATCGAGCTCCGTGAGGCCGAATTCCTGCAGCATCGCCGCGAGCCGGCGCGCCGCCACTTCATTGCACGATACGAGACCGAGGATGTCGCCGCGCACCTGCATCGGCTCGCGTACGTTGCTCATCAGCATCGCGAACAGCGTTTCGTTCCGCTTGCCGGCATCCATGAGTTTCATGTGCGGCACGTGCATTCCTTCCTCGTACACCGAGGTCGCCTCGGCGACGAAGCCGCGGCCGCCGATGTCGACCACGTGGCAGGTGGAGGCGAAGAAGCCGATCAGCTTGTTCTTCAGGAACGCGGGCGTGACGGTGACGAAGTCGAACAGGTGCCCGGTGCCCATCCAGGGGTCGTTGGTCACCAGCACGTCGCCGGGCTTGAGCGTGTGCGGCGGGAAACGCTCCAGAAAATGCGCCACCGCCGTCGCCATGGTGTTGACGTGCCCCGGCGTGCCGGTGACGGCCTGCGCCAGCATGCGGCCCTTCGTGTCGTAGACGCCCGCCGAAAGGTCGCCCGCTTCGCGCGTGATCGTCCCGAACGCCGTCTTGAGCAGCACATTGGCCTGCTCCTCGACCACCGCTATCAGGCGGTACCAGAGGATCTGCCGGACCAATTGTTTCTCTTGGGCTTTCATTTTTATCTTTCGAGAATCATATGTCCCGCGGCGGCGACGCTGCAGCGCCAGCCGCGCGGCACCAGCGTTGTAGTCTGCGGCTCGACGACGAGGGCGGGCCCCGCGAAGCGCATTCCCGGCGCGAGGTCCTTGCGCCGGTAGCTGGCGATGGCTTGCCGTTTTCCGGACACGGGATCAAAAACGGTTCTTTTTTCTTTTGATGTCGTTCTCGTGTTTTTCCCCGAGAATTTTGCAAGCTTCAAATTAACGGAACCTGTCGAAACATTCACCGACCAAGCCAAGAACTCCACAGGCACATCCGCGATGCGCAGGCCGAACTGCGCTTCGTAGCGCGCCTCATAGTCGGCGCGCAGTTTTGCCGCGTCCTGCGCCGTGATCGCGCGAGCCGGCAGCGGCACGGAAATCTCGTGCCCCTGGCCGAGGTAGCGCATCTCGACGCCGCGATGCGTTTTCAGCTTCGTGCCGAGCGCGTCGGCGGCGACGATGGCCGTGGCTTCGTTTTGCATTTTTTTGAGTAAAAGATTTACCTGGGAAAAATCAAAAGAATCATCCCTCAACTGCAAACTGCGAACGACCTCAAAGGCGACCGGTGCGCGCAGGAAGCCGACCGCCGAACCCACGCTCGCATCCACCGGCACGAGGACCTTGCGCATGCCCAGTTTCGCCGCGAGGCGCGCGGCGTGCAGCGGCGCGCCGCCGCCAAAGGCGATCATGGTGCAGCGCTCCGGGGACCGGCCGCGCTCCACCGCGTGCACGCGCGCCGCGCTCGCCATGTTTTCCTCGACGATTTCGCCGACGCTGGCCGCGGCCCAGCTCGCATCCATGCCCAGTGGCGCGCCGATGCGCGCGAGAATCGCGTTTTTAGCTTTTTGAAAATCCAACTGTAGTGTTCCGCCAGCAAAGGTTATCGGGTCAATGCGGCCCAGTACGACGTTGGCGTCGGTCACGGTCGCCTCCGTGCCGCCGCGCCCGTAGCAGGCGGGCCCGGGCTCCGCGCCGGCGCTCGCCGGGCCGACCTGGATGCGCTGCAATTCGTCGAGGCGCGCGATCGAGCCGCCGCCGGCGCCAATCTCGACCATCTCGATCACCGGGATGCGCACCGGCAGGCCGCTGCCCTTGAGGTTGCGCCAGACGCGCGCCACTTCCATTTTGCGCGACTGCTCCGGGCGACCCTGGCCGATGAAGCAGATCTTGGCGGTGGTGCCGCCCATGTCGAAGGAGAGCACCTCGTCGAGTCCGTTTTCGCGTGCCAGGCCCGCGGCGAGGATCGCGCCGCCAGCGGGGCCGGACTCCACCAGCCGCACCGGGAAGCGTCGCGCGGTCTCCAGCGTGGTCAGGCCGCCGCCGGAAGTCATCAGGTACAGCGGGCAGCCGAAACCGCGGCGCTTAAGTTCCGCTGCCAGCCGTTCGAGGTAGCTCGCTATGAGCGGCTGCACATAGGCGTTGGCGCAGGCGGTCGAGAAGCGCTCGTACTCGCGGATCTCGGGACAGACCGCCGACGAAAGCGTCACGGCAACGCCGGGCAGGGCTCGAGCGAGGAGTTCTCCAGCCCGCCTTTCATGCGAATCATTTGCATACGAATGGAGAAAACCGATGGCGACCGACTCGATGCTGGATTCTTTTATTTTCTTCAGGGTTTGAAGCAAAAAATTCTCATCCAAAGGGGTCCTGACTTCCCCCTTCGCCGTCATCCTCTCCGGAACCGGAAAGCGCAGCTCCCGCGGCACCAGCGGCGCGGGCAGCTCCAGGTCGAGGTCGTAGTGCTCGTAGCGCTTTTCGTAGCCCATCTCCAGCACGTCGCGGAAGCCCGCGGTGGTGAGGAGCGCCGTTTTCGCGCCCTTCCTCTCGATCAGCGCGTTGGTCGCGAGGGTGGTGCCGTGGATGATCACGCCGACATCGCCTGGCCCCAGTGCCGCCGCCGCCAGGACCTGCGCGATACCCTCGAGCAGGCCTGCCTCGGGCGCGCGCGGCGTGGTCAGCAGCTTGTACGAATGGCGCCGGCCGCCGTGCTCCAGCACGACGTCGGTGAAAGTGCCGCCGATGTCGGCGGCAAGGCGGGCGTGTTGTCTGCGGCCTGGCAAAACCGGGTTGCTCACCTCAGCCGATCGGATCCACGTCGAGGCGCGCCACGATCCCTTCGAGCGCAGGATTCGGCGCCGGATAACGCTTGAGCACCAGCGGGTCGTGCCCCGGCACCACGTGCCGCGGCGAGCTCGCGAGCGCGTAGGCGCGCTGGTGGCCGGCGAGCATGTCGGCGACGTTGTAGACGATGGGGTAAGGCCGCGCCTGCTCCATGTTGGCGTAGAGATGGCTCGCATCCGATGCGAGCACCACCCAGCCGCGCTTGGTCCACACCCGCACCATCTGCAGGCCCATGGTGTGGCCGCCGACGAAGTGCACGCTGATGCCGGGCGCGAGCTCCTCGTCGCCGTCGTGGAAGGCGACCCGGCCGTCATACAGTCGCCGCACCATTTTCGTCACGTCCTCGACGTCGAACGAGTGACGCAGCGGCGTGTGACACATGCAGGGACCGGTGACGTAGAGCATCTCCTTGGCCTGCACGTGGTAGCGGGCGCGCTCGAACAGGCGATGGTTGCCGCAGTGGTCGTAGTGCATGTGCGTGATGATCACGTCTTCGATCTTGCCAGCGTCGATGCCGAGCGCCTTGAGGCCCTCGGACGGGCAGCGGATGACGTTGCGCTGCCGTTGCTTGCCCATGGCCGCATCGAAGCCGGTGTCGACGATCCAGGTCCTGCCCGTACTATCCGCTCCCTTGATCGCCCAGACGAAGTAGTCGAGCGGCATCGGCCCGTCGTGTGCATCGTGGGGCACGCCGCCGATGAAATTCGCGCTGGCGAGGCGCGGGTGGTCGCCGTACTTGATGGCGTAGATCTCGTAGGGTCGCAGCTCGGCCATCGTTCGTCTCCCGGATTACTTGCTCTTGACCTCGACGCCCGTCGCCCGCTCGAGGAGCTGCACGATGGCGGTCATGTCCGAGCCCGCACCCAGCTCTTCATTGGCACGCGCCCAGAGCGCGCGCACGCCGGTCGATACCGTCATCGGCACGCCGAGGGCTTGCGCTTCCTCGAGGCAGAGCCGCACGTCCTTGTACATCAGGCCGGTCGCGAAGCCTTGATTGAACTGGCGCGTGAGCACCTGATTCGGAAACTTGTCCTGCGAGGCGGTATTGCGCCCGCTGCCGGCGTTGATCACATCGCACATGACCGCCGGATCGAGCCCCGACTTGACGCCGAACACGATCGCCTCGGCCGTCGCCGCCGTGGCCGTGGCCGAGAGCAGGTTGTTGGCGAGCTTCATGGTCTGGCCCATCCCGGGCCGCTCGCCGATGAAGAACACCCTGCCGATGTGCTTGAGCATCGGCTCGAGCTCGGCGTAGAGCGCCTTCGGGCATGCGACCATCACCGCGAGCGTGCCCTTCACTGCACCCGCTACGCCGCCGCTTACCGGCGAATCGACGGCGGTGATGCCATTGGCCGCGAGCGCGGCCGCGATCTCCCGAGCCGCCGTCGCGCCAGTCGTTGAAAGATCGATCATCGTCCTGACCTTGGAGCCCGCAATGACCCCGTCAGCGCCAAGCGCGACTCTGCGCACGATCGGCGGGTCGGGCAGGCTGAGAAGCACGGTATCGACGCTGGAGGCGACCGCCGCCGGCGATACCGCGGCACGCGCGCCCTTCGCCACGAGCGCCTCGACGCACTCCTTACGCACATCATAAACAATGAGCGGGTAGCCGGCGTCGATGAGGCGCGCCGCCATCGGCGTGCCCATCCTGCCCAGACCGATGAAGCCGATTTGCTTTGTCATAAAAGGGATTTTAGACGACAATTTCTCCATGCCGAGTTTTCCCGAGATGGCGTGGATGGAAGGCTACCGGGACCGCGTCAACGCGGACCCCGAGATGGCGGTGATCGGCGGGTGGTTTACCGCCGCGCTCTCGTTCACCTTCGGCGAGCAGCGCTACGTGGTCCGCGTCGAGCGCGGCAGGATCGCCGACATCAATGCGGCGCCGCGCATCGATGCGCGCGCGACCTTCGGCTTCCGCGCGCCGATGGCGGTGTGGGACAGGTTCGTGAGCCCCAACCCCCCGGCGCTCTATCACGATTTCTTCGCCATGCTCATGCGCGTGCCCGAGTTCGTGCTCGAAGGCGACGGTCTGGCCGCGATGCAGAACGCCCGGGCGCTGCAGCGCATGATGAACCTGATGCGCGGCTGAGGAGAGGACGATGCCGAAAGTCGAACCGATCGTCGGCCGCTACGTCGAAGTGAAGGTGGCCGGCGCGGCCTGCCGCATCTTCTTCGAAGAGGCGGGCCAGGGGATGCCGCTTCTCTGCCTGCATACCGCGGGCGCCGACAGCCGCCAGTGGCGCCACGTGCTGAATGATGCGGAGATCACGCGGCGCTTCCGCGTCATCGCCTTCGACCTGCCGTATCACGGCCGCTCGACGCCGCCCGACCGGTGGTGGCTGTCGAAGTACACGCTGACCACCAAGCTCTATCTCGAGATCATCCGCGCGTTCTGGAAAACGCTCGAGCTCGAGCGGCCGGTGGTAATGGGCTGCTCGATGGGCGGTGCGATCGCGCTCAAGGTCGCCGCCGATTACCAAGAGGAGCTCACCGGCATCGTCGGCCTCGAATCCACCGCCTATGCGCCCGGCCGCTACAACGATTTCCTCCACCATCCGGCGATCCACGGCGGCGAGTTCGTCGCCAGCTACACCGCCGGGCTGAACGCGCCCTCCAGCCCCGAGGTCGCCAAGCGCGAGAACTGGTGGGTCTACAGCCAGGGCGGCCCCGGCGTCTATGCGGGCGACGTTCACTACTACAGCTTCGACTGGGACGCGCGCGAAGACATCACGCGCATCGACACCCGCAAGTGCAAGGTGTCGCTGCTCACCGGCGAGTACGACTACTCCTGCACCCCGGCGATGACGGAGGCGGTCGCCGCGGCTATCCCCGGTTGCCGTATGACGTTTATGAAGGGCATGGGGCATTTCCCGATGGTCGAGAACTACCCGGTGTTCCGGCCCTTCCTGCTGCCCGAACTCGCGTACATGGCGGGCTGAGGGCGCAGGTTAGTCGCGCCAGGCTTTTCCAAGCACCGACGCCGACAGGCCGCCGTCCACGACCAGTTCGATCCCGGTGATGTACTTCGCCTCGTCGGAGGCGAGGAACAGCACCGCATGGGCGACATCCCAGCCGTCGCCCATGCGCCCGAGCGGGATCAGGTCGTCGCGCTCCTTCAGCTTATCGCGGTAACCGTCGCCGTCGCTGTCGTGCAATCGCTTGGTGATCCGCGGGGTCGCCATCAACCCCGGCACCACCGCGTTCACGCGGATGCCGTGCTGGGCATACTGCATCGCAACGCTGCGCGTCAGTTCGTTCACCGCGCCCTTGGAGACCGAATACGGCAGGCAGGGGTAGACGAAGCGAATGCTCGTCAGCGACGAGTTGTTCACGATCGCGCCCGCGCGCTGCTCCACCATCACCGGCAGCACGTACCGGCAGGCAAGATACATCGACTTGACGTTGACCGATATCACGCGGTCCCAGGTCGCCTCGTCGATCTCCTCCGGGCCGCCGACCGTCTGGATGCCGACGTTGTTGAACAGCACGTCGATCCGGCCATGGCGCGCCACACAGGCGGCGACCGCCGCGGCAACGTCGCTCCCGACCGACACGTCGGCCGCATGCGCGTCGCCTTCGCCGCCCTCGGCGCGGATTGCCTCGACAGTCTCGCGCGCGCGGCCGATTTCGTTGTCGATCGCGAAAACCTTCGCCCCTTCGCGCGCGAACAGCACTGAGGTCGCCTTGCCGTTGCTCCACCCCGCCGCGACGCTGCCCGCGCCGCACACCATGGCGACCTTGCCTGCGAGCCTCCCGCTCATGGCGCGAGCGAGACGCTCCCGCTGGTGGCACGCGCTTGCAGCGCCTCGTGCGCCCGCGCGGCGTCGGCGAGCGCGAAGCGGTGTCCCGGCTCGATGCGGACCGCGCCGGAGCGGATCGCGGCGAAGAAGTCATTGGCGCGCTCGACGAGTTCGGGCCGCGCTTTGGTGTAGGTGAAGATCGACGGGCTAGTGACGAACAGCGAGCCGAGATTATTGAGGCGGAACAGATCGAACGGCTGGATCGGCCCCGCGGCCGTGCCGTAGCTCACCATCAGCCCGCGCGGCCGCAGGCTCGCGAGCGAGCCCTCGAACGTCGGCCCGCCGATCGAGTCGTAGACCACGTCGACCCCCGCTCCATCCGTCAACTCGCGCACCCGCGCGGAAAAATCCTCCCGCGTGTAGACGATCGGGTGGTCGCAGCCGTGCGCTCGCGCGATCTCGGCCTTCGCGTCGGTTCCCGCCGTGCCGATCACGGTCGCGCCGAGGTGCTTCGCCCACTGGCAGAGGATCAGGCCGACGCCGCCCGCGGCCGCGTGCACGAGTACGCGATCGCCCCGCGTGATCGTGCACGTGCCCTTCAGCAGGTATTGCGCGGTCAGACCGCGCAGGAGATTGGCGCCGGCCGCGTGATCGTCGACGTCGGCGGGCACCTTCACCAGCCGGTCCCACGGCACGCATCGCCGCCCGGTGTACGCGCCGAGCGGAGGGCATGCGTACGCCACGCGATCGCCGGACGCGAGCCCCGCGACGTCCGGGCCGAGCGCTTCGACGACGCCGCACGCCTCCATGCCGAGGGCGGCGGGATACGCGGGCAGCAGATAGCGCCCGGTCCGGTACTGCACGTCGATGTAGTTGACGCCGATGACCGTGTGGCGAACGAGCGCCTCGCCCGGCCCCGGCGCGCTCACTTCTCGTTCGACCAGGCGCAGCACATCCGGAGCGCCGGGGCGCTCCATCACCACCGTGCGGTTCACCCTACTGCTTCGACCAGACCGGCTTCGCCATCGCCGAGGCGGGCGGATACACCACCATCGGCTCGCCGTTCTGCCATTGCACGATCAGCAGCGCTGCGCCGACGCGCCGGCCGTTCTCGTCGAACTTGAGCCGCCCGCCTGGGAAGAAGTGCGCCGGGCCGGTGGTGGTGTCCATCCCCCGGATCGCCTCGGCCACTTTCTTGCGGTCGGCGACGCCCGCTTTTTCGAGCGCATCCTTGAAAATCCACATGTCGCCGTAGGTGGAGATGCTGTCCTGGGTCATCCACGGCTCGCCGCTGCGCTGCTTGAATTCGGCGATGATCTTCTCCTGCCCCTTGGCGCCCCAGTTGGCGACGATCGTCATCACCCCTTCCATCAGCTCCTTGCCGACAAGGCGCAGCATCTCCGGCGCGCCGATATGCGCGCCGTTCGATACCACCGGCAGGCGTCCGCGTCCGAACCCCATCTCACTCAGCTTCTCGAGAATGAGTTTGTCGTCGGGGACGCTGGTCGGCAGCAGCAGCAGGACGTCGGGCCGGGTGTTACGCACTTTCTGCACCACCGAGGTCGCATCCGCGAGCGGCGGCGTGAAGATCTCGTCGACGACCAGCGCGAGGTTGAGTTTCTGGAAACCGCCTTCGCGCATCGGTTTGACGAAACTGACCGGCGCCGCGGTGTTGTCCATCACGATGCCCACGGTCTTCAGCGGCTGCCCTGTCGCCGCCTTCGCCATATCGAGCAACGCCGGCAGCGCACCCTGCGCCTGGGCGCCGCCCGTCGGCGAGGTCTGAAAGACGTACTTGAATCCCCGCCCGGTGATCACGTCGGAGTACGAAAGCGTGAGCAGCGGCAGTTCGGCGCGCTCGGTCACTTCGGTGACCGCGAGCGTGAAGGTCGAGAGCCAGGCGCCGGTGGCGCCCACCACGTCGGTCTCCTGCGCGACCAGGCGCTGCGCGGCGTTCTTCGCCTTTTCGGCGTTGTCGCCGGCGTCGACGACGAGCAGCCGCATGCGCGCGCCGCCCATCGACTTGATGCCGCCGGCGCGGTTGATATCCTCGATCGCCATGTCGGCGCCCTTCTTCATCAATTCGCCCTGGCGTGCCCAGGGGCCGGACATCGGGGCGATCATCGCCACCCTGACCTCCTTCGCCTGCGACCACGCCGGGCCGGCCGCTGCCGCGATGCTGGCGCCGGCCATGGCGCCAAGCAAGGCTCTGACAATCATGCGTCGCTGCGTTCTCATTTGTAGTCCCCTCCTTTTGAAGACAGGTCACATTCCAAGATACGCGCGCTGCACCCGTTCGTCGCCGAGCAGCGTGTCGTTCGTCCCTTCCAGGACGAGGCGTCCAGACTCGAGTACGTACCCATAGTTGCATGAACCCAGCGCCTCGGCAACCCGCTGCTCGACGAGCAGCACCGTGAGCCCGCCCTGGCGGTGGATTTCCTCGATGCGGCTGAAGATCAGGTCGGCGAGCAGCGGGGCGAGCCCCATCGAGGGCTCGTCGAGCAGCAGCAGGCGCGGCGAGGAGGCGAGGCCGCGGCCGATCGCGAGCATCTGCTGCTCGCCGCCCGACAGCGTCCCGGCGGGCTGGTCGCGCCGCTCCTTGAGCACCGGGAACAGCGCGTAGATCTGCTCGAGGTTGCGCGACCACTCGGCGCGCCCGCGCGCGGGCAGCGCGCCCATCTCGAGGTTCTCGAAAACGCTGAGCGTGCGGAACACCTGCCGCCCTTCGGGCACGTGCGCGATGCCGAGGTGCGCCCGCTGCGCGGGCGGCACGGCGAGCAGATCGCGGCCCTCGAAGGTGATCCGGCCCGAGCCCGGCTGCACGATCCCGGACACGGTCTTGAAGAGCGTCGTCTTGCCGGCGCCGTTGGGTCCGACGATGGCGACGAACTGTCCCGCCTCGACGGCGAGCGACACGTCGGCCAGCGCCCGCAGGCCGCCGTAAGCGACGTTCAGGCCCTCAATGCGCAGCACGCGCTATCCACCGTTTGCCGAGATACGCCTCGATCACCTTCGGGTCGCGCGTCACCTCCTCGGGCCTGCCCGCGGCGAGCACCGTGCCGTGGTCGAGAACCACGAACCGGTCGGCAAGCCGCACCATCGCCTGCATCGTGTGTTCGATGATGACGATCGTCATGCCGGCGTTGGCGAGCGTGCTGATCGTCGCGAGGACGCGTTCGATTTCCTGCGAGCCGAGCCCGGCGAGGGTTTCGTCGGCGAGCAGCAGTTTCGGCCGCGAGGCGATCGCGCGCGCGAGCTCCATCAACCGCAGCTCGACCGTCGTGAGCCCGCCCGCGATGGCATCCGCCTGCGCCGCGAGGCCCACCCGTTCGATCGCATCGCGCGCGGCTGCGACCGCTCGCGCGTCCTCGGCCTCGGCCACGAACGCGCCAACCAAAACGTTGTCGAGCACCGTCATGCGCGGGAACGGGCGCATGATCTGGAACGTCCGACCGATGCCGAGCCGGCAGACCGCATTCGGTTTGAGGTTGAGGAGCCGCGTTCCTTCAAACAGCACTTCGCCCGCGTCCGGGCGGATGAATCCGTTCAGCAGGTTGAAGAGCGTGGTTTTGCCGGCGCCGTTCGGCCCGATGATCCCCAGCACCTCTCCTTTTCGAACGTCGAAGTTCACGTCCTGCACCGCCCGCAGGCCGCCGAACGAGCGCGAGAGGTTGGCGATCCGCAGCACCACATCGTCGCCGATGGCTCGCCGCGTCGCGGGCGCCGGCATAGGCGC
>SHXL01000057.1 GCA_009693345.1 Betaproteobacteria bacterium
CTGATCGGCGTGACGATGCCGGAATCCGGCGTGTCCCGGGTGGTCGCGGTGGATGTCGAGGAAGCGCTGCGGCTCCGGGAGGAACTTGCCGCCTGAGCTTCGCCCGGGCGGCCCGTCGCGACCTATGAACCGGCCATGAGCGAGCTACAGTTCGGGCTGCTTGCGATTGGCGCTCTGGTGGTGGCTGCCGTGCTTGTCTATAACCGCGTCCAGGAACGGCGCGCGAAACGTGCCGCGGAGCGGGCATTCAGCTCCGGCCACGACGACATCCTCCTGCAGCCGTCCGCTGCAGCGCACGGCGCGGGAATGGCCCCGGACCATTCAAGCGAAAGCTTGCAGGAAGCGCCGCGACCCTTGCCGCGCGCTGCGGCGCCGGAGGCGCAGGCGCAGCCCGATCCGGCCATCGACTACATCATCGAGCTTGCCGCCGAGTATCCCGTGGCACAGGCGGCGCTGCGCGAGCAATGGAATACGATCGAGCGCCGTCACGCGCGGCGTGCGCTGTTGGCCGGATCCACCGACGGCAGGACCTGGCGCGCCGGACTGCAACTGGTGTCGCGCGACGGCGCCATCGGCGAGGCCGACCTGATCGAATTCCGCTCCTCGGTCGAGACCCTGGCCGCCTCCGTCGGCGCCACGATGACGGCGTCCGAAATGCGGGCTGCCGTCGAGGCGGCGCGCGCGCTGGATGAATTCTGCGCTGAATCGGACATCCAGGTGGTGGTGCACGTGACGGGAGGTCCGTTTGCGGGGACGAAGATCCGTGCTGCGGCGGAAGCGGGCGGACTGGCGCTGGAAGCAGACGGTAGGTTCGCGATGCGGGACGACGAGCAACGGCTACTCTTCACGCTTGGTGCCCAGAATGGCCAGCTCTTTTCCGCGGAAACGATGCGCGAGGCCACGCCGCAGGCGCTGTCGCTCTCGCTCGATGTCACGCGCGCGCCGCATACGCGGCGCTCATTCGAAAGCCTGGCGCGGCTCGCGCACCAGCTCGCCACCGTCCTGAACGGGCGCATCGTGGACGACAACGGCAAGGCGCTGGACGAGCCCGCCATGGCCGCCATCGCCGCGCAGCTCGATGCGGTGCGCGCGAGGCTGGAAGCGCGGGGCGTGCCGCCCGGCAGCCCGGCGGCGCTGCGCCTGTTTTCCTGAATTTGCGCCCGATGGGCACGCCAGAGCAGGTCCGAGAACGGGCCGAACGCCTGCGCAAGGAACTCGAACACCACAATCATCGGTATTACGTCCTCGACGACCCCGAAATCAACGATGCCGAATACGACCGCCTGTTCCGCGAACTTGTCCAGTTGGAGCAGGAACATCAAGAATTGAGGCGTCCCGACTCGCCGACGCAGCGCGTAGGCGCCCCTCCGCTGCCGGAATTCGCCGAAGTACGGCACCGGGCCTCCATGCTGTCGCTATCAAACGCTTTCGGCGAAGATGAGGTGCGCGCGTTCGACAAGCGCGTACGCGAAGCGTTGGACGTCGAGAGCGTGGAATACGCAGCCGAACCCAAGTTCGATGGCCTGGCAATCAGTCTTTCCTATCGGAAGGGTATATTTGTGCAGGGCGCGACGCGAGGCGATGGTGCGACGGGCGAAGACGTCACGCCGAACCTGCGAACGGTGCGCGCGATTCCGCTGCGCCTGCCGCAAGCGCCCGATACCGAAAATCTCGAAGTAAGGGGCGAGGTCATTTTCTACAAGGCGGATTTCGCAAAACTCAATGCGCGGCAGCGTGAGGCGGAAGAGAAGGTGTTTGCGAATCCCCGCAATGCGGCCGCCGGCAGCCTGCGGCTGCTCGATTCCAAGATCACGGCACGCCGCCCGCTGCGCTTTTTCGCCTATGGCGTGGGAATCAGCGCCGAGGCAGGCTGGAAAACGCACTCTGAACTGCTCGATCGCTTGAATGAAATCGGTTTTCCCGTATCCAGGGAACGCGGTGTCGTGCAGGGAGTGGACGGATTGATGGATTTCTACAGGAGCATGCAGGCAAAGCGCGAAAAACTTCCCTACGCCATCGACGGGGTGGTCTACAAGGTGAACCGGCTGGACTGGCAGGAGAAGCTGGGCTTCGTTTCGCGCGCACCGCGCTTTGCCATCGCGCACAAGTATCCGGCTGAGGAACAGGCGACGGAAATCCTGAGAATCGAGATCCAGGTGGGCCGCACCGGAGTGTTGACGCCCGTTGCGCGCCTCAAACCGGTCGAAGTCGGAGGCGTCACGGTCACCAATGCGACCCTGCACAATGAGGACGATCTGCGCCGCAAGGATGTCTGGGCCGGCGACACGGTGATGGTACGGCGTGCGGGCGACGTGATTCCGGAAGTGGTCGGCGTCCGGAAGAAGGGTTCGCGCAGGAAGGAGGAACGCTTCTCGATGCCCGACAAATGCCCCGTCTGCCAGTCGCCCGTGGTGCGCCTGCCCGGTGAGGCAGCGACGCGCTGCACGGGCGGGCTGTACTGCCGGGCGCAACGCAAGCAGGCGATCATCCATTTCGTCGGGCGGCGCGCGATGGACATCGAAGGCGTCGGTGAGAAACTGGTGGAGCAGCTGGTCGACCGGGACATGGTGGAGAGCCCGGCCGACCTGTACTGGTTGGACGAGAAATCGCTCGCCGGACTGGAGCGCATGGCGGAAAAGTCGGCACGAAACGTGCTCCAGAGCATCCAACGCTCCCGCAGCATGGACTTGCAGCGGTTCGTGTTTTCCCTTGGCATTCCGGGGGTCGGCGAAGAGGTCGCCAAGATCCTGGCGCGGCATTTCGGTTCGCTGCGCTCGCTGCTGGCCGCCGACTGGCCGGCACTGGCGGCGGAGAAAGAGACGCTTCGCAAGGAGAATGCGAAGCGCAAGAGGAAGAACGAGGCGCCGCACGAGGTTCCGCTCGAGGGCGTTGGCCCGGAAATCATGGATAGCATCGGCAAGTTCGTGCATGAAGCGCACAATCGAAAGGTCATCGCAAACCTTGTCGATCCGGCCCGCGGCGTGCTCGTCAGGGACGCCGCCACGGCAGGGGCGGCTACCGAGAGGGGCATCAGAAGCAGAAGCGGCAAGACCTTCGTGCTCACTGGTACTCTTCCGGGTATGAGCCGGGACGAGGCACGGGCACTGATCGAAGCGCGGGGCCACAAGGTCGCCGACTCCGTATCGAGGAAGACCGACTATGTGGTGGCCGGGCAGGAGGCGGGAAGCAAGCTCGCGCAGGCTCGCGCCCTCGGCGTTGCCGTGCTAGATGAAGACGGCCTGAAGCAGTTACTTGGGAAACGTTAAACCGATGCAAAAAAGAATCACGAAGGCGGTATTTCCCGTGGCGGGCCTGGGCCGGCGGTTCCTACCGCTGACCAAGGCGAGCCCGAAGGAGATGCTGCCGATCGTGGACAAGCCGTTGATCCAGTATGCCGTCGAGGAAGCGGCCGTGGCCGGCATCACCGAGATGATTTTCATTACCGGCCGGACCAAACGTTCGATCGAGGATCATTTCGACCGTGACCTGGAGCTTGAGCACGAGCTGGCGGAGCAGGGCAAGCGCGAGTTGCTCGAATCGGTCAGGTCGATCCTGCCCAGGAATTGCCACTGCATCTACATCCGGCAGCCTGAGGCCCTTGGACTTGGCCACGCGGTGCTGTGCGCCCAGCCGGTCGTGAGGGATCAGCCTTTCGCGGTGCTGCTGGCCGACGACCTGATCGATGCGTCGCCGCCGACGATGGCGCGGATGACGTCACGCTTTGAGGCCGAAGGCTGCTCGCTGCTCGGTGTCGAAGATGTGCCTCGGGAACAGACGGGCAGCTACGGCATCGTCAGCGCCGCCGATGCGAAAGCCGATGTCACACAGATCCACGCCATCTTGGAGAAGCCCGCCCCGGAAAACGCGCCTTCGACGCTTGCGGTGGTGGGGCGCTATGTGCTCACGCCTGCGATCTTCGATCTCCTTGCGGCCGCCAAGCCGGGCAGGGGCGGGGAAATCCAGCTTACCGACGCGATTTCGGCGTTGCTCGCGCGCGAGCGCGTGCTCGCGATGCGCATCGGCGGCAAGCGCTACGACTGCGGCAGCAAACTGGGTTACCTCAAGGCGACGGTGGAACTGGGCCTGCGCCACCCGGAGGTGGGCAGGGAGTTCGCCGAGTTCGTGGTTAAACGGGGACGTTGACGTGCCGGACCTGCAGGCGTCTTGGGCATTTCTCGAGAACTCGGATCCCGTGTCAAGCGCTGCGGATATAGAAGCGGCGATCGGCAGGCTGGCCGCCGAAATCCAGCAGCAGTTCCGTGACAGGTATCCGCTGGTACTGGTCGTCATGGGCGGCGCGGTGGTGTTTGCCGGCCAACTGTTGCCGAGGCTGCGCCTGCCGCTGGACCTGGATTACATCCACGCATCGCGATATGGTGCCGCGACCAAGGCAGGCGGCATCGATTGGCGCGTCGAGCCGCCGCGCACCGTGCGTGGGCGCGCGGTGCTGGTGCTCGACGACATCCTCGATGGTGGGCACACCATGTGCGCGATCCGGGACCGCCTGCTGGAACTCGGTGCAGACAGCTTTCACTGCGCCGTATTGGTGGAAAAGATGTTGCAGGAGAGAAAACCCATCGTTGCCGATTTCGTCGGCCTCAGGATCCCGGACCGTTTCGTTTTCGGCTGCGGCATGGACGCGAAAGGCTTCTGGCGCAATCTGCCGGAGATCCGGGCGATGCGGGAGAACTGATGCTCGCGATACTCGGCGGCAGCGGCCTGTCGCAGCTTTCATCGCTTTCGGATGTTCGACGCATTGCGGCGCGCACCACTTTCGGTGACCCGTCCGGACCGCTCACCCTGGGCCGCATCGGCGGCCGCGAGTTGATGTTCCTGGCGCGGCACGGCGACGCGCACAGCATTCCGCCGCACCAGGTGAACTACCGGGCTAACATTCAGGCACTGAAGGATGCGGGCGCGACTCGGATCGCCTCGGTAGCCACCGTGGGCGGCATACGGCGCGAATTCGGACCCGGCGTGCTGGTGGTACCCGACCAGATCATCGACTACACCTGGGGCCGGGCCTCGACCTTCTTCGAGGGGCCGAGTGCGAAAGTCACGCACATCGATTTCACCGAGCCGTATTCAGGCGCGATGCGCAAAGCGATGCTGGCGGCGGCCGGGGCCTGCAGCGAGGCGATTGCCGACGGCGGCTGCTATGGCGTCACGCAAGGGCCGCGACTCGAAACTGCCGCAGAAATTGCGCGCATGGAGCGCGATGGCGCCGACCTCGTAGGCATGACGGCGATGCCCGAGGCCGCGCTGGCGCGCGAAGCCGGGCTCGAATATGCGGCGATTGCCGTAGTGGCGAACCACGCGGCGGGCAAGAGCGATAGCGCGCGTGCAATTTCAATCGGCGCTATCGAGTCAGTGGTGGAACAGGCGATGCAGCGCGTACGGCGAATTCTCGAGAAACTGGCGATTTCGTGATCCGGGACGTATTAAAAATGGGAGACCCGCGCCTGCTTCAGCGCTCTGTGGAAGTCGAGCGCTTCGGCACGCCGGAACTTGCGGCGCTGCTGCAGGACATGCGCGACACTATGGCGCATCTGAACGGCGCCGGCCTGGCAGCGCCGCAGATCGGCATCGGCCTGCGGGTGGTGATTTTCGGCGTGACCGCGAATCCGCGCTATCCGGATGCGGAGGAGGTTCCGGACACGGTACTGATCAATCCGGAACTGGCGCCGCTGTCGGATGAAATCGACGAAGCCTGGGAAGGTTGCCTTTCGGTGCCGGGCATGCGCGGCTTGGTGCCGCGCTGGCTTCGCCTGCGCTACGCCGGTTTCGACGAACGGGGGCAGCGCTTCGAGCGCACGGTCCAGGATTTTCACGCGCGCGTGGTGCAGCACGAGTGCGACCATCTCGATGGCATCCTCTACCCGATGCGGATCCGCGATCTGGCCAAATTCGGGTTCAACGACGCGCTGTTTCCCGGGCAGGATCTCCCGCGGGAGGACTAACCAATGGCAAGCCACACGACAGCGCACTTTTTTCTCGAAGGCCTGGTCGATCTGGGCGTCGAGTACATGTTTTCCAACTTCGGCACCGATCACGTATCGCTGATCGAGGCGCTCGCCGCGTGGGACCGGGAAGGGCGAGCACACCCGCGCGTCGTGATCTGCCCGCACGAAAACGTCGCAGTCCACATGGCCGGCGGTTATGCCGCGTTGACCGGCAAGGGCCAGGTGGTGATGGTGCACGTCGATGCGGGCACGGCGAATGCCAGCATGGGCATGCACAACCTGTTTCGCGGGCGGCTGCCGGTATTCCTGATGGCGGGCAAGGCGCCGTTTTCGCTGCACGGGGAACTGACCGGCTCGCGCGACAACTACGTGCACTTCGTGCAGGACCCTTACGACATCGCCAACCTAGTGCGCTCTTACGTCAAGTGGGAATACTCGTTGGCGTCGGGCGTGGTCGCCAAGGAAGTGCTCAGGCGCGGCCACACTATGATGCAAAGCGATCCCAAGGGCCCGGTGTTTCTCACGCTGCCGCGCGAAACGCTGGCCGAAACTTGGGACGAAGAATCCATCAGGGCGTATCCGGAATCGCGCTATGGAGCGGTCGCCAGTGGCGGCGCCGATCCCGCAGTCGCGGCACGGATCGCCGAACACCTGCTCGGGGCGGTAAACCCCATCGCCATCACCGCTTACCTCGGGCGCAACCCCGAAGCGGTCGGAATTCTCGATGCGCTCGCGCGCGAGTGCGGTATACGCGTTTTCGAGTTCAGCCCGGTCCATCTCAACATCCCGCGCGATTCACCCTGCTTCGGCGGCTACGACGCCAAGGCGGCGATGGCGGCGGCCGACGTCGGCCTCCTGCTCGACGTGGACGTGCCGTGGCTGCCCAAGTACGTGCCCGACAATCCGGCTCTCGCGTGGATACAGGTCGATGTCGATGCTGTGAAGAAAGACTTCCCGATGTGGGGTTTCCCCACCGAAGTGCGCGTGCAGGGCGATTGCGCGACCGTGCTGGGGCAGGTGCTGGCAGCCATTCGCGCTAAAGCCGACGCCGGTTTTCGCGGCAAGGCAGCGCGGCGCATCGCCGGCTGGGCGCAGGAGAACGCGGCGCGCGACGCACGCCTCTGTGTTGCCGCGGCGCAGCCCGGTGAGGTCGGTGCCATCAGCCCCGATTACCTTTGCGCCGCACTGCATGCGCAGCTGAGCGAGAAGGACATCGTCGTCAACGAGGCAATACGCAATACGTTGCCGGTGCTCAACCAGATGGTGCGCACCCGGGCCCAGACCTATTTCGGCCTGGCCGGCGGCGGGCTCGGGTTCAGCGGCGGCGCCGCATTGGGCGCGAAGCTGGCCAGGCCGGCCAGTCGCGTGGTGCAGGTTGTCGGCGACGGCAGTTTCCATTTTTCCGCGCCGACCGCGGTATATGCGGTTGCACAGCAATATGGCTTGCCCATATTCACGGTGGTCCTCGACAACGGGGGCTGGCAGGCGGTGAAGGAAGCGGTGCTGCGGGTATATCCTGAAGGGCAGGCGGTGCAGGCGGGCCAGTTTCAGGCGCGCCTGGGAGGAGAGCACCGGAGTTTCGAACAGGTTGCGGCTGCTTTTGGCGCGCATGCGGAAGCGGTGGCGGATCCGGCGCAGTTAGGCACGGCGATCAAGCGCTGCCTCGCCGCCATCGATGGCGGCCGGGCGGCCGTGCTGAATGTGCGCGTCACCGCGCTTTGAAAGGGAAAAAGATGTTGAAATCGACAGGAATCGCCGCAGGCATCGCCGGAGTTGCGCTGACCGTGCTTGCCGCCGCGTCGGCGACGGCGCAGGAAAGCTTTCCCGCCAGGCCGATTCGCATCATCGTCGGCTACGTGGCCGGCGGGGGCAATGACATCATTGCGCGCGTGGTTGCGGGAAAGATGGCCGAGGGCCTCGGGCAACAGGTGGTCATCGAAAACAAGCCGGGCGCGCAGTCGATCATCGCCGCCGAATTCGTCGCCAAGTCGGCGCCCGACGGCTACACCGTTCTGATGGGGCCGAGCGGGCCGATGACGATGAACCCGGCAACCTATGCCAAGCTGCCTTACGCGCCGCTGCGCGATTTCGTGCCGCTGTCGATGATCGGATCGTTTCCGCTGATCTTGGTGACCAGCGGCGCGTCGTCCGTGAAGTCGGTCCAGGATCTGATTGATTTCGCGAAAGCCAATCCGGCCAAGTCCAACTACGCGTCCAGCGCGGCGCCGTTCCAGCTCGCCGCCGAGCTGCTCAAACTCAGGACCGGCACGTCCTTTACGCATATTCCCTACAAAGGCAGCAACGAGTCGGCAAATGCCGTCATGTCCGGCGAAGTCACGATGACCATCTCCGATCCCCCGCCCGTCGCCGGTCCGATCAAGAGCGGCAGGCTCAGGGCGCTCGCCGTGACTTCGCCTCGGCGCCACCCGTCGTGGCCGGACGTGCCGACCATGATGGAGGCCGGTATCCCGGATATCGACATCGTCATCTGGACGGGTTTTCTCGCGCCTGCCGGCACCCCCGCGGCCATCGTCAAGCGCCTGCAGGACGAAGTTGCGCGCGTGGTCAGGTTGCCGGACATTCGCGAGCGCCTCAACGGCATGGGGGTTGATCCGGTGGGCAACTCCTCGGAGGAATTCGGCCGCATCATCGCCGCGGACATCGCCAAATGGACCGCGGTCGCCAGGGCCGCCAATATCAGGGCGGACTGACCTCAGATCTGCAGCTCTTCGAGCAGTTCTTGTTCCAGCTTGAGGACCGCCTTCGAGTCGGCGAGGGTGGCGCCGGACACCAGGAACACGTCTTCCGCGCGGTCGCCCAGCGTATTGATCTTGGCCGAATGAAGGTTCAGCTGGTAGCTGGACAGCTGCCGCGCGATACGGTAGAGCAGGCCGGGGCGGTCGCTGGCGACGATGTTCAGCGAGTGATAGGCACCGCGCTCGTCGGGACGGATCTCCACCGCCGGCGGAATTGGGAAATGGTGCACGCGCCGCGACACGCGGCCGCCGCCCGGCGGCGGCAGCGGGGCCTGCGACTGCAGCTCCACGGTGAGTTCGCTTTCGATCAGGGCCATCAGCTCGCGGTAGTGCGCGCCGGAGCCCTTGCCCATGACCATGAAGCTGTCGAGGGCGTAGCCGTTGCGCGTGGTGTGGATCTTGGCCTCAACGATATTGAATCCGGAACGCTCGAAGTAGCCGCAGATGCGCGCGAACAGCGCCTGCCGGTCGGGGGTGTAGATCATCACCTGCAGTCCTTCGCCGAACGGCGCGAGGCGCGCGCGCACCACCGGAATCGGGGTATCCACCCGGTAGTGCAGGTTGCGCGTCTGCCACGCGATCTCCTGGGCGTCGTGGCGCAGGAAGTAAGTGGTATCGAGATTGGCCCAGAAGCGGTTCTTGACCGCGTCCGAGAGGGCGTAGAGCCGCAGCAGGCGCGCCGCTTCCGCCTGCTTCTCGGCCACCGCGGTATCCAGCGTCGGCGCCTCGCCCGCGAGGATGCGCCGGGTCATCCGGAACAGGTCTTCCAGCAGCTTGGCCTTCCAGCCGTTCCATACCTTCGGGCTCGTGCCGCGGATGTCTGCCACCGTCAGGAGGTAAAGCGCGACCAGCCGGCGCTCGCTGCCGACCTTTGCGGCGAACGCCTGCGCCACCACGGGATCGTCGACGTCCTGCTTTTGCGCCACGGACGACATGGTCAGGTGGTGCTCGACGAGGAACGAGACCAGCTCGGTGTCTTCGCGCGGAAACCCGTGGCGGCGGCAGAAAAGTTGCGCGTCCTTGGTGCCAAGTACGGAATGATCGCCGCCGCGGCCCTTGGCGATGTCGTGGTAGAGCGCCGCGACGTACAGCAGCCAGTGGCGCTCGAAACCACTCATCAGCTGGCTGCAGAGAGGAAATTCGTGTGCGAACTCCGGCATCGTAAAACGGCGTATGTTGCGCAGCACCATGAGGATGTGCTGGTCCACCGTGTAGGCATGGTAGAGGTCATGCTGCATCAGGCCGACTATGCGCCCGAACTCGGGCAGATAGCCGCCGAGCACGTCGTACTGGTTCATGCGGCGGAATTCATGCACGATGCCGCGCGGCTGCTGCAGGATCTGCACGAAGAGCAGCCGCGCCAGCGGGTCGCGGCGGATGCGCGCATCCAGCCTGCCGCGCGCACGCCAGAGTGCGCGCAGGGTGCCCGCGCTCATGCCGCGCAGGTCGCCGTGCTGCTGCATCAGCAGGAAGCATTCGAGAATCGCCCGCGGTTCGCGCTCGAACAGGTCTTCGCGGCGCGCATCCAGCAGCGTGCCGCATGCCTGGAAACGCTCGTTCAGTGGGCGCGGCGCAGCATCGGGTTCCGGCGCGAAGCGCGCCTGCAGGTTCTGCAGCAGTATCGTATTCAGCTGCGTGATCGCCTTGGCATTGCGGTAGTAGCCCTGCATGAGCTGCTCGCTGGCGCGCCGCGACGGTCTTGCCGCATAGCCAAACTGCGTCGCCAGGGCATCCTGGTAGTCGAATGCGACCCTGTCTTCGCGGCGGCCGGCGAGATAGTGCAGCCGGATACGAAGATCCTGGAGCATTGATTCGTGGCGCGCCAGGCGCCGCGCTTCGCCATGCTGCAGCAATCCGCGGCTCGCCAGGTCGCGCCAGTGCTTGCCAATGCCGCAGGCCTGCGCGATCCAGCGGATCACCTGCAGGTCGCGCAGACCGCCCGGCGCTTCCTTGAGGTTGGGTTCCAGCGCGAAGGGCGTGTCGCGGTGCTTGGCATGGCGCTGTTCCTGCTCGAGTCTTTTTGCCTTCAGGAACGCCACAGGATCGATGGCCTTGTCGATCGCCCTGGTCAGGCGCCCGAACAGCGCGGCATTTCCCGCCAGCAGTCTTGCCTCCAGCAGGGAAGTCTCGATGGTGATGTCGGCCCGCGCCAACTCGACGCAGGCGTCCACGGTGCGCGCGCTGTGGCCGATCTCAAGGCCGATGTCCCAGAACATGCCTATTAGGTGCTCCAGCCGCTCGCGCTCGGCGGCCGCCGGTTCGCCGGCGAGCAATATGAGCACGTCGACGTCGGAAGACGGAAACAACTCGCCGCGGCCGTAGCCCCCGGTGGCGGCCAGCGCCATGCCGCTCGAGGGCCCGTACGAGCGCCAGAGATCCTGCAGGGTCCGGTCGATGAGGCGAGCGTGCGCCCGCAGCAGCCAGTTCGGCGTTTTGCCCTCGAAGTAGGCATCGCGCAGCGCCGCGCGCGATTGCCGCAAGCCGTCGCGCAGCGCTTCGATCGTCACCGCGTCAGGCGCCGTGGCTCCGCGGCGGCGGCGCGCCCGCGGACACGGTGAGGACTTCGTAGCCCGTGCCGGTGACTAGCACCGTGTGCTCCCATTGCGCCGACAGGCTATGGTCCTTGGTGACGATGGTCCAGCCGTCGGCCAGTTCGCGGATGCCGGCCTTGCCCGCGTTGATCATCGGCTCGATGGTGAAGATCATTCCCGGTTCGAGGCGCAGGCCGGTCCCGGGCTTGCCGTAGTGGAGCACCTGGGGTTCCTCGTGGAATTTGCGCCCGATGCCGTGGCCGCAGAACTCCCGTACGACGGAAAAGCCGTGCTGCTCGGCATGCGCCTGGATGGTGGCGCCGACGTCGCCGAGCTGGGCGCCGGGGCGCACGCGCGCGATCCCGCGCCACATGCACTCGTAGGTGACGTCCACCAGGCGGCGCGCCTGGATGCCGGGCTCGCCGATATGGAACATCCGGCTGGAATCGCCATGAAAACCATCCTTGATGACCGTGATGTCGATATTGAGGATATCCCCCTGCTTCAGTACCCGTTCCCCAGGGATGCCGTGGCAGACCTGATGGTTCACCGAGGTGCAGATCGACTTGGGAAAGGGTTTATAGCCGGGCGGCGCGTAGTTCAGGGGCGCCGGAACGGTTCCCTGGACCCCGACCATGTAGGCGTGGCAGAGGTCGTTCAGCTTGCCGGTCGAGACCCCCTGCTTGACCTGCGGCGCAATGAAGTCAAGCACCTCGGAGGCGAGCCGGCCCGCGATGCGCATCTTGTCGATTTCCGCGTCGTTCTTGAGAATGACCGACATCCGTTGCCCGGAAAAAGCGCTGATTATGCTAGAATTTAAAGCTGTCCAACGGCATTTGCTGTGGACAAATATCCCGCCTGGCAGCTTAGGGTGCCCCCGGAAGCGAAATGCAGGGGTCGCAGTCCGCCAGAGCGGCAGAAATCAACCCTAAACCTTGGAGCAATAATGTCAGTGACAATGCGTCAGATGCTGGAGGCGGGGGTCCATTTCGGCCATCAGACCCGCTACTGGAACCCGAAGATGGCGCCCTACATCTTCGGCCACCGCAACAAGATCCACATCATCAATCTGGAAAAGACCTTGGTGCTGTATTTGGACGCGCTGAAGTTCGTGCGCCAGCTGGCGGCGAACAAGGGCAACATCCTGTTCGTCGGCACCAAGCGCCAGGCGCGCGAAATCCTGCACGAAGAGGCGGTTCGCTGCGGCATGCCGTACGTGGATCACCGCTGGCTCGGCGGCATGCTGACCAACTTCAAGACGGTCAAGCAGTCGATCAAGTGGCTGAAGGAGATGGAGGGCATGGTGGAGGACGGTTCGCTCGAGCGTCTGTCGAAGAAGGAGGCACTGGGCATCCAGCGCGAGCTGGCCAAGCTGCAGCGCTCCCTCGGCGGCATCAAGGACCTCGCCGGCCTGCCCGACGCGCTGTTCATTATCGACGTCGGCTACCACAAGGGCGCGGTGACCGAAGCCGTCAAGCTCGGCATTCCGGTGGTCGCGGTGATCGATACCAACCATAACCCGGACAAGATCGCGTATGTCATTCCGGGCAACGACGATTCGAGCCGCGCGATACGGCTCTACGCTCGCGGCATGGCCGATGCAGTGCTCGAAGGCAGGTCGCAGACGGTCGAGGAAGTCGTCGCCGCCTCGCGTGACGAGTTCGTTGAAGTGAATGACGAGGGCGCGAATTGAGCGCCAGGCGCTCCGCTATTCAAGAAAGGGGCCCTGCGGCCCCTTTTTTCAATGTCACTCAAGAGAGGGATGGCGTACAGCATGGCTGAGATTACTGCGCGCCTGGTGAAGGAACTGCGCGAACTGACCGGACTGGGAATGATGGAGTGCAAGAAGGCGTTGACGGAAGCCGGCGGCGATCTCCGCAAGGCCGAGGAGTTGCTGCGCATCAAGAGCGGCGCCAAGGCGGGCAAGGCCGCGTCGCGCATCGCCGCCGAAGGCGTAATCGGCGCCTACCTGTCGCCGAACGCGAAGTCCGGCGCGCTGGTGGAACTCAACTGCGAGACCGATTTTGTCGCCAAGAACGGAGATTTCCTCGCCTTCGCCGGAACTCTCGCCGAACTCGCGGCCGCCAAACAGCCCGTGGAGGTGGCGGCGCTGATCGCCTTGCCGGGCATCGAGGTGCAGCGCCAGGCGCTGGTGCAGAAGATCGGCGAGAACATTACGATCCGCCGTTTTTCGCAGATGCGCACGCAGTCCAGGCTGGCGCAATACGTGCACGGTGGCCGCAT
>SHXL01000058.1 GCA_009693345.1 Betaproteobacteria bacterium
GTTCGGCGCGCGCAGTCTCGAGGAGCGCGTTGCAGATCTCTTCGTTGAAGCGCGAATGGACGATGCCGATGCGCATCAAGAGCGCTCGGCAGGACCGGCGACGCTGCCTGTCACGTAGCCGGTTACTTCCAAGCCGAAGCCGGCCATGCTCGGCATCTTCAATGGCGCGGCCAGCAGGCGCATCTTGCCGACGCCCAGGTCGCGCAGGATCTGCGCGCCGATGCCGTAGGCACGCAGTTCCATGCTGCGCCCCTGGCGCGCCGGGCGCTGCCCGGACAATTGCGCGGCGAGTTGCGCCTGCAGCATTTCGCCGGACTGGCTGCAGTTCATGAGCACCATCACGCCTGCGCCCGCCGCGCGGATCGCCTTGAGCGCCTCGCCAATGCTCCAGGAATGCGTGTCGGAGGATGCGTCCAGCAGATCCAGCACGGAAAGCGGCTCGTGAACTCGCACCAGCGTTTCGTCCTGCGAACGGATACTTCCGAGAACCAGCGCAAGGTGCACCGAACCCAGGGCGCGGTCCCTGTAGGACACCAGACGGAATTTCCCCCACGGCGTCTCGATCTCGCGCTCGGCGGCGCGCTGCACCATGGACTCGTTGCGGCTGCGGTATTCGATCAGGTCCGCGATGGTGCCGATCTTGAGCCGGTGGGCGGCGGCGAACTCCATCAGGTCGGGCAGGCGCGCCATGGTGCCGTCCACGCGCATGATCTCGCACAGCACCGCCGTCGGATTGAGTCCCGCCAGGCGCGCGAGATCGCAGCAGGCTTCGGTATGCCCGGCGCGCACCAGTACGCCGCCATCCTGCGCAATCAGCGGAAACACGTGGCCGGGTTGGACAATGTCGGACGCGGCAGCGCCGGCAGCCGCAGCAACGCGGATCGTGAGCGCGCGGTCGTGCGCCGAAATGCCGGTGGCGATGCCCTCGGCAGCCTCGATCGAAGCCGTGAAATTGGTGCCGTGGCGCGAGCGGTTCTCGCTCACCATCGGTTTGAGGTCCAGCCGCTCGGCGTGCGCCGCGGTGAGCGGCATGCAGATCAGCCCGCGGCCGTGCGTGGCGAGGAAATTGACCTTCTCCGGGGTGACGAAATCCGCGGCGAAGACGAGGTCGCCCTCGTTCTCGCGGTCCTCGTCGTCAACCAGCACGACAATGTTGCCCGCGCGGATTGCGGCGATGACTTCGGTGGTCGGGCTGATCGAAACCTGCTCGCGGCGCATTGGCGGATTATATGCCCGCGTTGCCGATTTCTACTCCTCGACGGCGTCCTCGACAGCCTCGCCGCGCTCGCCGGGCTTTTCCCCGAGTTTCTCCCTTATCCGCGCGCTCTTGCCCGAACGCTGACGCAGGTAATAGAGCTTGGAGCGGCGCACTTCGCCTTTGCGCTTCACCTCGATGCCGGCGATCAGCGGCGAATAGGTCTGGAAGGTGCGCTCGACGCCCTCGCCGGAGGAGATCTTGCGCACGATGAAGGCGGAGCGCAGCCCGCGATTGCGCTTGGCGATCACCACGCCTTCGAAAGACTGCTCGCGCTTCTTGTCGCCCTCGACCACGTTCACGCGCACGGCGACGGTATCGCCCGGTGAGAACTCGGGGACGCTCTTCTTCATGCGCTGCATTTCTTCCTGCTCGAGTTTCTGGATCAGGTTCATTTTCCATTCTCCCGCTGGAATTCCTCCAGCAACTTTCGTTCGTCGTCGCTCAGCTTCCTCGCCGCGAGGAGGTCGGGCCTCCGCAGCCAGGTCCTGCCCAGCGCCTGCTGCAACCGCCAGCGCCGGATGTTCTCGTGGTGCCCGGACAACAGAATCTCCGGCACCTTTTCCCCCTCGTAAATCTCGGGGCGCGTGTACTGCGGGCAATCGAGCAGCCCTTGCACGAAGGACTCCTCGGCCGCCGACTGCTCGCCGCCGAGCGCGCCCGGAATCTGGCGCACCACTGCGTCGATCACCGCCATCGCCGCCAACTCGCCACCGGAGAGAACGTAATCCCCGAGCGACAGCTCTTCGTCCACCCGGCACCGGATCAAGCGTTCATCCACGCCTTCGTAGCGACCGCACAGCAACGTCGTCGCTTCTCTTCCAGCAAGCTCCATCACCTTTTCGTGATCGAGCTTCCTGCCCTGCGGCGAGAGGTAGATAACCTTCCCGCCGCCCGCATCCCTGGCCGCATCCAGCGCCCTCTCCAGCGGCTCGGCCAGCATCAGCATGCCGGGCCCGCCGCCGTACGGACGGTCGTCCACCGTCCGGTAATTGTCCTTGGTGAAATCGCGCGGGTTCCACAACCCGAGCGACCAGAGCCCCGTTTCCAGCGCCCGCCCGCTGATGCCGCTCGCCGTCACCGCCGCGAACATCTCCGGGAACAGCGTCACCACATCGAAGCGGATCACGGGTTTCCCCTCACCAATCCGCCCCCCACTCCACTTCGATCCGCCTTTCGGGCAGATCGACCTTCTTCACCACTACGTCCGGCACCCAAGGAAGCAGTCTGGGCTTGTCTCCCGAAAGCTCCATCACATCGTGCGCGCCGTTGGAGAACAACCCCTTCACCACGCCGAGCACCAGCCCCTGCGAATTCACCACTTCGAGGCCGACCAGGTCGTCCCAGTAGTACCGACCATCTCCAGCATCGGGCCGCGGAATCGAAACCGCCTTGCCCTTGTGCTTGCGCGCCAGCTCGGGAGTATCGATACCGCCCAGCTTCGCCAGCAGCGTTCCGGAGTGGACCTTGGTTTCCTCGACCTTGTACTCATCGCCGCCGATCCACCAGACCGGCTGCGCGGCGAGCATCTCGGGTTCGTCCACCACGACCCTCACCCAGCCGCGCACGCCATAGGGACCGGCAACGCGGCCGAACTCGATCAATCCCTCAGGCTGCTTTTTTGGCCTTGCCAAACTGCTTCACGAGCCGCACCACCGTCGACGAAGGCTGCGCGCCCTTGCCTTCCCAGTATTTGATGCGCTCGACATTGACGCGCAACGACTCGCGACCCTCGGGCGCCTTCGGATCGTAAAAGCCCACGCTCTCGATGAAGCGGCCGGTAGCCGCGCGACGCGAATCAGCCACTACCAGATGGTAGAAAGGCCGTTTGTTGGCGCCGCCTCGCGCCAGTCGAATAACCACCATTTAGAGATCCTCTGAACTGCGAAAGGGAGCGGATTATACGCATGAATTCCGCTTTGCGAGAGCTTTAAAGTAAAGTGAACAATGTTACAATGTCACATGCCAACCATCCGCGTAGAGCAGGATGTCTTCGAAGGCCTGCAGCAACTGGCCAAACCCTTCATCGATTCGCCGAGCATGGTAATTCGCCGCCTGCTCGAAGAGCAGGGTGTTCTTAAAAAGCACGAGGTCGCAGTCCCGAAATCCAGCGCGGGCACACCGCAGAAATCTAACGATGGCGTTGCTGCTGCAGATGCATTGACCCCGCAGTCGTCGTACGAGAAATACCTTCTTTACGTACTCCTTAGAGAATTTAACGGCAAGGGTCACAAGCGGGATGTAACGCACCCCATCATCAAGCGAATGATGAAGAACGGCCATATCGGCCCGGCAGATCAGGAGTTAGTAAGCACCGGGGAAACCAAAGCGGAGAACACCATTGCTTGGGCCCGCAATGCACTCAAGGATCGTGGTTACATCAGCAGAATCTCGCCGCGTGGAATTTGGGAGCTAACACCTGACGGGAAAGAAGCGGCTGGCAAAGTCATACTGCCGAAATCTGGACAAAACTAAGGCTTGGCACGAATTGCCTCAGCGTAGGCGTCGTTGATCCGCCGCGTCAGGCGGACGACGGTGCCGCGCTAGATACGTTGTACTTGCGGGAGAGCGCCCATCTTGCGGTCGAGCGTGAGCGTGGTGAGTTCGGCGCGGCGGTATTCGTCGGCGATCAGGCGGTCGAGCAGGCCGCAGCCCGCGTCGGCCTCCAAGGAGGCGAACACGCCTGCCCCGTTCAGCGGCGCCACCAGACCGCTCTTGAGCACGCTGGCAAGCGCGGCGCGCGCGGCGGGTTTGGATACGCCATAGTGATGTTGCAGGGCGACATAGGTTTCGCCGATAACCTGATTCGATGCGAACACCTCGGCATCGTCACGCTCGATGAGCGCGGTCAGCTTGCGCACGCAGTGTTCGAAGCCGTCCGCGGGATCGCCGGTCGCCAGCCTGACAAGAATCGAGGTATCAATCCCGAAGCGTGCGGGCATCGGGGTTGTCGCGGAAGGCCTCGAGATCGAAGCTGCCTTCGCCACGGCGCAATTTGCCGCGCAGCGGCGCGAGGCGCGCCCGGTCGATGTGCCGCGCGCGCAAGACGAAACCCTCGGGTCCTTCCTCGAGTTCGATCCGGTCGCCCGGCTTCACGCCCAGCGCATCGAGGACGCGGGCGGGAAATGTGACTTGGCGCTTGGCAGTGATCTTGACGAACATGGTGGCGGCCTTCCTTTGAAACACCTTACAAAAACTTTATATTAGTAAGGCGTTCGAGTCAAGCCGCAGAACTTATGGCTCCGAACCAGGTGGACTACTCGATCACCCGGTCGGCGCGCAGGCGGAGAGATTGCGGAATGGTGATGCCGAGCGCTTTGGCAGTTTTCATATTGATGACCATCTCGAAACGCGTAGGCCGCTCGATGGCGATCTCCCCCGGACGGGTGCCTTGCAGAATCTTCGTCATGAGGGACGCCGTCTGCCGGAACATGCTTAACAGGTCCGGCCCATAGGCCATCAATCCGCCGTCGTCGGCAAAAACGGGAAAGGACATGTTTCGGTAAACCGCAAGAGCGGCAAGATCAAGGTCCACATTTACTGGGTCGCCGTGGACCCGGGCCAGATCATCCAGCCGGAAAACGTCCATGCGCAGCTCGAGAGCGCGGTGGTCTACGGGCTTTCGGCGGCCCTGATCGAGGAACTGCAGATCAGGAACGGCGCCATCGCCCAGTCGAACTTCGACGACTACAAGGTGCTGCGCATGAGCGACATGTCGGAGATCCATACGCGCATCGTCGCCAGCGACGCTGCGCCCACGGGGATGGGTGAAATCGGCGTCGTGTCGGTTGCTCCGGCGATCGCCAACGCCATGTTCCAGCTCACCGGCAAGCGGCTGCGCGCCCTGCCGATGTCGCCAACACGGGTGGAAAGCGCTCTCGCCTAGGCGCCCGCGCTGCGGTATTTCGCGACGGCGCCCCGCTGCAGCGTCATGCCGTGTCCCGGCCGCTCGGGGATGCGGATGTGGCCGTCGACGCACGCGGGAAGCTCCTCGAAGAGATCGGGCGGCATCCAGTCCATGAGCTCGACCAGAAAGCCGTTGGATATCGCGCCGCAGACCTGGATCGAGATCTCGTACACGACGTGCGGCGAGACCGCGATGCCGTGGGCGGCGGCGAGATGCGCGATCTTGAGGGTCTCGCTGAAGCCGTTGGCGCGGCACACATCGGGCATGAGGTAGCGCGCGGCCTTGCGCTCGATCAGCTCGCGGAATTCATAGCGGGTGTAGTTGTTTTCTCCCGTCGCCACGGGAATTTTTATCGATGCGGCGACCTCGGCGCAGGCGGCGAGGTCGTCGGCGATGACCGGTTCCTCGTACCAGACGAGATCCAGGTCTTCCATCACGGCGGCCTGGCGCTGGTTGGCCAGGACGTCGAGCTTCTGGTTGACGTCCACCATCATGCGCACGCCCGGGCCAAGTGACTTCTTGACCAGTTCGACGCGCTTGCGGTTGGCGAGCGGGTCGGGGTCGTGGATCTTCATCTTGTAGTAGCGGCATCCCATGCCGGCGTAGCGCCCGGCCTCTTCGATAAGTTCTTTCTCCCCGTACTTGCCCCAGCCGCCGCTGCCGTAGCACGGCACGCGATCGGTCACCGCGCCCCAGAGCCTGTAGAGCGGCAGTTTCGCCGCCTTGCCGGCGATGTCCCAGAGCCCGATGTCGAGCGCTGACAGGGCCATGCCCGCAATGCCGACGCGCCGCACGCCGCGGTCGCCGCGATACATCTTTTCCCACAGGCGCTCGACCGCGAGCGGGTCCTCGCCAATCAGCAGGGGTTTGAGGCGCGTCTCGAGATATACGAGGACCGATTCCGCACCGCCGCCGCCAAACACCACGCTGTAGCCCAGGCCGCGGATTCCCCCGTCGGTCGTGATCTCGGCCACCACCAGCTTGTGATGCGGAAATTCCAGCGCCATCTGCTTCGATGTCGGAACGGTGAGGACGCAAGCGTCGATCGAAGTTATTTTCATATTGCCTCTCGAATGGCATACCACAGCGCCCCGACCAGCTCCCTCAGCACGTTGCGCGACAACTCCAGCCCACCCATGGATGGCATGAAATCGGTGACCTGCAACGGCGCTGATGCCAGGAAATTCACCGGCGCGGGCACCACTTTCAGCCCCGCAGCTTCGAATGCGCGTGCGGCGCGGGGCATGTGCGTCACATCGGTAACCAGCACCACCGTCCGGATGTTCCATCGCGCAAGCGCCTTTGCCGTGTAGAGCGCGTTCTGGCGCGTATCGAAACTGGCGTTTTCAACCAGCATGACTGTCCGCCTTAATCCGTTTTCAAGCAGATTCTTCATCAGCTCGGCCTCGCCCAGCACGCCACCACCCGGCTTGCCGCCGGAGACCGCCACCGGCAACCCCATCCGCTCCGACAATTGGGCAGCGTAAATAGTCCTGCGCGACGAAGCAGCACTAAGCGTTTCGCGCTCTCGATATTCAAGAGCGCCAAGTGTGCGGCCGCCGCCGAGTACCACGATTACCGCCGGCTCTGGCGCCAACCTTTTTGTGATCGCTGGATCGAGCGGAGGCCAGCGGTTTTCGAACGGTTGCACCAGCGCATAGGCCACCACGTTCAGAGAGAGCAGTGCAAATGCCACGAGCGACCCGGCAGCAAGCCACTGCGCCCAGCGATACCTGCCGCCCCAGAACAGCCCCGCAGCCAGGAGGACGAAAAATACACTCGGCGGAAGTATCAGCGCGGCGGCCAGATTCGTCATTGTCCATCCCAGTACATCCATATCGATTCCCCCTATGCCGGGCCAGGCGGATCGCGGTCTTGCGGATTGTCGCTGGGTTTCTTCTTTGGCCAGAAGAAATCCACCACCCAGTAGCCAATCAGGAAGAAGACAACCACCGCAAGGAGTTCAAATCCGTCCATTGCCAGCCTCCGCGGCCAGTTGCCGTCCGAGATCGGACAGCCGGCGGTACATTTCGTCGCCCTCGTCCACTTCGTGCATGGCTTCCGCGACTTGCGCTGAAAGGTCGCCGCGGGCGCGCTGCCGTTCGCTTGCGGGAAGGAATCGCATCGCGCGCCGAGCATCCATGGCGACGTCGGATGCGAGCCCGGCCTTGCGCGCGGCATTTGCCGAGAGCGGCAGGCAAACCAGCCAGGCGAACCCGAGCGCGATGAGCGGGCGCGTAGCGATGCCCGCTCGGTGAAAGCGCCACCAGATGGCGCCGAGCATCGCGATCGAGTTCATGTAGGCAAGCACGAGTGAAACGAAGAACGGCCATCCCGGGGCGCGGTAAAGACAATACGGCAGGACGACGAATACAAGAACAAACTGCAGAAGGCTCGTTGCGACCATCGGCGCCAGGGACTGGACGGCCCTCGAAAGCTTCACCTTCGAACCTGCGGAAAACAAACGCGAGGTGCGGAACGCAGGAATGAATGGCGTCAGGGGATTCAGGAACGCCACGACCTTGCCACGAATCTCGTAGTGGCTCGATCCGAACGACAACGAACCGCGCGACCAGAGGGCCTGGCCGCGCTCGAGCAGCACCACGCAATCGAACAGGTACAAGGCGGCGGCCACCGCGATCACGGCCGCCTCCGAGATCACAGCTGCCCGGGCGGCGAAGGTGGGCCGGGTTTCACTTCCTCCTTGCGGCCGAAGAGCTTTTTCAACAGCGCCCAACCGCCCATCAGCCCGCCGCCGATGATGACCCATAGGAATTTTCCGAGCGACTTGAACAATCCCGCCTTCGCCGCGGCGGCGGCTGCGCCGCCCACCACCAGCGCCGCAAGCCCGTACTCGGCAATCCTGTCGCCCTGCTTGAACTCGGCGTACTGCTCGCCGGCGACGAACTGGTAGCTGGCGAGCGCGCCGTTGAACGCGTTCATGTCGTCGTTCAGCGTCTGGGGCGAAGACACCAGCACCGCGCTCATCACGCCGCTCCTGCCCAGCAGCCGGCTGGTGTAGTTGACATGGATGCCGCCGTTCTCGTCACGCAGCCGCATGCCCCATTCGAGGCGCTTGGTGCCCGAGTCGTAGTGCGGCGGCACATGCCAGCCATCGGTGTAGATCGGCGCCATGCCGAGGCGCTTGCGCTCCTCGTTGCCGGGCGCGTCGCCCTTCTTCAGCGAATCGAGCATCTCGGCGGCATCGATCTTCTCGTCGTCCTTGACGTAGCCGACCGGATCGAAGGAGAACACCGCGAACCAGTCGAGGTTGGCGGGCGCGACCAGGTAGTGGCCGTCGCGCGGCGGATTGCCCATCAATTCGAGGAAACGCCGCGTATTGCGCTCGTCGAGAAACGCGTAGCCCTCGGGAATGCGGATCCTAGCCTTGGCCCCGATCGCGCCCTCGCCCGGCGCGCGCTGCCAGGTGAGCTTCTGCAGTTCCTCGATGATCCTGCCGGGGTCGCGTTGCGCCTGTGCGGCAAGAGTAAAAAAGACGAGTACAAACCCGAGTAAGGCATGCGAGATTTTCAACGTTCGATCCTCAGCGCATGCCCGGCAGCATGCCCTTCATGTTGCGCATCATGCGCTGCAGGTTGCCGCCCTTCATCATCTTTATCATCTGCTGCATCTGCTCGAACTGCTTGAGCAGCCGGTTGACTTCCTGCACCTGCACCCCCGCGCCTGCCGCGATGCGCCGCTTGCGCGTGGCCTTGATGATCTCGGGACTGGCGCGCTCCTTCTTCGTCATCGAGTTGATGATGCCCTCGATGCGCGCGAGCTGCCGGCCGTCCTGCAATTGCGCCGGATTGACCTGCGCCGCGAGCTGCGCGGGCAGCCTGTCCATCATCGAGGCGATGCCTCCCATCTTGTTCATCTGCTGCAGCTGCAGCTTGAAGTCCTCCAGGTCGAAGCCCTTGCCCTTGCGCACCTTGTCGGCGAGCTTCTGCGCCTGCTCGACGTCCACTTGCTTGTGCGCCTCCTCGACCAGCGACAGGATGTCGCCCATGCCGAGGATGCGCGAGGCCATGCGCTCCGGATGGAACGGCTCCATGCCCGCGAGCTTCTCCCCGGTGCCGACGAACTTGATCGGCTTGCCCGTGACGTGGCGCACGGAAAGGGCCGCACCCCCACGCGCGTCGCCATCCAACTTTGTAAGTACGACGCCGGTGAGCGGCAGGCGCTCGCCGAAAACGCGCGCCACGTTGACCGCGTCCTGGCCCTGCATGGCGTCGACCACGAACAGCGTTTCCACCGGATTCAGTTGCGCGTGCAGCGCGGCGATTTCCTGCATCATCGGTTCGTCGATCGCCAAGCGCCCCGCGGTATCGACGATGACGACGTCGTGATAATGGGTTCTTGCGTATTCGAGGGCTTGCTTTGCTATTTCCGGAACGGCTTGTTCTGAACTGCTTGAAAGAAAATCAACGCCCGCCTGCTTGGCCACCGTCTTCAGCTGCTCGATCGCGGCCGGACGGTAAATGTCGCAGGAAACGACCAGCACTTTCTTTTTCTGTGCCTTCAGGAATACGGACAATTTGCCGACGGTGGTGGTCTTGCCGGAGCCCTGCAGGCCGGCCATCAGGATCACCGCCGGCGGCACCACCGCGAGCTCGAGCCCCGCGCCCGCCTCGCCCATCAGCTGCGCAAGCTCGCGATGCACGATGCCGACCAGCGCCTGTCCCGGCGTGAGGCTGCCGACCACCTCCTGGCCAAGCGCCCTGGCGCGCACCGAGTCGATGAAATGCTTCACCACCGGTAGCGCGACGTCGGCTTCGAGCAGCGCGATGCGCACTTCGCGCAGCGCCTCCTGGACGTTGGCTTCGGTGAGGCGCGCTTCGCCGCGGATCGTCTTGACGATCTTCGCGAGGCGTGAGGTCAGGTTGTCCAGCATGGGGTGTTAAACTCGATGCGTGCCCGACATTGTAATTCACGTCGTCGCGAGCGCCCTGTACGCCGGTCTCGCGCTGCACTTCTGGTACACGCGCTGGCGCACGCAGCCGCCCACGTCCGGCGGGCTGCAAGCCTGGGAGCGCAGCGCGATCCTGGTCGCGCTTTGCTTGCACGGCTGGTTGATCTGGAGCACGTTGGCGCTTCCCGAAGTTCCGCGCTTTGGCTTCGCTCTTGCGCTGTCGTCGATGCTCTGGGTCGTGGTACTCATTTTCTGGATCGAGAATCTGTTCGTAAACCTCGAGATCATCTTGCCGGTCAGCCTCGGACTTGCCGCGCTGTGCGTGCCGCTCGCCGTCTGGTTCCCGGGGCGGGTTCCTGCCACGACGTCCTTCGAATTCAGGATGCACCTGCTCCTGGTGATTCTTGCCTACGGCGTGCTCGCCGCGGCAATGCTTTACGCGCTGCTGATGGCGGTCCTGGAACAGCTGCTTCACAGATCCCGCACGCAGGGAACCGCGCTGGCACCGGGAGCACTGCTGACCGGTCCGCTTGCCAGGCTGCCGCCCCTGCTGGCGCTAGAGCGCCGCCTGTTCATGTTGATCGCGGTCGGTTTCGTCCTGCTGACGCTCACGCTCGCGACCGGGATGAGCCTTTCCGATTCCCTCTTCGGACGCGCATTGCGCTTCAACCATGAAACGCTGTTTGCCGTCGTTTCGTGGATCGTTTTCGCCGTCCTGCTTGCCGGCAGGTATTTCTACGGATGGCGCGGGCGCGTCGCCACGCGCTGGGTCCTGACCGGATTCATCATGGTCGTGCTGGCCGGAATCGGCAGCCGCTTCGTGCTCGAAGTCATCCTCGGCCGCAGCTGACGTCCGGTGGACGACATCCCGCTCAGCTGGGAGTTCGCCGCGCTTTTCGTGACGCTCGTTCTCTCGGGATTCTTCTCGATCTCCGAGACGGCCATGATGGCGATGAACCGGTACCGGCTCAAGCACCTGGTTGCGCAGGGCCACGGCGGCGCCCGGCGCGCCGCCGAGCTCCTCAAGCGCACCGACCGGCTGCTCGGCGGCATCCTGATCGGCAACACCCTGGCAATCGCAGCCGCGACCACGATCGCGGGCGTGGTGGCCGTGCGCCTCCTGGGCGAGGACAAGTTCACCTACGCGATCAGCACGCTCGTCATTTCATTCGTCATCATCATCTTTTCCGAGATCACTCCGAAGGTGATCGGCGCCACCTATCCGGAGCGCGCGGCGCTGTTGCTCGCGTACGCGCTCAAGCCGACAATGCGCGTGCTGGAGCCCGCCTCCTGGTTCGTGAACCTCTTTGTCGGCCCGCTGCTCTGGATCCTGCGCGTGCGGCCGGAGGAACATGCGGAAGCGCCGAAACTTTCGCCCGAGGAGATCCGCACCCTGGTGCTCGAGTCCTCGAGCTTCATGCCGAAGAAGCACCTGTCGATCCTGCTCAATCTGTTCGACCTGGGCGAACTGACGGTGCAGGACGTCATGCTGCCGCGCACGCGCATCGAATCGATCATGCTGGAGGTGCCGCCCGAGGATCTGGTGCGCCAGATATCGACCGCCTATCACATGCGGCTCCCGGTCTTCGCCACCCACGAGGGCGAACTGCTCGGCGTGCTGCACCTGCGCAAGGCACTGGGTCTGCTTGCTACCGGATCGCTCGACCGTCAGGCGATCGAGGAACTGGTCACCGAGGCCTACTTCGTCCCCGCTTCGACGCCGATTCTCGCGCAGTTGCAGTTCTTTCAGGAGCGCAAGGAGCACATCGCGCTGGTCGTGGACGAGTACGGCGAACTGATGGGCCTGGTCACGCTCGAGGACATCATCGAGGAGATCATCGGCAAGTTCACCACCTCGCTGCCCTCGGCCACTCCGGCCCTGTCGTGGGACGCCGACGGTGCTGCCACCGCGGACGGCGCGATGCAGGTGCGCGAGGTAAACCGCGCCCTCGGCCTGGATTTGCCGACCGACGGACCGAAGACGCTCAACGGCCTGATCCTCGAGCATCTGCAGGACATTCCCGAGGCCAATGTGTCGCTCAAGATCGCCGGGGTGCCGGTGGAAATCGTCAGCGCCCAGGGCCGTGCGGTGAAAATGGTGCGCCTGTTCAGGCCGGCCACGCCATCCGGGGAAATTCCGCACTGAGGTATCGCAGCAGCGTGATTTTTGCCCTTATTTGGCCAAGGCCTTGACTCGGCGCTAGAATCGCCATTCACCCCGACTTCGGGCAGGGAGCAGAACATGGCGACTGCAGCGGCGGCAAAGGGCGGGCCCAAGGCATTCACCTTCCTCTGGGAAGGCAAGGACAAAGGCGGCAAGACCGTGCGCGGTGAAATGCGCGCGGCGGGCGAGAACATGGTCCAGGCCTCGCTGCGCCGCCAGGGCGTCACTGTCTCAAGGGTCAAGAAGCAGAAGTTGGGTGGGGGCGGCAGCGTCTCCGATAAAGACGTCGCGCTGTTCACGCGCCAGATGGCGACCATGATGAAGGCCGGCGTGCCCCTGCTGCAGGCCTTCGACATCGTCAGCAAGGGCGCGAGCAACCCCGCGGTCGCCAGGCTGCTGGTCGAAATCAAGACCGAGGTCGAAACCGGTTCCTCCCTCGCGCAGGCTTTCCGCAAGTACCCGCTGTATTTCGACACGTTGTACTGCAACCTGGTGGCAGCCGGCGAAGCTGCCGGTATTCTGGAAGCGTTGCTCGACCGGCTCGCGATCTACAAGGAAAAAACCCTCGCCATCAAGTCGAAGATAAAATCGGCACTTTTCTACCCCGTGTCGATTGTCGTGGTCGCGATCGTCATCACGGCGATAATCATGATTTTCGTGATTCCGGCGTTCAAGAGCGTATTCTCAAGCTTCGGCGCCGACTTGCCGACGCCCACGCTCATCATCATGGGCATATCGGACTGGACGGTCGCCAACTGGTACATCGTCTTCCCGGCGATGGGCGGCTCGGTGTACGGCTTCCTGGAAGCCTGGAAACGCTCGCTCGCTGTGCAGATCTTCATGGACAAGCTCAGCCTCAAGGCGCCGATATTCGGCCCGCTGCTGAGGAAAGCCGCGATCGCGCGCTGGACGCGAACGCTCTCCACCATGTTCGCCGCGGGCGTGCCCCTGGTCGAGGCGCTGGATTCGGTGGGCGGCGCCTCGGGCAACTACATCTACCTGCAGGCGACGATCAGGATCAAGCAGGAAGTCTCGACCGGCACCTCGCTCACCGTCGCGATGCAGAACGCGAATGTGTTCCCGTCATTGGTGCTGCAGATGTGCATGATCGGCGAGGAAACCGGTGCGCTCGACGCGATGCTCGGCAAGGTCGCGGACTTCTTCGAGGCCGAGGTGGACGACGCGGTAGAGGCCCTGTCCTCGCTGAT
>SHXL01000059.1 GCA_009693345.1 Betaproteobacteria bacterium
AGGGGCGGCGGCTCGGGCAGGGGCTCGAGTTTCGGCGGACGCTGCTGCGCCAGGGCAGCGGCAGCCGCGACAGACAGGGCAAGTAGCAGGGCACGACGCATACCCCCATTCTACTCCACTGGATTATTGCGGAACATTACCCGTAAGATTCGCCCCCTCCATGGTCAAGACACTCCTGCTGGTCGACGGTTCGTACTACCTGTACCGCGCGTTCCACGCGCTGCCCGAACTGAAAAACCCTCAGGGGGAGCCGACCGGCGCCATCCATGGCGTGCTCAGCATGCTGAAGCGCCTGTCGGCCGAGTACAGTGCGGCGGCGCGCGCCTGCGTGTTCGACGCCAAGGGCAAGACCTTCCGTGAAGACGCCTATCCGCAGTACAAGGCGAACCGGCCTTCGATGCCCGAAGACCTTGCCAGCCAGATCGAGCCGTTGAAGGAGGCGATCGCCGCCCTCGGCTGGCCAGTCCTGACCATCTCCGGCGTGGAGGCCGACGATGTCATCGCGACACTCGCCGAGCAGGCGCGGCAGGGCGGCTGGAGCTGCATCATCTCGACGGGCGACAAGGACCTCGCGCAGCTGGTGGACGAGCGCGTGACCCTGGTTAATACCATGTCGAACGAGAAACTCGACCCGGCGGGCGTGAAGCAGAAATTCGGCGTCACCCCGGAGCAGATCGTGGATTATCTCTCGCTCACCGGCGACGCCGTGGACAACGTACCCGGCGTCGACAAGGTGGGACCGAAGACCGCGGCGAAATGGATCCAGCAATACGGTTCGCTCGACCAGGTGATGGCGCACGCCGCCGAGATTCCCGGCGCGGTCGGTGCGAACCTGCAAAAGGCGCTCGACTGGCTGCCCAAGGGGCGCGAACTTCTCACCGTAAAACGCGACGTCAAGCTCCCGGTCGGGCTGGGCGATCTGGGAGCAAAGGAACCTGACGCGGTCAAGTTGGGGGAATTCTTCGAGCGCTACGGCATGAAGACCATGCTTCGCGAGGTCCGGGGCAATGCGCCCGTCCCGGCAGCCACTTCATTACCGGACCCGCCATCGACGACCGCACCGCTCGATCGACGCAAATACCTCACGCTCCACACCGAGAAAGATCTTGCGGATTTTCTGAAGAAGCTCGAGAAGGCCGAACTGGTTGGTTTCGACACCGAGACCACGGGCCTCGAACCGATGGTAGCGAAGCTGGTGGGCATGTCGTTCGCTTTCGGCGATGCCGCCTGGTACCTGCCGCTCGCCCACGAGTATCCCGGCGCGCCGGAGCAGACCGGCGTGCAAAATGCGCTGAAGATCCTGAAGGACTGGCTGGAAAGCGATCGCCACCCGAAAGTCGGCCAGAACCTGAAGTTCGACGCGCACATCCTCGCCAATCACGGCGTGCAACTGCGCGGCATCGCGCACGACACGCTGCTCGAGTCCTACGTCTACGAAGTGCACGAACGGCACGACCTGGATACGCTCGCGCAGCGGCACCTGGGTTGGAAAACCATTTCCTACGACGAGGTGACCGGCAAGGGTGCGTCGCGCATTTCGTTCGCGGAAGTGGACATCGGGCACGCCACCGAATACGCCGCCGAAGATGCGGATTGCGCTCTGAGCGTACATTCAGTCTTGTACCAAAAGATATCGGCGGATGAAAAACTGAAGTCCATCTACGAGAAGATCGAAATGCCGGCTATGCCGGTGCTGCTGCGGATGGAACGCAACGGCGTGCTGATCGACAGCGCCAAGCTCGAGGCGCAAAGCCATGAACTCGGCAAGGAAATGATGGAACTCGAGCAGAAGGCCTACCAGGCCGCTGGGCAGCCCTTCAATCTCAACTCGCCCAAGCAGATCCAGGAAATCCTGTTCGACAAGCAGCAGCTGCCGGTAAAGAAGAAGACCCCCAAAGGCCAGCCCTCGACCGACGAGGACGTGCTCGCCGAACTCGCGCTCGACTATCCGCTACCCAAGCTGCTGCTGGAATACCGCGGCCTCGCCAAACTGAAATCCACCTACACCGACAAGTTGCCGCGCATGGTGGACGCGAAAACCGGGCGTGTGCACACCACCTACTCCCAGGCCACCGCGGTCACCGGCCGGCTCGCCTCGAACGACCCCAACCTGCAGAACATTCCGATCCGCACCCCACAGGGACGCCGCATCCGCGAAGCCTTCATCGCGCCGCCGGGATCGAAGATCATTTCGGCGGACTACTCGCAGATCGAGCTGCGCATCATGGCGCACCTCTCGGGCGACAAGGGCCTGCGCCACGCCTTCGACCACGGCCATGATGTGCACCAGGCCACCGCGGCCGAAGTGTTCGGCGTGCCGCTGGAGAAAGTCACCAAGAACGAGCGGCGCACCGCAAAGGTGATCAACTTCGGCCTGATCTACGGCATGAGCGCGTTCGGCCTGGCACAGAACCTCGGCAGCGAGCGCGCCACCGCGCAGTCCTACATCGACTCCTACTTCACCCGCTACCCGGGGGTGAAGAAATTCATGGACGAAACCCGGGAAAAAGCGCGCCGCGAAGGCTACGTCGAAACCGTCTTCGGCCGCCGCCTGCGCCTGCCCGAGATCCAGTCCGGCTCGCCGGCGCGCCGCCAGGGCGCCGAGCGCGCCGCGATCAACGCGCCGATGCAGGGCACCGCCGCCGACCTGATAAAGCTTGCGATGGTTTCAGTGCAGAACTGGCTTGACGAGGAAAAGTGCACGAGCAAGCTGATCATGCAGGTGCACGACGAGCTGGTGCTGGAAGTGCCGGAAAACGAACTGGAAGAAGTGAAGGAAAAAGTCCGCGAGCTGATGCAGAGCGTCGCCAAACTCGACGTGGAACTGATCGTGGACGTCGGCGTCGGGCACAATTGGGATCAAGCGCATTAACGGATAGGAAAATCTATCCGCCCCTGGCCGCACGGCGCCCCGTGTGATGCCCATCTTTACGCTCCTCAGCCCAGACGCAGCGGTGCACAATGTCGCTTATGTCGCGTCGCGAGTCGCTATTAATGAAAAAATGGTATCGGCACCGGGCGGTTAATTCCGTAACGTCCAATCACGTGCGGGAGCGTTCGGATTTCGATTCCCGCCGCCTCCACCACATACCCCCAAGTAGGTCTGCACGACGGGCGCAATAACAGCCCGTTTTCATAGTGCAGCGCCGTCCCACGTCATCTAACTACGTCCATGTGCGTTTGGGGGTATAACACGCACGTACCGGCAACTGCCTAGCGCAGGCGGAGCAGCATCAGCACGCTTGCGCCGATACAGAGCACGGCCACCATCATGCGCAGCACGAAGCTGTTCAGCCGATGGGCAAGCCGCACACCGGCGTAGACTCCGGCAAGCTCGGCGGCGAGAAGCGAGACCGCATAGCCGAAATTGATGGTGCCGTACTGAAAGTTTCCGATCGACCCCGCCCCGGCTGAAGCGATCTACAGGACCTGCCCTGTACCGATAGCCACCAATGGCGCAAAGCCGAGCAGAAGCATCAGCGGTACCGAAAAGAGCGGACCCCCGGCCCCGGTGATCCCTGAACCGAGCCCGCAGAGTGCTCCGAGTCCCACCAGTACTGCCCGATGCTCGCGGACATGCACTCGCGTGACCAACGGCCGGGATGCTGGGACAAAGATATAGAGTCCCGCCAGGCCCACCACGACGGCAATTACCACCTGAAGAATCCGGGAATCCATCAGTGAATTTGCTCACGCGCCTAGGTACGAAAACAGCACCGAACCGACGCAGACCGGTGCGGCTATGCGCCACTCAATGCTGCCTCTGCGCTGAAAGAGCCATGTCCCGTAGACCCCGGTAAAGAAGAACGTGAAAAGCGCCGTTGCGGAGGCCTCATGGATCGAAACGTCACCGAGAAAGGCAAGCGGCGGAATGAGAAGAATCCCGCCGACACCGACCGAGCCGATGAAAAAGCCGACGGCACACGCGAGAACTGCGATCGAAAGTACCGCCATGCCGCCGGCTGGAAGCGCCTACCTGAATTTCTTCAGGGAATCGGGCAGCGGGATCTTGACCGCGCCATTGCCGAGGAAGCCGTCGGTTTTGCCGAGCAGGTCGACCGCGACGCCCGAGCCCTTCTCGAGCGCGGCCTTGAAGCCGGAAACCGCGTCCTGATTGCTGAGCGCATCAAGGTTCGCCTGCGCCGGGAATGTCCAGAGCACCAGGACAATGCAAATGCGCGCACGAACATGAAGACCTCCTACTTGACGCCGGCGTGATGCGCCTGCCGATCCGCATGATACGACGAGCGCACCATGGGACCGATCGCCGCGTGCCGGAAACCCATTACCGCAGCCTCGCGCTCGAACATCGCGAAGGTATCGGGGTGCACATAGCGCGCCACCGGCAGGTGATGCGGCGAGGGGGCGAGGTACTGGCCGATGGTCAACATGGCCACGCCGCGCGCGCGCAGGTCGCGCATCACGCCGAGTATCTCGTCGTCGGTCTCGCCCAGCCCGACCATCAGGCCGGATTTGGTCGGTGTTTCAGGTTCATGTTTCCCATACAACGAAAACAATTCAAGCGAATGCGCGTAATCGCCTCCGGGCCGCGCCTCTCTATAGAGCCGCGGCACAGTTTCAAGGTTATGGTTCATTACATCCGGCGGCGCGGCCGAAAGCACCTCCAGCGCGCGCTCGAGGCGTCCCCTAAAGTCCGGCACCAGGACTTCGATGGTGGTGCGCGGGGATTCCGCGCGCACTGCGCGGATGCAGTCCACGAAGTGCTGCGCGCCGCCGTCGCGCAGGTCATCGCGATCCACGCTGGTTATTACGACGTAGGCCAAATCCAGTCTCTTGATGGTTTCAGCCAGATGCCGAGGTTCCTCGGCATCGGGCGCGAGCGGCCGGCCGTGCGCCACGTCGCAGAACGGGCAGCGGCGGGTGCAGATGTCGCCCAGGATCATGAACGTCGCGGTGCCCTTGCCGAAGCACTCGCCGATGTTCGGGCACGAGGCTTCCTCGCAGACCGTGTGCAGCTTCTGCTCGCGCAGAATCCGCTTGATATCGTGAAAGCGCGAATCCGTCGCGGGCGCCCGGACACGGATCCAGCCCGGCTTCGCCAGTTTTTCCCTTGCAAAGAATTTCAGGCGCGAAGTCTTCAGCGCACCCTTTTCCTTGACCCCGGCCTCACGCATGTTCGAGTTTCCCGGCCAGAATGCCAGCGAGTCTTCTGCCCAGCATTTTCTTGTCTTCCTTGATCCCAATATCACGGGTCTGTGTCACTTGCATTCCGGGATGGCCGCAGGGATTAATCGCGGAAAACGGCGTCAGGTCCATGTCGACATTGAGTGCGAGACCGTGGTAGGCACAGCCTCGCGAGACGCGGATGCCGAGCGCGGCGACTTTCGCGCCATTCACATACACGCCGGGCGCGCCGGCAACGCGCTGCGCGCGTTCAACCCCGCTTTCGGCGCGGCTGCCGAGGAGGTCGATCACAGATTGCTCGAGCATCGCCACGAACTGCTTCACCTTGATGCCGCGGCGCGCGAGATCCACCAGCGTGTAGAGAACGACCTGTCCCGGACCGTGGTAGGTGATCTCGCCTCCGCGGTCAACCTGCAAAACGGGAATGCCGCCACCGACTTTCGGCCCGTGCGCCGCGTCGGCGGCAAGGCCCAGCGTATAGACCGGGGGATGCTCGAGCAGCCAGAGTTCATCGGGCGTATCGGCACCGCGCCGCGCGGTGAATTCGCGCATCTCTTCGACGGTGGGTTGGTAGTCAGTCGTCCCGAGTTGTTTTATAAGAATTTTTTCTGCAACCAACATCACAACACCATGACCACGGAAGGGTGGTCGCAGAGTTCGCGGTAGAGGGCATCGAGCTGTTCCTGCGAGGTGGCATTCACGGTGGCCGTCAGGCTGACGTACTTGCCTTCGCGGCTGGGACGCGTTTCGAGCGTGCTGGGCATGAAATCCGGCGCATGCCGGGTCACAATCTCGATCACGGCCGTGGAAAATCCGCTTTCCCGGCGGCCCATGATCTTGATCGGGAACGCCGTTGGAAAGTCGAGCAAAGAAGCCGTTTCAAGCGGCTTCCCGTCCTCAGGCGACTTGCCGTTCCTTTCCTGCACGCATGACCTTTTGCTTGAATTCCTGATACAACGCATGGACCCGGCGGAACACCGGGCCGGGCCTGCCGCCGGCGACGGGCTTGCCGTCGAGCGTCACAATCGCAAGCACTTCCTTGGACGAGGACGTTATCCAGACTTCGTCCGCGCCGCGCACCTCGGCTTCGCCGATTTCGCGGTATTCGAGCGGCAGCCCGGCGGCTTGCGCGATTTCGGCGATCACGTCGTAGGTGATGCCCGGGAGGATCAGGTTCGACGTGGGCGGCGACAGGATCACGCCCCCCTTGACGACAAAAACGTTCGACGCCGAGGCCTCGGTGAGCTTGCCGTCGCGGAACAGGATCGTCTCCACCGCGCCCGCGTCGGCCGAGACCTGGCGCAGCAGGCAGTTGCCGATGAGCGAAATGGACTTGATGTCGCAGCGATGCCAGCGGTTGTCTACCGCGCTGACCGCCGCCGCACCGCGTTCCACCAGTTCTTGCGGCGGGTTGACAAGCGGATTGGACATCACGAATACGGTCGGCGCGCTGTCCTTGGGGAACGCGTGATCGCGCCTGGCGACGCCGCGCGTCACCTGGAAGTACACGCCCTGGTCCTCGAAGGACTGCTTCGCGACCAGTTGCAGGATGATGTCGCGCCATTCCTCTCGGCCGTAGGGATTGCGGATCCGGACCGCGGCCAGGCTGCGCTCCAGACGCGCGAGGTGCTCGTCCATGCGGAACGGCACGCGCGAGTACACGGGAATCAGTTCGTAGACCCCGTCCCCGAAGATGAATCCGCGGTCGAGCACGGGAACGCGCGCCTCTTCGACCGGCATGAACAAACCATTCAGAAAAACCATGCTCATCGCATTTTCCTGCCCATTACCTCAGCCAGAGCCGCAGTGTATCCCAGCCCCGCACGAAAATCCCCGCTGCGGGAACTTCTTCCAGGGCGACCACCGGGTATTCGCCGAGCGGCCTGCCATCGAGCGTCACGCGCAGGTTGCCGACTCGGGCGCCCGCCGCGATCGGCGCGACTAGCGGCGACAGCGCGAGCAGTTCAGCCTTCAGCCTCTCGCCCTGGCCCCTGGGTACGGTGACCAACAGATCGGCGCGAAAACCGGCCTTCAATGTCGCGCGCGCGCCCTTCCAGATCTCGATCTCTTTTACCGGCGCGTTGCCCGCGTAGAGGCGCACCGCATCGAAGAGCTGGAACCCCCAGTTCAACAGCTTTTGCGACTCCTGTGCGCGCATCGTCTCCGAGGTCGAGCCGAGCAGCACCGAGAGCAGGCGGCGCGGGCCGCGCTTCGAGGACGCGACCAGGCAATAGCCCGCCGCCTCGGTGAAGCCGGTCTTGACGCCGTCCACCGTGTTGTCCAGCCACAGCAGGCGATTGCGATTCGGCTGGATGATGCCGTTGTAGCGGTACTCGCGCTGCGAGTAGTACTGCGCGTACTGCTCCGGGAAATCGCGGATCAGCGCGATGGCGAGCAGGTAGAGATCGCGCGCGGTCGAATAGTGCTGCGGGTCGGGCAGGCCCGAGGAATTCATGTACCGCGTGTTCTTCATGCCGAGCCGCTCGGCCTCGCGGTTCATCATTCCCGCGAACGCCTCCTCGGATCCGGCCAGCTGCTCGGCGAGGGCAATGCAGGCATCGTTGCCCGACTGCACGATCATGCCCTGGATCAGTTCACTCACGCTCACCGGCTTGCGCGGCTCGATGAACATGCGCGAGCCGGGAGCGCGCCAGGCGCGCTCCGACACGTTCACCTGCTGCTCGAGCGAGAGTTTTTTCTCCTTCAGCGCGGCGAACACCAGATAAGCCGTCATCAGCTTGGTGAGCGATGCAGGCTCGAAGCGCTCGTCCGGCTTCTCCGCCGCGAGAATCTGATCGCTCGAGACATCCACGACCATCCAGGCACGGCCCGTCACCTGCGGCGGCTGGGGCGCCTGCGCCATGGCGAGCGCCGGCAGAAAGTGGAACAGGAAGAAGCAGTAGCGCAACATTGGTTACCTTCCGACGAGCATCGGCCGCAGACTCAGTTCCGCCTGGATTCGATCCGCAATCGAGCGTGCCTCGTCCTGCGAGCGGTAGGGGCCGAGGTGCAGGCGGAAGACGCTGCCGGCGGCGACAATCTGGATCGCTTCGGACAGCCAGGCCAGTTCGCGGTAGACACGAATACGGAAATTCTCGGCCGACTCTCGCGCAGAAAAGGCCGCTAACTGCAGGAACACGCCTTGGGCTTCGGCTCTTGCTTCGCGGACCGGTTCTGTTTTTTCGGGAAACACGGATTCCACTTCAAGGCGTGCACTCCCGGCCTCAGCGTAGCCGAGCTTCCAGGCGGCGGCGTAGGACAGATCGATGACGCGGTCCGAGTGGAACGGGCCGCGATCGTTGATCCGCACCACGACGCTGCGACTGTTGGCGACATTGGTGACGCGCACGTAGCTCGGAATCGGCAGCGTCGGATGGGCCGCGGTCATTCCGTACATATCGTAGGGTTCACCACTAGAGGTGGGCGCGCCGTGAAAGCGCCGGCCGTACCAGCTCCCGATCCCGGTCTGCTTGAACGACGCCGAGCTCGCGACTGGGGCGTAGTCCTTGCCGAACACCTGGTAGGGGCGGTTGGCGAATCGGTGCAGGGGCTCGGCCTTCGGCACCGCATCCGATACCTCCGCAAGGTTCGGAGACGGACTGTCACCTGGGCCATCATCCTTGTAATAGGCGCCTTTTCTCGGCGTGGCAGTCGTTGCCGCGGCGGGCCTGTCGGGCGATTGGGTTTGCGCCAATGGCTGCTGCGCTTCGCGCGTCGACAGCATGCCGCAGCCGGCAAGCGCAGCCAGGCAAGACAAAGCGAAACAGGGCGAGCGCATTGCGCGCGGGTCCGGGGACTAGGCTTCGTAGACGACGCTGCCGGCGACAAGCGTCGCCCGCACCCGCCCCGCCAGCTCATAGCCGAGAAATGGCGTGTTCTTGCCCTGGCTCTTGAGCGCTTCGAGAACGACGCGCCAGTGCTGCCCGGGGTCGAACAGCACCAGATCCGCGGGCGCGCCCGGTTCGATGCGGCCTGATTGCACGCCGAGGATGCGTGCCGGGTCGCTGGTAACCCGCGCCAGGGACGTTGCCAGCGGCAATTTCCGCGCTGCGCCCCATTTGAGTACCAGCGGCAGCAGCAACTCAAGGCCGCTCGCTCCCGGCTCGGCTTCGGCAAACGGCAATTGCTTCTGGTCTTCGTCGACCGGCGTGTGGTCGGATACCGCGCAGTCGATGGTGCCGTCGGCAAGGCCGGCGGCGAGCGCTTCGCGGTCGCGCTGCGAGCGCAGCGGCGGCTCGAGCCGGCAGTGCGAATCGTAGTAGCCGAGGTCCATTTCCGACAGATGCACGTGATGGATGCCGACGTCGCAGCTGACCGGCAGCCCCTCTTTTTTCGCCGCGCGAATCATCTCTACGGCAAGCGCGGTGGATAGACGGCAGACATGCACGCGGGAGCCCGTGGCGCGCACCAGCTGCAGCAGGCTGCCCAGCGCGATGGTCTCGGCAAACGCCGGGATGCCGGGCAATCCCAGCCGGGTCGCGACTTCGCCGTCATGCGCGACGCCTCCGCGCGCGAGGCATGGGTCCTCTGCCCGCATCCACACCGGAAAGCCGAAGGTGGCGGCGTACTGCATCGCGCGCCAGAGCACCTGCGTGTCGGCCAGGGGCGCGTTGGCCTGAGAGAAGGCGACGCAGCCCGCCTCGGCAAGCTCGGCCATCTCGGTCAGGCGCTCTCCCGCCAGCTTCACCGTCAGCGCGCCGATCGGATAGACGCGCGCCCGGGCAAGCGCCTTGGCGCGCCGGCGCAGCATGTCCACCAGGCCCGGCTCGTCCAAAGGCGGATCGGTGTCCGGCGGACAGGCGAGACTGGTTACGCCGCCTGCCACCGCGGCGTCCATTTCCGATTCGAGCGTCGCCTTGTATTCATAACCCGGTTCACGCAGGCGTGCCGACAGGTCGATCAGGCCGGGTGCGACAACAAGACCTTTGGCGTCAATGGTTCGATCTGTTTTCTCTTTCGTGCCGGAAATTTTTCCATCGGAGACGAATACATCCCCAATTTCATCCCGCCCGCTGGCAGGATCGACGATGCGTCCGCCCTTGATCAGGATCTTCATCCGCCGTTTTTCCTAGTTCCCCGCCACGATGGACATCACCGCCATGCGCACCGCAATGCCGAAGGTGACCTGCGGCAGGATCACCGAATGCGGGCCGTCGGCCACGGAAGAGTCGATCTCCACGCCACGATTCATCGGCCCCGGGTGCATCACGATGGCGTCGGGCTTCGCGAGCGCGAGCTTGTCCGCGGTCAGGCCGTAGTGCTTGAAGAATTCCTGTGCCGAGGGCAGCAGCGCGCCGTTCATGCGTTCGTTCTGCAGCCGCAGCATCACCACCACATCGCAATCCTTGAGGCCGGCGCGCACGTCGTGGAACACGCGCACGCCGAGCGTTTCGACCCTCGCCGGCAGCAAGGTTTGAGGGCCTATCACGCGCACCTCGGGGGCGCCCAGCGTGGTGAGACCGTGGATCAGGGACCGCGCGACGCGGGAATGCAGCACGTCGCCCACGATCGCCACCGTGAGCCGTGCAAAGTCCTTCTTGTAGTGGCGAATGGTAAAGAGATCGAGCAGGCCCTGGGTCGGGTGCGCGTGCCTGCCGTCGCCCGCGTTGATGACATGCTCGTGCGGCTTGACGTGTCGCGCGATCAGGTAAGGCGCGCCAGAGGAACCGTGGCGCACTACAAACACGTCGGCCTGCATCGCAGAGAGGTTGGCCACCGTATCGAGCAGTGATTCGCCCTTCGATTGCGAACTCACCGCGACGTTAAGATTGATGACGTCGGCCGAGAGCCGCTTGGCCGCAATCTCGAAGGTGGTGCGCGTGCGGGTCGACGCTTCGAAGAACAGGTTGAATACGCTCTTGCCGCGCAGCAGCGGCACTTTCTTCACTTCCCGTTCGGTGACGCCGGCGAAGGACTCGGCGGTGTCCAGAATCTGAATGAGTATTTCGCGCGGCAGCCCTTCGATCGAAAGCAGGTGCTGAAGCTCGCCGTTGGCGTTGAGCTGCGGGTTGTGAGGGAAACTACGCGGCACGCTCGAGCTCCAGTGCAAGCCTGCCGTTCGCCGCGCGCCTGAGACGAAGCCGCATGCCCTCGGGCACGTCAACTTGCGCGCCGCAGTACTGCGCGGCAATCGGCAGCTGCCGGCCGCCGCGGTCGGCAAGGACCACCAGCGTGATGCTTTTCGGCCGGCCGTAGTCGAAGAGTTCGTTCAACGCCGCGCGCACCGTGCGCCCGGTGTAGAGCACGTCGTCCACCAGCAGGATCTCCCGGCCCTCGACCTCAAACGGAATCCTGGTGCGCTTGGGATCGTGTTTGAGTCCCTCCTTGGCGTAATCGTCGCGGTAGAACGCGATATCCATGAGCCCCAGCGGTTCCTTCAGCCCGAGCAGCGGATGCAGCCGCTCGGCAAGCCAGGCGCCGCCGGTATGCAGGCCGATCATCGCCGTGGCAGGCGTGACGCGCACCTTGAGCTCGGCCACAAGCCTGGGCAGCAATGCTTCGGCGTCAGGAATCTTGGTCACGAACTGCGGTCACCGAAGAATTGCTCGAGGATGATTTGCGCAGCGTGTGAATCGAGGGTTTTGCCCCTCGCCAGGGTGGCTGTCTTGCGCTTGCCGTACGCTGCCCGCATGCGGCTCTCGACCTCCACCGAGCTGTAGCGCTCGTTGATCATCTCCACCGGGAGACTGAAGCGGCCGTTCAGCTGGCGCGCGAAACGCTCGGCCCGGCGCGTCATTTCGTGGGGCGCACCGTCCTCGCCGAGCGGGCGCCCGACGACCAGCAGGGAAGGTTTCCACTCCTGCACCAGGCGTTCGATCGCAATGAGGCGTCCGGGCTGGGTCTGCGCGGCGACGCCCGGCAGCGGATGCGCGGTGCCGAGTTCCGCTTCGCCCACGGCGACACCGATACGCTGCAATCCGAAATCGAACGCAAGAACAGTATTGGCGGCTAAACGGCGGGCCTTGTCAGGCATGTCCCGCCTGGTCGGCGAGCTGCGCGTAGTCGATCCCCAGCAACTGCATGGCCGCGGGCAGGCGCTCATCGGCAGGAATGTCGAACAGGATGGCGTCCCTTGCCTCGACAGTGAGCCAGGCGTTCTGCTTCAGTTCATGCTCGATCTGGCCGGCCGACCAGCCGGCGTAGCCGAGCGAAACCAGCATCTTCGCAGGGCCCTCGCCGCGGCCGACCGCCTCGAGTATGTCCTTGGAGGTGGTCAGGCCGATGGTGTCGCGCACCCCGCTGCTTACCTTCAACGTCGACTGCCACTCGCCTGCGGGCAGGTGCAGGACGAAGCCTCGATCGGTCTGCACCGGGCCGCCGAAATAGATCGGCAGTTCGGCGAAAGTACTGTTCTTGAGGCTCAGGGACAGGCGCTCGAACAGCGCCTGCAGGGTCATGTCGATCGGGCGGTTGACGACAATGCCGAGCGCCCCTTGATCGTTGTGCTCGCAGACGTAGGTCAGCGTCTTTGCAAAGTACGGATCTGCCATGTTGGGCATGGCGATCAGGAAATGATTCGTCAGATTGATCGAGGACACGCTCGGCGCCATTTTACCGCATCGTGCGCCCGCCGTCCGCTGATTTCTCCCGGGACGGAAGCTTCAGATCTCCATCATTTCGAAGTCGTCCTTGCGCGCGCCGCACTCGGGACAGGTCCAGTTCATCGGCACGTCCTCCCAACGCGTGCCCGGTGCGATGCCTTCACCGGGAATTCCTGCGGCTTCGTCGTAAACCCATCCGCAGATGAGGCACATCCACGTCTTGAATTGAACTTGTTGCTCGGTCATTGGAGGCGGGACAGTAAAATTGCCCCGGATAATAGCGCATGTCGTCGTCACCTCCTGCGGTACTTGCCTTTGCCGCTTCCGATCCGACCGGCGGCGCAGGCCTGCAGGCGGACCTGCTCACGCTCGCGAGCCTCGGCTGTCATCCACTGTCGGTTCTTACCGGGCTCACGGTGCAGGACACGCGCGGCGTCGAGAGCCTGCTTGCGATCGAAACGGCGTGGGTCGAGCGCCAGGCGCGCCGCGTGCTCGAAGACATGCCGGTCGCGGCGTTCAAGCTCGGTGTTCTCGGATCCCCCGGCAACGCACGGGTTATTGCCGCCATCCTCGCGGAGCATCCACGCATACCCGTGGTGCTCGATCCAGTGCTCGCCTCCGGCCGGGGGGACGTGCTCGCGGATGCAGAAACGATTGAGGTATTGCGCAGCGGGCTTCTGCCACTCGTGACGGTGCTGACGCCCAACAGCCTGGAGGCGCGTTGCCTGGCCGGTGCAGCGCCGGATGCG